>JANYEI010000264.1 GCA_025363205.1 Frigoribacterium sp.
AAGACTGCACCAGCAGATGTGACGTCGGACTAGTTCCGGCGAGTAAACGAGCCGAACGAAGGCTCAAACAAGGAGAGATATGCCCAAGCAGAAGACGCACTCCGGCACCAAGAAGCGATTCAAGGTCACCGGCAGCGGCAAGATCATGAAGCAGCAGGCTGGCATGCGCCACAACCTGGAAAGCAAGTCGGGGCAGCGCAAGCGTCGCCTCAACCAGGACCAGGTCATTGCTCCGGCAAACGTCAAGGCCATCAAAAAGCTTCTCGGCATCTAACGTCGACCCCCAGAACTAAAGGAAAACGGAAATGGCAAGAGTAAAGAGGGCCGTCAACGCCCACAAGAAGCGTCGGGTCATCCTCGAGCGCGCCAAGGGTTACCGCGGCCAGCGTTCGCGTCTGTACCGCAAGGCCAAGGAGCAGGTCACTCACTCCCTCGTCTATGCCTACCGCGACCGTCGTGCTCGCAAGGGCGACTTCCGTCGCCTGTGGATCCAGCGCATCAACGCCGCGTCGCGCGCGAATGGCCTCACCTACAACCGGCTCATCCAGGGATTGAACCTGGCCGGAGTGGGCGTCGACCGTCGTATCCTCGCCGACCTCGCCGTAACCGAGCCGGCGACCTTCGCCGCTCTCGTCGCCACAGCGAAGGCCGCTCTCCCGGCCGACACCTCGGCCCCGAGGGTGCTCGCCTAGCTCGCAGTCTGTTCATCGAAGGGCCCGGCCGCCTCTGGGCGGTCGGGCCCTTCGTTACGCCAGCCCGTTCCCGAGAGGGCGCGCGGAGTCGAACGTCAGTCATATACGCGCCGGGGAATCCGACCTTCACGGTGAAGCAAGCTCGCGAGAATACACTTGTGCCGTGCTAGATAATCCCCGTTCGCCGCGAGTCAGAGGCGTTGCCAAACTCGCGAAGCGTGAAGGGCGGGCCGCAAGCGGCCAGTTCCTTCTCGAGGGCCCGCAGGCAGTCGCCGAAGCCCTCGCCTTCCGACCCGAACTCGTTGTGGAGCTCTTCGCAACGCCGACGGCCCTCGACCGCTACACCGACATCGCGCACAATGCGGAAGATGCGGGTATCGAGGTGGAATTCGTCAGCGAGCATGTGCTCGACGCGATGGCGGATACCGTGACACCCCAGGGGATTATCGCGGTGTGCCGCCAGTTTCCCACCTCGCTCAAAGAAATTCTCGCCTCCGAGCCACAGCTGATTGCCATCCTCGAAGAAGTGCGTGACCCCGGCAATGCGGGCACGATCATCCGGGCCGCGGATGCTGCGGGCGCCGACGCTGTGATCCTCACCGGCCGCAGCGTCGATCTCTACAATCCCAAAGTCGTGCGCGCCTCTACCGGCAGCATCTTCCACCTGCCGGTCGCCGTCGGGGTGGAACTGGAAGCCGTGTTGCAGAAGGTGCATGCGGCTGGCCTCACCGTGCTCGCCGCAGACATCAAAGGAGACGATCTGCTCTCGGCGCGGGTCGAGGGGCTCCTCGCAAAGCCAACGGCCTGGCTGTTCGGTAACGAGGCCCGTGGTCTCTCCGACGAGCATTTTGCGCTGGCGGATCGCGCGATCATGGTGCCGATCTACGGCCATGCCGAGTCGATGAATCTTGCGACAGCTGCATCCGTTTGCCTCTACGAGAGCGCTTTCGCGCAGCGAACGCTGATCGAGTAGCCGCTGATCGAGTAAGGCGCCGCCTGTCCGCTTCAAGACCCCGACACGGTCAAAAATCGTCGTTTTCGGCGGCGCTGCTCACCCTTCGTTCCCGAGCGTGGTTTGTCGAGTGTTTTCTGGCGAAAGCACCCGGAAGGCGCTGGTCGTCGTGCGCTCTCCCGCAGCGTGAATACGCGTAGAAACAACGTTCTACCCTATATTGGGGTACATGGAGACAAGCGCGAGCGAGCCCCCGACCTCGAACATCTCTGTCGTGCGGGGCGAGCCGTTGGTCGTAATCGACCACGTGAACAAGCATTTCGGCGAACTTCACGTGCTCAACGACATCAACACTGTGGTGAACCGCGGCGAGGTTGTTGTGGTTATTGGGCCGAGCGGATCGGGCAAGTCCACTCTCTGTCGTGCGATCAACCGCCTCGAGATCATCGATAGTGGCTCGATCACCATCGACGGTGAGCTGTTGCCCCAAGAGGGCTCTGAACTCGCCCAGCTCCGGGCCGACGTTGGCATGGTCTTCCAGTCCTTCAACCTGTTTGCGCACAAAACGATCCTCGAGAACGTCACTCTCGCGCCGATCAAGGTGCGCAAGATGTCGAGGGCGGATGCCGATAAGCGAGGCATGGAGATGCTGGACCGAGTCGGCATCGCCGATCAGGCGGGCAAAATGCCCGCCCAACTCTCCGGTGGGCAGCAGCAACGAGTGGCCATCGCCCGCTCCCTCGCGATGACGCCGAAGCTCATCCTCATGGACGAGCCGACAAGCGCCCTCGATCCCGAGATGATCAACGAAGTGCTTGATGTCATGGTCGGCCTCGCGAAGGACGGCATGACGATGGTCGTTGTTACCCACGAAATGGGCTTTGCGCGCAAGGCAGCCGACCGAGTGCTCTTCATGGCCGCCGGACGCATCGAAGAGGAAGCGACTCCGGAGGAGTTCTTCACCAATCCGAAGACCGCGCGCGCCCAGGACTTTCTGTCGAAGATCCTCAACCACTAGTAGCACCCCGCATCACAGCACGAGAGAGGTTCGAATCCATGAAGAAGCGAATGTTGTCCGTCGTCGGTATGGCCACGGCATCCATACTCATCCTTGCCGGATGCGCTGGAGCAGATAAGCCGGCTGCGGACCCTAAGCCGGCGGCGAGTTTCGCCGCCGGCAGCACGATGGAGAAGCTTTCCAAGGCGGGCACGATCACCATCGGCACCAAGTTCGACCAGCCGTTGTTCGGCCTCAAGGGACCGGATGGACCGGTGGGCTTCGATGTTCAGATCGGCACGATCATTGCGGCGAGCCTCGGTATCTCCGCCTCGAAGATCAAGTTCGTCGAGACCGCGTCGGCAAACCGTGAGCCCTTCATCGAAGCCGGACAGGTCGACCTCGTGATCGCGACCTACACGATCAGTGATAAGCGCAAAACGGTCGTCTCCTTCGCCGGGCCGTACTACCAGGCCGGCCAGTCCATCCTCGTGAAGGCCGACAACTCCACTATCAAATCCGACAAGGACCTGGTCGGGCAGCCGGTGTGTTCCGTTACCGGTTCGACGCCCGCGGCAAAGCTCGCCGAGATCGGTGCCAAGCCGCTCCTCACCGACATCTACTCCAACTGCCTCGAGCCGCTGCGCTCGGGTGCGGTCGTGGCGATGAGCACGGACAATGTGATCCTGGCCGGCCTCGCGGCACAAAACGAGGGCGAGTTCAAGATCGCCGGCAAGCCCTTCACGAAAGAGCCCTACGGCATCGGTCTCAAGCGCGATGACACCGGGTTCCGCACCTTCATCAATGAGGTGTTGACGAAATCGTACAAGGACGGCAGATATAAAAAGGCGTGGGAAGACACCGCAGGTAAGGTGCTTCCCTACGTCATACCGCCGACCGTAGACAACTACGCGCTGTAACTCTTTCCTGAGTGCACGGGTGACGGGCCGCATGCGCGGCTCGTCACCCGTGCTCGCACCACACCCGAGGGGAACGAACCATGAATGCGGTGATCGATAACCTGCCGCTGTACCTGCAGGGATTCGGCGTCACTCTGTCACTGTTTTTCATCGGAGGAATCTCGGCGATGATCCTCGGCACCATCGTTGCTGCGATGCGCATTTCTCCGGTTGCGGGGTTCCGGGGCGCGGCCGTGGTGTACACCGAGGCGCTTCGCAACACCCCACTCACCCTCGTTTTTATCTTCTTCGTCTCCGTGCTTCCCCAACTCGCTCCGAGGCTTCCCTATTTTGCGAGCGCATGTGTCGCGCTCGCTCTCTACACTGCACCCTTCGTTGCAGAGGCCCTCCGCTCCGGGGTGAACGGCGTCCCCATCGGGCAGGCGGAAGCCGCACGAAGCCTGGGAATGGGCTTCGGTCAGGCACTGACGCTCGTCATCTTTCCCCAGGCCTTCCGGATGGTCATCCCACCCATGGTGAACGTGTTCGTCGCACTGGCCAAGAACACCTCTGTGGCGGGCGGATTCTTTGTTGCGGAACTCTTCCAGAGAGGTAAGGGTCTCGCCAACACGAACGGAGATAGCGTCATCCCGATTCTGTTCGGAGTCGCCTTCTTCTATTTGGTGATCACGATCCCACTCGGGATCGTTTCGTCGCGACTGGAAAAGCGATGGGTGGTGGCCCGGTGAGCTCCAACGTGCTCTTCGATTCTCCCGGGCCGAAGGCTCGGCGCAGATCCCTGATTTTCTCCATTATCGCCCTGGTGGTCGTGGCGGTAATCGTGTTCTGGGCGATCCTCACTCTCGCCGCACCGCGGCTGTCGTCGGGGATCAAGCTCCCAGGATCGTTCGATCCCAGTCGCTGGGACATCTTCTCGGATCCTCGGGTCTGGCGTGACATCGGCCTTGGAGTGCTTGCCACCCTCGAGGCTGCCGCAGTGGCATCCGTCCTGGCGCTCGCTGTCGGTGTCGCATTCTCCCTGCTGCGCACATCCGTCTTCCCCTGGGTGCGCATCCCGGCCACCGTCGTGCTCGAGTTCTTCCGCGGCATGCCGGTGCTGCTGATCATGCTGTTCATTCTGTTGGTGAGTTCCTTTGGCACCTTCTGGGCTGTTGTCCTCGGGCTCGCCGTCTATAACGGAGCGATCATCGGTGAGATTCTGCGCGCTGGCATCGCATCCCTGCCACGCGGGCAGCAGGAAGCGGGACTGAGCCTCGGCCTCACCCGACTGCAGACCAAGTCGTTCATCGAGTATCCGCAAGCATTTCGGCAGATGCTGCCCGTGATCGTCGCCCAGCTCGTCGTCCTTCTCAAGGACACGAGCCTTGGCTACATCGTTGGATACAGCGAGATCATTCGCACCACGATGACGGAGATGCTTGCCTTTCACGGGGATCGCTATAAATTCTCGCTCTACATCATCACTCTTGTCATCTACTTGGGCGTCAACCTCTCGGTGTCTGCTTTCGCCCGGCGGCTTGCTCGGCGGCGCCCGGCACGATAGTCGAGACCCAGCCGATAAGCTTGTGACTCGTGTCAGATCCCACCGCGCAGCCCACTCCCGTGATCTCTGAGACCACAGTGTCCGCAGCGGTTGATGCCGCCCTCGCCGCGATTTCCGCCGTGTCAGACACCGCCGGCCTCACGCTAGTCAAGGCCGGGCACCTCGGGGAGTCCTCCCCTCTGGCGAAGCTGAATGCGACCCTGCGGGATGTCGCTCCGGCCGATAAGGCCGCCTTCGGAAAGCTCGTCGGCCAGGCGCGCGGCCGCGCCAACCAGGCTTTCACCGCGCGCGAGGCCGAACTCTTCGCGGCCGAGGAAACCGCACGCCTCGCCGCGGAGACGGTGGATGTCACGGCACTGTCATCACGCTGGACCCCTGGCGCGCGACATCCACTCAACCTGTTGCAGGAGTACATCGCCGATGTCTTCGTCGGAATGGGCTGGGAGATGGCCGAGGGGCCGGAGCTCGAGAACGAGTGGTTCAACTTCGACGCGCTCAACTTCGACGAGGATCACCCGGCCCGCGCCATGCAGGACACCATCTTCATCGATCCCATCGAGTCTCACCTTGTCTTGCGCACCCAGACCAGCCCGGTGCAGATTCGATCGCTGCTCACCCGTGAGCTGCCCGTCTACGTGATCTCGCCAGGCAAGGTGTTCCGCACCGACGAGCTCGATGCGACCCACACGCCGGTGTTCCACCAGGTCGAAGGAATCGCCATCGACCGGGGCCTCACCATGGCGCACCTGCGCGGCACCCTAGAGCACTTCGCCCGCATCATGTTCGGTGATGAGGCGAAGATCCGACTGCGCCCCAACTACTTCCCCTTTACGGAGCCGAGCGCCGAAATGGATGTCTGGCAGCCGAACGCCAAGGGTGGGGCACGCTGGGTGGAGTGGGGTGGCTGCGGCATGGTCAATCGCAACGTGCTGCGCGCGGCCGGCATCGACCCAGACGAGTATCAGGGCTTCGCCTTCGGCATGGGCATCGAGCGCACGCTCATGTTCCGCAACGAGCTCACCGACATGCGAGACATGGTCGAGGGCGACATCCGCTTCTCTCAGCAGTTCGGAATGGTGATCTGATGCGCGTACCCATCTCCTGGCTCCGGGAGTTCGTCGACGTGCCCCTCGACGTCATACCGGAAGACGTGCATGCCGCGCTCGTGAGCGTCGGCTTCGAGGAAGAGACGATTCACGGCTTCGGCCTCAGCGGTCCGATCGTCGTCGGTCGGGTGCTCGAGTTCACGCCAGAGCCGCAGTCCAATGGCAAGACGATCAAC
>JANYEI010000126.1 GCA_025363205.1 Frigoribacterium sp.
CGCCGTCGCCCGCGGTCTCCGCCTGACGTTCGCCGAACGGGACCACCTGCTTCTCTTGGCCGGCCATCAACCGCCTGCCCACCCCGGGTCCAGCATCCATGTCAGTCCGGGCCTGATGCGGATTCTTGACAGCCTCACCGACAGCCCTGCCCAGGTCATGGGGCCTCTTGGTGAAACACTCGCCCAGAACGCCACCGCCCTCGCCCTCTTCGGCGACGAGACCCGTCACACCGGGCTGTCTCGAAGCGCCGTCTACCGTTGGTTCACCGACCCCAACTCGCGGTCCCTCTATCCCCCGGCAGAGCAGGAAAGCCAGGGCAGGGTGCAGGTGTCCCTGCTTCGCGCCGGGACCGCCCGGCTCGGTTCCACTGCTACAGAGTCGATGGTTCGCCAACTCCGGAAGCAGAGTACAGATTTTGCTCGCCTGTGGGATGCCGTCGAAATCGGGGTTCGCTACTCCGAGGAAAAACGGTTCCAGCATCCGGAAGTGGGAGGCCCCACTCTCTACTGTCAGATGGCCGTCGACCCCGACCAGCTGCAAACACTTCTGGTGTTCACCGCCACCCCCGGCACCGACAGTGCCGCAAAGCTGCGAATGCTCACCGTCATCGGCTCCTACGACATCGCTTCACGCTAACCCGCGAGGTGGCCGCACGGAACGCGAGGCCCGATCGCCCGGGTGGCGAAGTTCTTCGGGATCTTGAGAATCCTGCTTGCCACGCTGGGTGAAACTGACCGATATTGAAGCAGGGATCTGTTTCCCAGGAGCTCATCCGTGGCGCCTAGGTGGAGGCTTCCACCGGCTGCGACGCAATCGTCAGTAGGGTCGGTCAACCTGTGTGCAGTTCGCTTTCGCCTGGCTACAGCCGGAGTGTTACTCCCATCATCGAAAGAATCCAAGAGGGGGATGTTGGCAGCGACCTCGGTTAGGCTACGGCGACCCGTTGTGCATAGAGGAAATCCTGATGAAATCTGAAAATTCAAGTGTTCGTAGCTCGACACTCGCCATTGGGCCTGTGATCGCGGCTATGGGAATTGTTTTCGGTGATATCGGGACGAGTCCTCTTTATGCAGCATCGACCACGTTCGGGGCCAGCGGCTCCCCTGCGTCGGGGCCGTCGTCCGAGTACGTCTATGGCTCGACAGCGACCATTATCTACTCGTTGACGCTGGTGGTCACTGTGCTGTACGTACGGTTTCTGATGCGTGCCGACAATCGGGGCGAGGGCGGACTGTTGGCTCTATTCGGGCTACTCCGGCGCAGCACCCTGAAAGCCCGAACCCTCGGGGTTTTGACTGTAGTTGCGATGTTCGGCGCGGCCATGTTCCTTGGCGACAGCGTAATTACTCCGGCAATCTCCGTTTTGTCAGCCGTCGAGGGTCTGGAAGTCATCCGGCCCGAGCTCTCGTCGCTGGTTGTTCCGATCGCCTTGGTCATCCTGGTGGGAGTGTTTGCCCTCCAGCGCTTTGGAACGAAAACGATCGGCCGGCTTTTCGGGCCGATCATGTTGCTATGGTTTGTCGTCCTTGCCGTGACCGGCGTTGGGTCGATTGTTCAGCATCCGGCAGTTCTACAAGCGTTATCCCCCCATTGGGTGATTCTGTTCTTCGTGAATCAGCCTCGCATAGCATTCTTTGCCCTCGGCGCGATCGTGCTCGCCGTAACCGGCGCCGAAGCGCTCTACGCAGATTTAGGTCACTTCGGCCGAAAAGCAATCACGCGAGCGTGGCTCTTCGTGGTCTTCCCTGCCCTCGTGTTGAATTACCTCGGCCAGGCCTCCCTTGCCGTTCGACACCCCGCTGGTGCTGCGTCTTCCTTTTTCGGGTTGGTACCGTCCTGGGCCCAATTGCCCATGGTCGTTCTCGCCACAATCGCAACAATTATCGCCTCACAGTCCGTGATTTCTGGCACCTATTCCGTTATCCATCAAGCCTGGCGTCTTGGCCTGTTCCCGCCGCTACGAGTTGTGCACACCTCCGCCGAAAAGGAGGGTCAGATCTACGTTCCGGCAATGAACGTGATCCTCGCTATTGCTGTGCTGGCAGTCACCCTTGGTTTTAGAAGTTCCGCGTCTTTGGCTTCTGCCTACGGGATCGCCGTGACAGCGACCATCTCCATAACGACGATCGTGTATCTCGCGTGGCTCTGGGCGCATTCGAAACGTCTGACCCCGGCAATCGTCGTCGTGGGCGGCATCCTCCTTATCGCCCTCGCGTTCCTTACGGCCAACCTTCCCAAGGCAGCCTCCGGTGGCTGGTTGCCCTTGGCAATCGGATCACTTGTCTTCATCGTGATGGCAACCTGGTGGGTGGGGCAACGACGCATCAAGGCCGGACGGCGACAAGGCGAAGTTGGCATCGGAGAGTTGCAGAATATCCTCACCGGCGCCCAGAGGGATCTTCACCGCGTTCCCGGAGACGCTGTTTTCATCACCAGAAATTCGACCATCGTTCCGGTAGCTCTCATTACTATGGTGACTCAGAATCATGCGCTGCAAAAACGCGCCATCTTGTTGAGCTGGTCAACCGTCGACGTTCCATCAACAGCCGGATCCAAGCACCGGATCACCGTGGAAAGCCTTCAATCGGGGGTCATCCGAGTTGTTGCGAAAATTGGTTTCCAAGAACACCCTCGCATGACAGAACTGCTCACCGAAGCCCGATCTGTCGATAAGGCTGCGCTCGCCGACTTTGCCGCATCTCGGGCGACATTCTTCATCTCGACCCCGATTCCTCGCTACAACAGGAACAGCAAAATGCTTCGCTGGTCTCAAGTGCTGTTTCTCGCCATCGATCGTCTGGCACCAGATCCGGTGGATATCATCGAACTCCCCCGCGACCGAACGATTGTCCTCGGACGGGAAATCCCGCTCTAAGCGTGGAGCACAGGCGAGCCAGCCAACCAACCAACGCTTGGCACCAATACGTTTGAGTAGCGCAACACCGGATTGTCCCGAACTGCGCGAACCACGTCGCTGTTGAGAATGAACTCAACATGCGTCCCCGTAAAGTGCTCGGAAATCACTCCCCCGCAAAGCTTTTCGATGAAACAATATCGTCAGAAAATCAGACAGTGTTGCGCCGATGGCTAGAACCCACCCTGGCGTTATTGGCCCTGTTTTCAGTCAGCATTAACAGTGCGATATCCGGGTTGCTGGTCGCCTCGATCTACAGCTCAATGCTGTGCCCCGGTTCTGCACCAAGAGTGCCCGCCCGATTGAGCGGCTCGATCGCTGAGATAACGTCACCGCCCGAAGTCCAAATGAGCACCTCCGCCTGAAAGCCCGGAATCCCGTCAATGAAACCGAGGTCGACAACAAGCTCCACCCGGTCGCCTGACGGGATGTCCAGTGCGCCGGTACCGTGCCGGTGGCGTGAAATCAGACCGTACCCCATGGTTTGCCCCACGGCGCGCCGATGGCGAACTCTTCGAATTGCTGAACGACCGCCTCGGAGAAGGGCACCGGCTCACCCGGTACCTCCCAAGCCTCGATATGCACCGCGACCTCAAGACCGTAGACCGCAGGGTCGGCTCGATCGCGCAGGAAGCGAACCAGCCGAGGCAGGATGAGACTAGAACGGTCATGCAGGGGCTCTCCAGTATCGCGACGGGTGGATCCTCATTTCTCTGCCCCCGCCACCATACCCTTGATGAAATAGCGCTGCAGCACGAGGTAGGCCAGTAGGACGGGAACGACCGAGATGAGAGCTGCGGCGGCAGCGGCGCCGAGGTTGCTGCCCTGACTCGCGACAAAAGTGCTGATGGTGGGGGCGATGGTTCGCACATCGGGACTGCGGAGCACAAAGACACTCAACGCATACTCGTTCCAGATAGACACACTGGTAAGAATTATGACGGTTGCCGTCACCGGCTTGAGCATCGGAAAAACCACCTGGAACAGCGTCTGGGTCGTGCTTGCCCCATCGACGGTGGCAGCCTCTTCGATGGCGATCGGCAGGCTCCTCATGAATGCCGCATAGAGGAAAACACTCAATGGCAATTGAGTCACCACCATAATCACAATGGCGCCCCAGTACGTGTTGATTCCACCAAGCTGATTGAGCAGGCTGTAGAGCGGCACCAGAATGCTGAGCGGCGGGATCATGATGAGTCCGACGATTGCGCTGAAGACGACTCTGTTGCCGAGCGTGGTGCGTCTTGCCAACGGATACGCGGTGAGAGCACCCAGCAGACAGATGATCGCCGTGCTGACAACAGTGATGAGAGCGCTATTGCCTATCGCCCGCAGAATGTGCCCGTCGGTGATAGCAGTCTGGAAGTTCGCCAAATAGAGCCCGGAGGTGGGGAACAACCACTGTGAGCTGAGATCCGTGCGCGGTTTGAGCGACGTGGTGAGGGCCACGTAAAACGGCACCAGCTGCACCACCACCATGATCAAAAGGCCCAGTGCGATTGCCCAACGGCCGAGACGACGAGTCATCACAGGCCCTCCAGTCTGCGACGATTCAGCACCGTATTGAAGATGAGCGTCAGCACCGCAATGATGATGAATAAAACGATGCCCATGGCTGAGGCGTACCCGGCGCTCTGATTGTCGAAGTATGCCTTGCCGATCAACGTGGAAACCGAGTTTGTCGCGTATCCGGGACCGCCTCCGGTGAGAACCTGGATGACATCGAAGAGCTTCAGCCCACCAATGAGGTTCAGCACGACACTCGTCGCGAAGGCGGGCCGCAGCAAAGGCACCGTGATCTGCGTGAACTGCTGCCAGGCATCCGCACCATCTAGCTGGGATGCTTCGTAGTAGACCGTGGGGATCGATTGAAGCCCTGCAAGGTAGATCACCATGGAGATGCCCACAAACTGCACTGAGTTCACCAGCACGATGATGGCCACGGAGGTTCCCGCCTGGCTCAGCCACGCGATCTTGGAACCGCCCAGCGCGACAACGATGTCGTTCAATCCGCCGTTGTCATAGGAGAACAGAAGGTAGTACATGGTGCCCATCACCACGGGTGAGACTAGTACCGGCAAATAGATGATGGCGCGGGCCACGTTGCGACCGCGAATTGCACGGTCGAGGGCCAGAGCAAGTGACAGCCCCAGAACCTGCTGCAGGATCGTGCTACCGAAGCCATAAATGAAGGTGTTAATGAGGGTGTTGTGGAACACCGGGTCGCTCGCGAGGCGAAAGTAGTTGCCCAGGCCGATAAAACTGCGTGATGGGCTGTAACCGTTCCAGTTGCTCAGCGAGAGAATGAAGCCATTGACCAGCGGATAGATCGTAAAGCCCAGGAAGAGGAGGATCGCTGGCAAGTAGAGGAGATTGATCCTTCTGGCTGCAAACGGCGCGCCCGCCCGGCGTCTGACCTTCGTGCGAATGGCTGCCTTGGTTGTCCCGGTCATCCGCGTCTCCCTGCTCAGCCGCTATCACCTCATAATTGCGACGAATGGCCGCGGGTTCGGGTCCCCGCGACCGTTCGAGATTAGTTGTTACTGTCCGTAGAGCGTTCCAAACTGCTTTTTGACCTGCCCAACAGACTCTGTAACGCCGGACTGCCCCGTCACCACTCCGGACGTAGTCGTGACCATCGTGTCCCACATGCCATTCGGCAGGTAGACCCGATCAAAGTACGGGTCGAGCGGGAAGGTGCCCGGCTTGACGAATTTCTCATAGCTGGCCTGAAGCACTCCAAGGTCGCTCTTCGCGTTAGTGAGGCCGGGGATGCCGCCGATCGCACTGGCGAGCTTGCCCAGATTGTCTGGCTGGGCCAGGAAGTCGATGTACTCCAACGCTTGGTCTTTGTGCTTGGACGTCTTGGAAACCCCATAAGCGTGTCCCTCGCCACCCACCAGATACGGCTTACCGTTCGCGCTGGGAATAGGAAAGTAGCCAAGTTCGGCATCGGGCACAAAGCCGAGGGCGCTGGCGACAACGTAGTTCTGCACGAAAATAAACGCCGTTTTTCCTTGGGCGAGCGACCGGGTGAGGTCATCTGTAGTTGCCGAAGAGAAGTCGGCATTGAAATAACCGGCTTTCTGCCAACTCTGAACTAAATCGAGCACCTTCGTGTACCCGCCAGAGGCGAAGTCTCCTTTGATTAGCCCCGCCTTTTCAGATTTATTGACGGCGCCCGAAGCGATGAAGTCTGCAATATTTCCTGCGAACCAGCTGTCTTTGCCCGAAGCAGAGATGGGCGTGACTCCCGCTGTCTTGAGCTTTGCCGCAGCCGCCGCGAAATCGTCCCAGGTGGTGAGAGTCGCTGGGTCGATGCCCGCGTCAGCCAGAACCTTCTTGTTGTAGACAATGCCCGCGACATCCGTGTCGGCGGGAAGAGCGAAGAACTCACCGCTCTTGTTCTCCATGGCCGGCGCGAGCGCTGGATTGAAGTTCTTTGCCCATGAACGCTTGTTGAGGGGTTCCAGGAAATCGCTATAACGAAGCAGCGACCATCCGTGGGTGGCCCAAATGTCGGGGATATCGCTGCTGGCCAGCCGCACCTTCATGTCGGCCTCATAGGTGTTGGTCATCGGCACCAAGTTGATTGAGACATCCTTGTGTGTGCTCTCGAACTTCTGAGTCATCGTTGTGAGCGTTTTCAGGATCGGGTCGCTCGTGGCAAGGCCGGTTTGGAATTCAAGCTTCGCTGCGCCGCCCGAGCCCCCGGTACCGCCCGCACTGCAGCCGGTGAGCACGAGTCCAATCGCTGTCAGCGCTGCCGCCGCTTTCCATAAAGACTTCATCGTCATCCTCCACTGTGAGTTTCTCTTTGGGCGTACTGCACGTCCCGAATGCTCGACCTTGATTCACTGCACGTCCACTGGCGAGTGAATCTACGCGCATAGACCACGGATTGCAAGGGAAACTATTCCGCCCGTTTTGAATGGAAAATTACCCATTTCTCTTTTATTGACGCGAGTAGATTTAGCTGCCAGTATCCACACCTAGGAATACGGTTTGAGCGGTCGGCCCTCGATGGCGCAATTTTGAGGGTCGCAGAGGATGACAGGAAACTAACCATGGCGTTTTCACTCGCAGTCGTCGGGGCGGGACAGTTCGCAGGACAGTTCGCAACCCTCTTCGATCACCATCCGGGAGTCGGCTCGGTTTTTGTCACCGACCTCATTCCTGACCGGGCCAAAACCCTCGCGTCGCTGGCTCGACTCGGTGGCACCTTCGATAGCTTCGAACACGCATTGGTATCGCCGCTTGTCGACGCTGTAGCGATCTTTACTCAACGCTGGACGCACGGCCCCCTTGTCCTCAAAGCCCTCCGTGCAGGCAAGCACGTCTATTCCGCCGTCCCGATGGCCATGTCGGAGGACGAAATCCGCGAGATCCTCGAGGTCGTCAAGGAGACCGGACTTACCTACATGATGGGTGAGACGAGCTACTACAACCCCGCGACGGTATTCGCACGAAGAAAAATAGCCGAGGGTGCGTTCGGCCGGCTCTTTTATGCGGAGGGCGACTATGTGCACGATATGGATCTGGGCTTTTATGAGGCTTACCAATACAGTGGCGGAGCTCAGTGGAAGCGCACAGCGAGCTTTCCCCCCCTGCATTACCCGACGCATTCCATCGGCGGTGTGCTCGGAGCATGGGATACGAGGGCCACTTCCGTCAGCGCGATCGGTGTCGCAGACCATCGGGGGGACGGAGTTTTTGACAAGGCCACCAGCCAGTTCGGCAATGATTTCTCGAACGCAACAGCCCTCTTCGAACTGTCCGGCGGATCAATGAGAATTAACGAGTTTCGCCGAGTCGGGTACCCCTCTCACTTGCGAGAATCACGATTTCGCTATTTCGGTACGGAGGGAAGCTTTGAAGAAGTGGCTACTGCGGCGTATTGGTACACGAAGGACGGGGCTGAGGACGTCTCGGCCCAGGTCGAAACCTCAGCGTCTCTCCTGCCCGATGATCCCTCGCTCAAGAACATCGCCCCTGCACTGCGCGATGCGTTCGTTTCGGGATACGCGCGTGTGCACGACATAGACCGGATCCCGCCCGAACTTCGCGCGCTACCCAACGGCCACGAGGGCAGCCACCACTTTCTCGTCGATGACTTCGTCCGCGCCGTCAATGATTCCCGCGTTCCTCCGGTTAACGCCTGGACCGCTGCACGGTTCACTTTGCCTGGCATAATCGCCCATCAGTCGGCTCAGCGTGATGGGGAGCGTCTTCCCATTCCAGACCTCGGCAACGGACCAGCCTGACGATTCACAGACACAGTTGTCACTATTCTTCCTAGATATCCCCGCACGACCTCATCGCCAGCGAAAAGTCGCGCCTGGCTCGAAAGGAGCCACCGATGACGGCTCAGAAATCGGTGACCAGAACCGATGTCGCTCGCTACGCGGGAGTGAGCAGCGCCGTGGTGAGTTACGTGCTCAACGACGGACCAAAGCGTGTAGCCCCTGCCACGCGGCAACGTGTTCTGGATGCGGTCGCCCTACTCGGATATCGTCCGAATGCGACCGCTCGCGCTCTCAGCCGGGGCAAGGTCGACATGATCGGCATGATCGTGCCCGACATCCGCAATCCCTATTTCAGCGAACTTGTTTACGCCGTCGACCTTGCCGCTCATGCCCGTGGCCGCAGTCTGTTGGTTATCAACTCGGATGTGCGCCGCTCGGCAGCACCGAATCACCTCAAAGGGCTTGTGTCCCAGCAGTTCGACGGTCTTGTTCTAGCAGACACGCTCAGTCCGGCCGAAACAGCGCTAATTGTGCGGCTGAACATCCCGATTGTGCTGATTAATCAGTTCAGAGGTGCCGAAGAATTCATGTCCATCGGAGTCGACTACTTCGATGGCGCGAGGGAGGCCACCGAGCATCTCATCAATCGAGGTCACAAAAAAATTGCATTCATCGGGGGAACGAATCCCGCTCTCGACCCGCGTGAGCATGGCTGGATGGAGGCTCTAACCGAAGCAGGCCTGCCACTCGGCCGACGGTACCGAGCCGAGTTCAGTTCGGCGGGCGGGTATGAAGCCGCGATGGAACTTGCACGCGAACCGGACCGCCCCACCGCGGTGTTCATCGCCTCTGACCAACTCGCGATCGCGGCTTCGGCTGCCTTCCACGCGGCGGGCCTGCGCATTCCTGAGGATATCGCCGTCGTCTCTTTCGACGGTACGACGGAATCGAAATACAACTGGCCCCCACTTACAACAATGGTTCAGCCCGTGCAAGCGATGGCAGACGAAGCGATCAATCGTCTGATTGCGGGAACTCCCGAGCCGACGTTCGTCGAGTATCCGATGAAAATAGTCTTACGCGCGTCGTCCGGCGACTGAGCCACGAGGTGGCGAGTCGTCTAGGGCGTGCCTCCTAAATGCTGGTCCAGGTGATGCAGGAGACACCCCAAGTTGAAAACATACAGTTCGCAACTCACCCCAGATGGGCTGCGATTCGTGAGACCTCGACCGGTGACATCGGCGATGAGGCGTAGGTCAGCCGACGAATCTCCGTCAGATCCCGCCCGGCACAATTGCCGACGGAGGAACCTTCAGCGGGGCGGGCGTAGTGAGGTGTCCAGTGCCTTCATGAGATACGCGACTCGACCCTTGCCAGCTGGCGCGAGGGGATATCGGCTGAGTACAACTATCAGAGTGGGTGTTGCGCGTCGGCGGGCCCGCTCGATCAGCGCCTCACCTTCGGCTGGGTCATCGCCCGCGCTCAGTTCTGCTGCCCGCGCTGCACTCGCCGCAAAGCGCAGGATGTGTGCGACTTGCGTGGCGTTGGCCAGGGGGTGCAGATAAGCGGCGGCGGCAGCATCGCCAGCAGCCCGGGCAGCATGCCCCCCGGCTGTGCCAGCCACTTCTTTCGCCGCGCGATGCGTGTCCAGGCAGTCACACGCTGCAAGCTCGTTCGTGCGGCACCGTGCCCAAACTACCACGCCGCCCCGATAGCCAAGCGCGGCCGCAAATCTTCCGACTTGGCCTCCTCAAACAGGGGAAGCACTTCTTGTGCGCTCTCCACTGCGTATCGGGCGACAACTCGCAGCTCATCCATACTCAGCTCGAAGTCACTTTTCCCAATCGGCATGTCTCTACTCTCGCTCACGACCGCTCGCAAGCCGGACGGCGAACGCGACAGAACCGGTGCCACACGACCCAACCGCCGACCAACTGAGTCCGCCAACGGCTTGCGGGACAAGGCAGGTTGTTGACTCAATTCTTGACTGGTGCCCGTGAGCCGGTGTCAGACGATGATGTGGGAAAAGAGTTCTCGCGCCCCTGGCAGCCCTAGGTAGAAAGCCCTCGCCTGCGACTCGCGGTTGCCCGGAAACGAGCCAAGCCTGTGTTGGTGGAGCTCAGCGGCTGATTTCTTGGAGTGCCCAGGAATTTCCGTCGGGATCGGTGAAGGAGGCGTACCGGACGCCCCCGCCCATGTCGTCGACCTCGGAGACCACTACCCCGCGACCGGTGAGTGTTCGGCGCGCAGCCTCGATGTCGTCTACGACAAGGTGGATACCCTGAACGGTTGCGGCCTGAGGATCGCTGATACCAACACCGATAACGATCGAGCACGCCGATCCGGGCGGGGTGAGCTGCACGATGCGCATCCCGTTGCCTGGCTCGACGTCGTGGTCCAGAACGAACCCGACCTGTTCGACATAAAACGCCTTGCTGCGGTCCACATCCGTCGTAGGAAGCGGAACCAGTTCCAGTCGCATATCCACCATGTACTCCTAGTTTTACGCTGAGCGGCGCCGTAGATATTGGTAGTAAAACAAAACCATGATTGTCGGTGTTATGCAACAAGAAGGTCTGCCGCCACGTGCTGTTCTCGATGAGAACGCGGTTCTGCGGTCATCGTGTCCGATTAACTACACACTCGAAATGGTTGGGGATACCTGGTCGTTGCTGATCGTGCGGGACATTGTCTACTTCGGGAAGAAGACGTTTGGTGAGTTCCGCACTTCTGGGGAAGGCATCGCCCGAAACATTCTCTCGAACCGACTGGCCCGTCTTGTTGAGCAAGGGATTCTGACCAGACGTCCCCACCCTGATGATGGACGAAAGGACCTGTACGAGCTCACCGAAACAGGACTCGATCTCATCCCGATCCTGCTAGCAATGGCCGAATGGGGCGCCACTCACTTCGCAGAATCCGATGCGCCACCAGAGTGGATTCAACTCGTGCGCTCTCGCCGGAACGAGATGACCACCCTCATCCGCGACACCGTGCGCAGCGGCGGCGCGATCTTCGCCGGCGAAAACAGCGTCGTCTCAAGGCCCTGAAATATGGCTCTTGTCGGAAAATGGAGGTGTCCTGCCGTCGCAGAATAGCGGTATCGCTGACCCGCACGGGAGAGGTTGAAAAGTAATTGGCAGGCTGGACTCGGTGAGCGTGGTTGCGGAATGGTCGCCGTGTCCGTATGACCCGCCCGCATAGAATCCCGCGTGCGTCTTACGCGACAACCGTTTGAGACCTTGGCCGTCTTTCAACCTGGCCCATTTCCCATGGGATTCGAGGCGCCGAGGATACAAAACCCGTCAGCTTCTCGTTGAGCGAGCCAGTTGAGGAATTCCACTGGCTCAAAAAGCATGGGACCAGCTGCTGACCCCCAACGCGTATGCGGATCCATCACACCCACGGCAAAGGACAATGTGCGTGACGGCACAGATGCATCGTGAAGGGGTTGCCGAAAGCCACACGTTGTTAGCATCAAAGCCATGACCGTCGTGACGAAAGAAGGGCATCGCCCGCTGACGATGCTTTTGCTTTTGCCGTTGTCGCTAACGGCCGTGGTCGCGATCCTCGGCATCACATCTATTTGGATACTGGCTGTTCCGTTCGGCCCAGAAGTGTGCGCGCTATCAATGCCGGGTCCTCGCAATTGCTTCGTGGCGGGCCGCGCTTCCGCAGCGCGTCCTGCGACCGTCGCCATCGCGCTGCTCGCAGCGGCAATCATGTTGACCGCCGTATTTTCCGCGCGATCAAGGCGCGCGATCGATTTCGTCGGTCCGATTGTCCTGCTGATTGCATCAGCCGCTGCCTACCTATCGGCGGCGTGGATCCCTGCCTGGGCATTCCCATGGTCGAACTGACGCGACACACAAAGGATGCTTCTCCACGCCGCTGACGATATTCAATCAACTGGTGATGCCGCCATTGTCACGCAAATGCCCGTGGTAGCTGCCAGGCGAAGTCTCCTGCGCGGGTGAGTCCGCCCACAACTCCCCCGGCCAGCTTTCGGTTCCGTGCCACCCCCGGTCCATCACAACCCTTCGGATACGAGGCGTCTTGACGATTGGGTGCGATCGTCCGTCGATGTCATTTTCCGAACTCGGCTGCATAAAGTTGCCCGACTTTACGGGGCTTGTGCAGACGAGTGTTGGTATCGAGCTGTCCGTACTCACCTGCACAAGGCGTCAGATTCGCTCCGCGGGCACAGGTTCTGCTGCTTGGAACGGAAGAAGCGCGTCGTAGTCTTCCAGGGACGCCAACGGGCGCTCATCGGCTGGCAGGGTGCTCAGTACCTGTTCCAGCTCAGTTTCGGCCTCCCCGCGGAGGTAGGCGTAAACGGTTGCCCAGCTCACGCCGAAGTCCCGCGCGAGAGCCGTCTTCGTCAGCCGACCGATGATCAATTCACCACGTCTCACGTCTCACGTCGCACGACTCGCGACCGACACTCGGACGAGAGAATATACGGCACGACGAGCTGCCCAGGGCAAGGCCAAAAATGAAATCATGCGCGGCGCCCTCAATCACCGACCTTCGCACCCTGCGCCTGGAACTTCACATCACCCTCCCAGACGCCGCCGGACACTTCAACACCTGGCCTGCCACCCTGTCCCGAATCGAACGAGGACTCTGCCGAGACGCCAACCTCGCAAGCCACGTGCGGGACTGGCTCCACGAGAAAAAAACCCGAAACAACAATTCGCAACTACAGGACCATCACGTACGGGCACGGCCGCACCACGCACGTCCGCCGCGTTCAGCTCGAGATGTCCTTGCGGCGGAACCACAAGACCGCCACAGTGGTGGAGAGCAGGGCGTAGATCAGGGCCGACAGCACGGAGTCGGCGATCGGGGCGTAGTCGATGCGGGCGTTGAAGAACTCGCGGAAGGCATCCGTGTTCCACGTGGGGAGGTAGTGGCGCACCTCCCCCAGATCCGGGATGCGCTCGAGGATGCTTGACAGGATGGAGGTGATCACCACCCCTCCCGCCGCCGCGAGTGGGGCCTCCGCTAGAACGGTGAACATCGTTCCGAGTGCCGCCGCCCATGACAGGTGGAGGCAGATGATCGCGACCGCCGCCAGGATTCGCAGGAGGGATTCGCCCATCCCGAGCTGCGGTCCGACGGGGATCTGGATGCCGCCACCACCGTAGGAGATCGTTCCAACCAGCAGTGACATGCCGGTGAGCAGCAGGATGCCGACCACGAGAACGGTCCAAGACACCAGCACCTTCACGAACAGCAGTCGGGTGCGCCCCACGGGAATCGTGAGCAGGTACTTCAGCGTGGATCTCGACGCCTCGCCAGCGATCATGTCTCCGAAAAGCAGTGCCACGACGAGTGTCAGCAGGAATCCGGCGGTGATCACGAGGATGAACGCCGTGAACGTCGTGCCGCTTGCCTGCGCAAACGCGGCGAGATCGGTCCTTCCGGCCGCGGGACCCCCGGCTCCACCGATGAGGAACGCGAGGCGCACAACCACCGGAAGCAGAGCGAAGATGATGAGCACGACCCGGACGCGCCACTGGCTGATCTGCCGGGCAAATTCGATCCGGATCGGCATAGTGCGGCGAACCGAGGCGGCGGTCCCGGGGATCGGGCCGGGGCTCCACGGAGATGACGTGCCAGCCGAGGTCGCCGCCGAAGCGGGAGCCGGGATCGAGGCCGGCACATCTGTCGTGCTCATTAAATGATCCCTTCCGTGCCCACCATCTCGAGGAAGGTCTCCTCGAGGTGCCGCCCGCGGGTGACCGAGCGGATGCCGATCCCGTTCTCCGTGATCGCGGCCACGACGGCCTCCGGGCCGTTCCCCGCCGGCAGCACGCGGATGGTACCGGGGGCGGTCATGAGCGCCTCAGCGCCATCGAGTCGATGGACGGCGTGCAGGGCGGCCTCGACATCCGTCACCTCGATGGTGAGCTCGCTTGATTCTCCGGCGAGTTCTGCGACAGGTCCCGCGGCGAGCAGGCGGCCGCGGGCCATCACCACGACGTCGGAGCAGGTCTGTTCGACCTCGCCGAGGAGGTGCGACGACACGATCACGGTGCGTCCGGTCTCGGCGTAACGGCGGAGCACCCCGCGCAGGGCGAAGATCTGGGGCGGGTCGAGTCCGTTGGTCGGCTCGTCGAGGATGAGAAGTTCTGGCATCCCGAGCATCGCCTGAGCGATGGCCAGGCGCTGTTTCATGCCCTGGCTGTAGCCGCCGACGCGTCGATTCACCGCCGAGCCGAGGTCGGCGATGTCCAGCGCCTCGGCCAGGCGCGCGTCCGCGCGAGGACGCCCCGACGCGGCCCAGAACAGCTGGAGATTGCGTCGGCCGGAGAGGTGGGGAAGGAAGCCCGGCCCTTCGATGAAGCAGCCGACCCTCGTCAGCACCCGGGATCCCGGGGAGACCTTCTCGCCGAAGATCTCGATCTCGCCTGCGTCGGGTCGAAGCAGTCCGGTGACCATACGGAGCGCGGTGGTCTTGCCCGCCCCGTTTGGGCCGAGAAGGCCGAGCACCTGGCCCTGCTGCACCGTGAATGAGAGGTCGTCCACCGCGCGGAACCCGGCGCCATAGGTCTTGGTGAGGCCACGGATCGCCAGCGGAGGCGCGTCATCCGGTCGCCCAGCTGGTGGCCCAGCGACTGGCCCTGGGTGATCCCGGCGTCGATCGGCGATCGCCGCGATCGCCGCGAGCATGAGGCCGAGCAAGAGAACCATCGGGATGCCGATGAGCGCCGCCGCCGACGGCGCACCGCCACCGACGGCAGGGTCCGCTGAGGCAACCGTTGGCAAGGAGAGGGCGCCCTCGGTGTTCACGACGAAGGTCGCGGATGTAGCGGAGCCCTGGTAGCCCGCATCCGTCGTACGCAGCGAGAGGGCGATTTTGTCGCCGCGCTCGAAGCGCCAGGTCGTTGCCGGCAGGGTCAACCGCACCCGGGTCGCCGAGCCGTCCGCGGGGAGGGAAACGCGCATCGGCGCGACACCACCACCGACCGCGATGTCAGAGTCTCCCGAGGAGACCCGCAGCTGGGCGAACAGCAGCACCTCGACCGGGGCACCGGATCGCGAGGAATCACGCACCTCTCCGCGGAAGCGCGGCAGCCGTACGTCGACCGTCACGGTCGGGGAGCCGGCGAGCACAAACGGAGTGCTAATAGATCCGGTGGCGAATTTCGCCTGTTGTGCGGGTTGCGCGATAGGACCGGCGATTCCGCTGCCGCTGCCCCCAGTGCCCCCGATGACCGAGTCGACCGCACCGATTCCGGGCAGCGACGAGATCGTCGCAGGCAGCCCTCCCGGGGGATTTACGACGATGCCGAAGCGACCATTCAGCGGCAGCGTTCTGAGGCTGCCACCATCCAGTCCCGGATACCGGGCGGCGACGCGGGTCTCGGCGAATCCGCGGGCCGAGGTCGGCACTGTGAATGAGAAGGGTTCTGACGAAGCGTGTCGAGGGGACCTGCCACGCAGGTGGGCGAAGAGCCACTTGTCTACGACGCCGTCCGTGCCGGCCGTCTGGCCTCCGTCGTGCCCCCCGGCGAACCAGGACACCGTTACCGGTGCGCCCGCCGCGGTGATCGCGCGCTCGTTCGCGTCGGATTGGTCGAGTCCGAAGAGCGTGTCCTGCCGGCCCTGCAGAAGCAGTGTTGGCGCGGTCATGCCTGAGAGCACCGAGGCGGGAGAGGATGCCTCGAGGAGCGTGCGATCCGCGGCATCGAGCTGTCCGCCACCGACGAGTTTCGTATACAGGGTGCAGAGCTCGGCGGTGAAGCGCCCGCAGGCTCCATAGAACGGCGATGCCGCTGCGCCGAAAAGCTGGGTCGCCCAGGCCTGCTTGAAGACGCCGGGCGCTGGCGCCGCGCCATCCGCTGCCGCCGACTGGGGCACAAGCGCTTGCGCGAGGTCATTCCAGGTGATGGCCGCGACGACCGTGACAATGCGCGGGTCTGTCGCGCCGAGAATGAGCGCGAGCGCGCCCCCGTAGGAGGCTCCGACGACGCCGATGACCGGGTCGCCGTCTCGCGTCTCGACCTCAGGGCGGCTGGCCAACACATCGACAAGCCGTTTCGCGTCGGCGACCTCGTAGTCGAGGGAGTCGAGGGAGATCCGTCCGCCGGAACGACCGAATCCGCGTGCGGAGTACGCCATTACGACATAGCCCTCGCGGCGCATCCGCTCGGCATCTTTCGCGACTGAACGCTTGGATCCGCCGAATCCGTGGGCAAGAAGCACAGCCGGGGCGGGTCGGGATGTCGCTGGCAGGTACAGGTCGACGTCCAGGCTGATGGTCGCAGCAGATCCCGGTGCCGATGGCACGTCGACGCGAAAGGTCTCCGACGGTCCCGTTGTTTCAGCGGCGGATGCGGGGGATGCGGCGGATGCGGGGGCGACCAGAACTGCGAACATCACCACCGCGCCGAGTGCCATCCGCCAGCCGCGGCCGTGTGAGCGGCTCATGGAATTGTCCTTCGAGTGACAGGGTGATGGAGGCACGAGCATACGTGGTCGGGCCGAAAACTCGCCTTTGCCCTAACGCCGACTGAAAACAGGGCCGCTACCGCCAAGGTGGACTGGCTGACCCACCTGTAAGAAAGCATTGAGAAGAAACTCGCCGCCGTGCACTACCGGCCGCAAGCCAACCCGAACCGGTTGGCCCGTTCAACCTGTCCTCATCATGCGTGACCTGGACACACTTCGAGCTGGCAGCACGCGGGTATTCCCGGGAGAGGAAGAAGGCTCAGTCATAGATCGAATACGGGCTACTGACCGACCCGAAAGGATGCCCGGTCGAGGTGCGGGTAATGCCAGGAACACGACCGATCCGACTGCGTTTGAGCAGATCGCGATCGAGATGAAATCGATGTTCGCAGTTGACGACACGGTCATGGTTGGGGACGGGGGCATCATCACCTCTGCCCGGATCTGTCAGCTGCGGGAGTTGGGCGGTCCCGGCTGGGTGACCGCGCTGCGCTCGAACTCGATCGCTGGGCTTGTCGCCGATGGGTCGGTGCAGCAGTTCCTGTTCGATGAGGCCGACCTGGGGGTTATCGCCGCCGCGGTGACCACAGGCAGGCTCACGGCGGGCGGGGTTCGCTTCGAGAAGATCCTCGGCCTTCACAACATGGCCAAACAATTGACCTTGCGCGTCGCGGACGGGCAGTTCGCCTTGGCCCAGAAGCAGACGACTATCGATGCCAAAATGCGGATTCGCGCTCACATGGTTATCTGCATGCTCGCCGCCTACCTCGTCTGGCACCTGAGGAACGAGTGGGCACCGCTGACCTTCACCTACGAGCACCAGCCAGATGCCGCCGTTCCGGTCGCGCCCGCAAAACGTTCGACCGCGCCGTACTCACAGCGTCAACCCGCACCGAAACGGATGGCGAACCCGTCCGCAGCTTCACCACGCTGCTCGAGCGTCTCGCGAAGCTGACCTGCAATGACATCCGCGATAGCACCGACCCGCAGACCCCTACAATTCCGATTCTCGCGACCCCGACCACCATCCAACGCCGAGTATTCGAACTCATCAACTGCCCCATCCCGACCAGACTGAAGTACGCAGAACGACCACCCCCGAAACTCATGAAATCCCCGCAACCACAGGGATTACACGCTTCACAACCACGGCAACTTCGGCCTAAACCAAAGTCGGCCGCGAGGGGACGCGTAGCGTTCATTGTTCATGGAGGTCGAGACGTTTTCTCGAAGTGGCATGCTCACGCTTGTCGACTCGGATTGCGGCCTCAGCTCAGGATGCCCTGCATCACCGAGGCGGGCTTTTGACCGGCGCCGGGATCGGTCGGCTGGTCGGAGACGCTGACATAGCGGTAGGTGCCGAGATCGACGCCGACCGGAATCTTGAATGATCCGGTCAGCCCGTCGAGCGTTCCCAGGCTCAGCGGGGCTGAAGACTCCGAAGACGTCAGCCAGACCTCGTGAACGTCGCTCAGGTGCGATGGCATCACGCTGGTGATGTGGACTACGCGGTCTCCGCTCGCCAGTATCTGCACGGTCGCGGTTCCGGATGCGCCCTCCCACGCAGGCAGCGGCTGCAGTCTCGCGATCGCAATGGTGCGCGGCGACTGGCTGGTTACAGCGGCGATTGAACCGATCACCCCAAAGAACACGACAAGAGCGGCCACGAGAAAAAATCGGATGACCCGTGCGCGCGGACGATGTCTTCGGCTCTCGAGACGTACCGGCGGGCCGGAGGCGACGAGTGGCGGGGTGGGCACTGCCGCGAAGCCGAGTTGGTTTGAAATGGACTGCCAGACCCGTTCGTCGGGCAGCAACAGGGCCACCTCGTTCATTGCACGTTTGGCGAATGCGGCTGTGAGTCTCAGTTCACGGAGTTGCTTGGCACACTCCGCACAGCCAAGCAGGTGGGTAAGGTCGGCATCTGTTGCGACTCCCTCACCCAGAGCGGTGAGGGCGAGCGTCTCGGGATCAGAGTGATTCACGGGACACCTCCAGATGGATGCGCATTCGGTCGAGACTACGTCGAATGTGACTTTTCACGGTACCTAGCGGAAGGCCGAGCCGCTCGGAGATCTGGGTGTGAGTGAGGTCGTCGTAGAAGGCGAGGCGCACCACCCGCTGGGCGTCAGGCTCGAGTCGGGCGATCTCGTCGGCGATCAAAAGCCTGTCAGCCAGGTCTATCTCTAGTCCGGCGTCGGCCAAAAAATCCGCCTTCGCCAGCTGCTCGTGCAACTGGCGGATGCGCTGGCGACCCTGGTGGGCGTCCGCGATAGCGTGACGGGTGATACCCACGAGCCAGCTGGCGAGGGGTGCCCGTGTCGGGTCATATCGAAGTCGTCCGTTCCATGCGTCGACGAAAACCTTCTGGGTCACGTCTTCTGCATCGGAAACGTTGTGAAGGGAACGGAACGCGAGGGTGTAAACGAGCGCGGACCAGCGATGATAAAGCTCCGCGAGCGCCGAGGGATCCCCCGCCGCGAAGGCGGCGATGATCGCTGCTTGTCCGTCGTCACTCGCAGACGTGCTCGAGATCGGGGTCACAGAAATCCTCGTGGTCCGAAAATCAAAGGGATGGAAGAAGCGATAGAGAGTCGGTCGTTAGAGCGATCCAGAACGGAGGGACCGAAGGCTGCAGTGGGCCGCACTTGGTCCCTCCGTCATTTGGTTGATCTCCTACCAGCGAAGCGGTACTGTCTGGACCGCGACGGCGAGAGTGCCATCTGTCGCACTGCCCCAGGCGTATACGATCGTGTCTTTACCCATCGGTACCGGCACGTTCGCCGGGCCGATCACCGGGGCGGTCGTTCCTGCGAGCGCAACTGCGAACGCATAGGTCGCCGATGGCAGGATCGCGATACTTTGGTGCGGATTCGTGAGGCCCCGCATGGCCGGGTTTCCGTTGACCAGGATGTCGACAGCCGGAGCCGCTGCGATGTGACGGACGATCACACGCCCGTCACCGTGCTTCACGGGAAGGGTTGTGTTCCTGAACAACGTCGCTGTCGGCACCCCGGCCGCGGTCAGGTGAGCCGCGATCGTATAGTTGCCCCGAGGCAGGAACGTGAGAGTTACCGGCCCGATCACCGGATGGGTGTCATCCGTCGCCGACGCCGCGGTAATCGAGACCGTATAGCGGCCCGGCTTCAGCGACAGCGGACCAGCGAAGCTTCCAGGCTGAAAGTTCGCGAGGACCTCCTTGTGATTGACGAACACGTTGACCGGTGTGTTCGGCACACCGTGGAATACCGAAACCTTCGCGTCCACGTGATGCAACCAGGTGGGGGAGGCCTGGGCTGGCGCCGCGAGACCGAGAGCAGCAATGACCCCGATCAGCGCACCAATGAATAGTTTCTTACGCACGTTTCTTCTCCTTGCGTTGGGGCAGGGGATTCTGCCCGTTATGAAGTACTTCCTTCGGGCAGCTCCATTTGGATGCAAGTAACGCACTAAACATTGTAAAAAGAGTGATCTTCGCACTGACAGCCCGAGGTTACCTGCCCGGTAGGGGTCTGGTTTCGCTTCACCGTGCAGGGTCTGCAGTTGCAACCTAGGCGGCGATCATTTCGGGCACCAGCATCGCCTCTTTGATTAAAACGGCTGCGTCGGTCGGTGGCTTCCCACTCGCACACTGCTCGACTAGTTCAGTCTTCCTCTGAGGGACGACTTGGGACTGCAGCCTCAAGCGCGCAGCCACGACTGGAGATCAGCGGGGGCGTGGCTTTGAGTATCTGGCAAACGCGTCCCTTTCGTGCCCCACCGAGCCGATTCAGAAGATGTTTGGAAAATCGTTCGACGGGCACCCATCTCGGAAAACAGGAGATGTCAAGGTGCCGGAGACGAATATCCCGTGCAAAACCGGCTGAGACCCCAACCATTCAGGTGTTCACCCGCACCCGTGTCGGCCGGCGGTCCAGCCCGTAGCCCCGGATCAGCAGCGGCGGCCGCAATACTGAGGTTTCTTCCACTGCCAGCCTACGACAGACTGTAGTAGCGCCGTCGAAATCGCCCGAGGAGAACCCCATGAAGCTCACGATCATCGGCACCGGAGCAATTGGCTGCATCGTCGCAGCCCACCTCATTCGGAGCGGTCATGAGGTCTTGCTGTGCGACAGCGATGCTACACAGGTAGCTGCCATTAACGAATCAGGCCTCACTATCGAGGGCCCGATCGGCACGGTCACCGTGCAGGTTCGCGCAGTATCGCCAGACGACTTGCCGAAGACGCTCGGGGTGGTAGTCCTTACTGGCGCTGACCACTCCACGGCGGCAATCGCCGAGCTAGTAAGCGAGAGATTAGCCCCCGACGGATATCTGGTCTGTCTTAATCCCACACTGCACTCGGAACTTGTGACGACCGCCCTCGGTACCCAGCGAATTGTCGCCGCGCTAGCCACAAATAACGCGGAACAGCTCAGTCCGGGGCGAATCCTTCAGAGAAGCACAGGGTCGCTGTTCGTGGGCGAAGTCGCGAGCACCGAGATCACTGGGCGGGTGGAGGCGCTCGCTGCCGCGCTGCCGTTTGGCCAGCCGACCCACAACATCCACGGCTACCTCTGGTCGTTTGCTGCCGAGCAGGCTGTGTTTCTTGCTGGCTCCACATCGGGCCTGTCGCCGGCAGCAACCCTCGAAGCGCTCGATTGGCGACCGTTTATGCGCGCGCTCGCCCGTGAAGTTCTCGAGCAGTGTCCGACCCGGGCGGAAGCATTCGACTACTTCAACCCGCTCGACCTCGACGCAACACTTAGCCGGATGAGAGACTCCCCTCGCACCATCGAGCCAGGAGCCGCGTTCATCCTCGGTGGTCTCGATGGCCCGCTAATGGTTCAGGTCAGCGAAATGGTGCGCTCCATCGAGCGCGGCGACCGCCCGAAAGACATCACCAACCTCGATCTGCTGGCAACCTACGAGCGGACCGAACGGTTGGGGCGAGCGCTGAATGCTGTTGTTTCGATATTTCCCGCCCCGCACCGAGCTGCTGCCGGCCCGCTTCACGGCATTGCTATCGCGGTCAAAGATATTGTTGATATAGCGGGACATCCCCGAGGAAACGGTAACCCCGAGGCCATGCGGTCCCAGCCCGCGAGGAAGGATGCTCCCATTGTTGCTGCACTGCGCGCGGCCGGTGCGGACATTTTTGTTGCCACCTCACTTCTGGAATACGCCGCAGGGGCCCTGCACCCTGACGTCCCGGAAGCGCTCAACCCGTTCGACCTGAACCGCACAGCAGGTGGTTCGAGCGGAGGGTCAGCGGCCCTGGTCGGCGTTGGTGCCTGCGATGTCGCCTTGGGCACAGACACCGGTGGCTCGATCCGCATCCCGGCGCACTATTGCGCCACCGTCGGGTTCAAACCGAGCTACGGAGCGCTGTCGCTGGTCGGGGTTGAACCACTTGCGCCGAGCTTTGACCATGTTGGCTTCCTTGGGGCGACCGTCGCCGCGGTGCGTCAAGTCTTTACTGCAGTGCGCGGTGAAACGCCGAATCCCGAGGCCGGCCCGCTTCGCGTCGGCATCATTGCCGGTCAGCTTGATGTGGCAGTTCTTGACCCGGAGATCGCGGCCGCACTCCGGCATGCGATTGCAACGCTGACTGAGTCCGGATGCTTGGTCATCGAACTCGATGGTTCGGCGCTCGACGCCGTCACCACGACCTTTGACGACATCTTGCTCTACGAGGCATGGCAGGTTCATGGGGTGCGAATCGGCTCTGACCCGGATCACTATGGACCAGAAACTCTCCGGTTACTGCGTAGCGGCGCCGAGATTAGCGAGCAGCGTTATGCCGATGCGCTCGCCCTACGGCTGAGGCTACTGCCTGCCGCCGCCGATATTTTCGCGCAAATCGACGTGCTTCTCACGCCGGCCGTTCCCTTTGTAGCTCCGGCAACCACACCTCCGATCGATACGCCGGAAGGCGCGGCCGAGGGACTCTTTTCCGGGGTTTTCAACGTCACCGGTGACCCGGCGATCGTGCTTCCCTGCGGTTGGAATTCCGCTGGATTACCGATCGGGCTGCAACTTGCGGCTCCGCTTGGGGCAGACCAAGCGTTGCTCTCAGCGGCTGCGTTTGTTGAAACTATGCTGAAGTTTGAGAGACGGGTTGCAGCAGTGCACTAGCGTCACGGGGCGTTGGTGTCTTTGAACGTCCGGTGAATCTGCACGGCATTTTCCCACTGGGTCATGCGCTCCAACCCCTTCTTGCCGACGCTGTGAAAAACCGCCTCAACGAGACACTCAGCTAAAACGACAAGTGCAGCAAATGAATCGAACGGAATCCCGCCGACCGGGATCGGAAGCACCAAGTCGGCATCTTCGGCGCACGGCGAAAGCTCTTCGTCGGTGATAACGATTACGGTCGCGCTCTGTTTCTTCGCCATCGCCGAAACTCGCTTGGACGACAGTTCGTACCGCCGAAGGTCGACGATGATCGCTACGGAGTCGCGCCGCAACTCGAGGTATTTCAGGGTGTCGTGACCGAGCGGGTCATCCGCGTATTCGACGTGCGGAATGATCTGCTCAAGCTGAAGTGCCAGAGTCTGCGCAAGTTGTTTCGAAAAGTAGCCCCCCGAGATGAGTACGTGGCGAGGCGAAGATGCCAACAACGCCACGACCTGGTCGAACTCGGTCGGGGGCACGATCGACAACATCCGCTCGATCAAGGCCATTCGATCGCGGGCCGCAGCCTCGAGGAATGAGCCGCCGTCTCGGTCAACCGTGCTGTGTGATGCACGGCTGACCGGGCTATTCGATTGATGGGTGATCTCATCTCGAAGCGACTTTTGGAAGTCCGGATAGCTGCCGAGGCCCAGTCGCTCCACCAGCCTTAACACCGTGGGAGTGCTGGTCCCGGCGAGCGACGCGAGCGACGAGGCTGAGACGAGTCCCGCGCTGGGATAGTCAGCCAGCAGCACCCGAGCCACTCTTTTCATAGCCGCGCTGAGTTCGTCCATTCTTGCGAAGATCTCGTCTTTAATCAGAATCATCGTTTCCCCTCGAACAGGACGCAATCGGTTGGCCGAGCGGTGGGAGTTTCACCCGCGCGATAAAGATCGCTCCCCGGCCAGTTCGGATCAGGTCAGAGTGACCAACGCACCGTCGACGCGATATGCCGCGAACATGGCCTCAGAATTGTATGCGACAACAACTCGGCCGGACGGATCAACGGCGATGATGCCACCGTTCGCCCCTCGACTGCCGAGCTCGTCCGCAATTGTGCCACTCACCGCGTCAGCGACGGTGACGCCAAGATAGCGCATGCGAGCCGAAATCTCGTGCGCAACGACCCCCTCGATGAAGGACTCCCCCTCGCCGGTGCAGGAGACAGCAACAACGCCGTCCCTTGCGTAGTTCCCTGCCCCGATCACCGGGGTGTCTCCCACCCGACCTTCACTCTGGTTGACCATTCCACCGGTGGATGTCGCGGCCGCGACGTGGCCATGCGAATCGACGGCGACCGCCCCGACGGTGCCGTGGCGCGTAGCGGCCATCAGCTCCGACTGGACGTTTCTGAGCTGGGACAGGCGTGCCTCTGTGACGAAGTAGTCCGGCTCGACGGTTTCGAGCCCCCAGCTTTCGATGAGCCCCTTGCTCGGGGACACCAGCAAAACATGCTCGGTTTCTTCCATCACCTTACGTGCAGCACCGATCGGGTTTTTGACGTGGCGAGACACCGCGATTGCGCCGGCCCGGCCAGCTCCGGTCATGACTGAGGCATCCAATTCAGCCTTGCCCGTTGCCGTCAGCGCCGCTCCGAATCCCGAGTTGAACAGCGGGTTGTCTTCGAGCGACTCGACGCTCGCACAGACGGCATCGAGCGCGCTCCCGCCGGCTACCAGGACGGCCTCGCCTGCCAAGTAGGCACCGGCGAGGCCAGCAGAATAATTTCCGCGCTCGTCGAGAGACAGCTCCTGAATCTGACCGCCCGCACCGCCGTGAATTACCAGGGCAAACCCGGTCGTTGAGGGATCGAGGGAAATGACATTGATCGGAGGCTGGACAGCGTCAGACATCAGCGGCCACCGGCCTGACGCGTGATGTAGTTGACAGCAACGAATGACTCGAAAATATTCAACAAATTCTCTCCCTCTATTCGGACCTCACGGTCACTGATGCGCACGGCTCCGCGTGCCCAGGTGGCCACTTCGGCCATGTCTGCCGTTTGGAAGTCGAGATCCAACGCCGCAGGACTGGTGATGTTTGGGGTCGCTACGGCGCCTTCGGCGACTCGGCGGATCGCCAGCTCAGCGCCCGCCCGAATCGCAGCGCAGGACATCGCGGGGTGCAGATTCTTCGCGCTAAACCTGGTGATCGACTCCTTCGTCACCACTTCGACCGCGCCCGGGGCAAACGCTCGGGTCTCTCCATGCAGGACGGCATCACCCGTTACCAGGGCGATCGGCACCCCGAAATGATCGGCCACAAGCGCGTTGATCCCGCTCTCCCCCACATATTGACCATTGATCCTGGCGCCAGAAATCACCTCTGGGTTGTAGGTGTGCGACAGGGTCGACGGCTGCCCGGAGATCGATCCGTGATACCCGACGAAGAAAATCGCATCGAAGCTGGCATCGAGCCCCTGCATCATGTACATGGGCTTATGTCGTCCGGAAATATATTGGGCATTTCCAGCGATCTTGCGGGGATCGAGATTCGCCATCGTGCTGTGCGAGTCATTCAGAACGATCTCGGTCGCGCCACCGGCCAGAGCGCCCTCGATCGCCGCGTTGACCTCATCCTGAAGAAGCGCACAGCCCAGGGCGTACGGTGCGCCGCTCCCCGGCCGACACTGCTCCCAGTCGACTATTCCGGCGACGCCCTCCATATCGAAAGAGATCCAGACCTTCACAATTCCTCCTACTTTTAGGCTTCAAAAAGATGTACAGCGTGTGACTAAGACGTGGTGGCGGAGTAAAAAGGCGGCAATTCATTGGCGAGGAGACACGCGCTCTGGTGGTCACCTGCTATCGCGGTGAGCGCAGGATCAATCTCTCGGCAGGCCGAAACAGCAACCGGACAGCGCGGGTGAAAGCGGCAACCACCGGGAATGTCGTACGGACTGGGCGGCTCACCCTCGAGCACCAGCTCGAGATTCACGCTCGACTCCGACATGCGCGGGATGGAGTCGATCAGTGCCCGCGTGTACGGGTGTCGGGGATTCGCAAAAAGCTCAGCGGTTTCGGCAACCTCGACGATGCGCCCCAGATACATGACGGCGACGCGCTGACTAAGGTGCTGCACCACGGCAAGATTGTGAGCCACGAACAGGATGCTGAGCCCCAGATCCGCGCGCAACGTCGTGAACAGCTCAAGAATAGTGGCCTGCACCGACACATCGAGGGCAGATACCGGTTCGTCGGCGATGAGAACGTCCGGCCGCACCGCGATGGCTCGCGCGATAGCGATACGTTGACGCTGGCCCCCCGAGAACTGGCTGGGGTAGGCGTCGAGCGCGTCTTCTTCCATACCCACCAGGTTGAGCAGGCGAATACTTTCCGCCCGCACCTGGTTTCGCGGCACGATCTTGTGCAGCCTGAGAAGCTCTCCCAGAATCGCGCCGACCGTAATGCGCGGGTTGAGCGAGGAGTAGGGGTCTTGAAAGACCATCTGGATTCGCCGCGTGGCATCGCGGCTGCGCTTGGCCGGCACAGGACGTCCGCGATAGTCGAGCTTCCCTGCAGAGGCCTCGACGCTTCCGACCAGGATCTTGGCTAGGGTCGATTTACCCGAACCAGATTCGCCGACCAAGGCCAGGATCTCGCCGGCCCGCAATTCGAGATCGATACCGTCGAGCGCCGTGAGGGAACCACGCTGTCGGGCACCCGGCTGCAGCTTGCTCAGAATAGGGCTCGGAACGTGATAGCTCTTCGAGATGTTGCTGACTCTCAGCACAGCGGACGTTGTCATGCCGGTACCCGTCGGAAGATTGAGTCGGATTCGAAGCAGGCCGCGGACCGTCCCGGTGCGAGCGGAACCAGCGGAGGCGATGCGACAAGGCAACCCGACTGCGCGTGACTGCAGCGAGGCGCAAACGCACAGCCGGGAGGCCGGTCGGCGAGGTTCGGGGGAAAGCCGGGAATCGGCACGAGCTCCCGATCCGGTTGATCGAAATCGGGGGCTGAGTCGAGAAGCCCGCGGGTGTACGGATGACGCGGGTCACGGAACACGTCTTTCACCGGTCCGGATTCCACGATGTGCCCCGCATACATCACGGCCAGGTTGTCACAGGTCTGGTTGACGACCGCCAGGTCGTGGGTCACGAAAATCAGCGCGGCATCGAAGTCATCGCACAGTTGCTCGAGGAGCCGAAGAACCTGGTGCTGTACGGTCACATCAAGCGCAGTGGTCGGCTCGTCGCACAGCAGCAGTTTCGGCCTGCACGAGAGCGCCATCGCGATCATGATGCGCTGCCGAAGCCCGCCAGAGAGTTCGTGCGGGAACGCTCGAGCGCGCTTAGCCGGGTCGGGGATACCGGTCTTCGCCATCATCTCAATAGCAAGGGCCATCGCGGCTGCACGCGACAGTCCGAGGTGCCGTCGAGGGCCCTCCGCTATCTGGTCGCCCACCCGAATGACCGGGTTCAGCGCGGTCATCGGTTCCTGGAATACCATCGCGATCTCGGGCCCCATCAGCCTGCGACGGGCGGCCAGCGGGGTGCTGAGCAGGTCTCGCCCCTCGTAGCTCACCGACCCCGAAAGAACGTCGACTCCCACCGGCAATAGTCCCGCGATAGCGCGCAGGGTCAGTGATTTTCCGGAACCGGATTCACCAACGATTCCAAACCGCTCACCCTTGGCGACAGCGAAGGACACATCATCGACGATCATGGTGGGCCGATGACCGGACCGAACGACTCCGAGGCTGAGGTTGTTGACGCTGAGGAGCGGAACCGGTGTCGTCATTTTCTTCTCTCCGGGCTGAGCAAATCAGATAACCCATCACCGATCCAGGACAGCCCGAGACTCGTGACCACAATGACCAGACCAGGGATAGTGGCTTGCTGCCACTGGGTGGTGATGAACTCCTGGCCGTCGAGAATCATGCTTCCCCACTCCGCGGTGGGTGGCGCGACACCGAGGCCGAGATAGCCGAGCGTAACGATCGCCATGATGTCGAGAACGATGTCGCTCATGGCGTAAATGATCGCTTGCGACATGACGTTCGGGCCGATGTGACGCACAATTACCCGACCGTGCGACATCCCTCCCAGACGCGCAGCGACGATGTAATCCTGCTTCTTGGCTACCAGTACCTCGCCCCGCACGATTTTGGCGTAGGCCACCCAGGAGATTGCCGAAATGGCGAGATAGATACTCACCTCACCGGCCCCGAGTACGAAGACCAGAACGATCACCATGACGTAGAACGGGAAAGCGAAGAAGATATCGACGATCTGCATCACGATCGAGTCGAACCAACCGCCGAAATAGCCAGCGAGGGCGCCGACGACCGAGCCGAACACGAAGGGGATCAGCACAGCCATAAACCCGATCCGCAGGTCGACCTGGGCGCCCCAGATCAGCCGGGACAGTACATCGCGCCCATATTTGTCGGTGCCGAGCACGTGTGCCCCACCGGGGGCCAACAGCGAGTTTTGCAGATCCTGCTTCACTGGGTCGAATGGCGCGATCACCGGCGCAAGCACCGCCACCAGCACCAGGGCCCCGACCACGATGAGGCCAGCAACCAGCGAGGGGTTGCGGTACCAAGCCTTGAGCGAGCGCGTACGCGTACTCCGACGCTTTTCCTGGGCGCGGAACAACAGCGCAGTGGGCGTGCTCATGCTCGTTCCTTATTGCTGAAGTTGACCCGCGGATCAAGAAGGGTGTACACGACGTCTGTCAGAATTCCGACCGCGATGACGAAGAGAGCGATGAAGAGCGCCACCGCCTGAATCGTCGTAAAGTCACGCGCAAAAATTGCTGTGAGCATGAGTGATCCGAGGCCGGGGATGGCGAAGACCCTTTCGATGACAATGGAGCCGCCGACTAAGTAACCGAGGTTGACCCCGATGACAGAGATAGTCGGGATTGCCGCGTTCCGCAGCACGTGGTGAATGAACAGCCCGCTACCTCCGCTGCCCTTCGATCGCGCGGTTGCGACGTAGTCAGACCCGAGGGAGGCGATCGTTGACGCCCGGAGGCTTCGGATAATGGTGGGCGACATCGAGATCGCCAGCGTCAGCGCTGGCAGGAAAAGATAGTAAAAGTGGTCGGAATCTGTGAGTCCAAATCCGCCGACCGGAAACAGCCGAAGGTTAACCGAGACGAGCAAGATCAACATGATTCCGACCCAGAACTGCGGCATTCCCTGACCGAGCAGGGTGAAGAGACGAACTCCGAGATCGCGGGCACCGTTCGGTCGCGTAGCCGCGATACCGGCAAGCGGGATGCTGATCACCAACGCCATCACCAGCGCGAAGAGCAGCAGGGTGAGAGTCACCGGCATTGCCTGGAAGAGCACCTCTGAGACGGGGCGTTGGTTGACCAGGCTGTTGCCGAGATCGCCGTGCAGAAGACGGCCAAGAAACGAGAAGTACTGCAGCCAGAGCGGCTGGTTGAGGCCGAGCTGTTCCCGCAGGGCAGCGATTCGTTGAGGGGTCCCCTTGTCGCCCAGAATCGCGATTGCCGGATCTCCCGGCAGCAGGTGCACCATCAGGAATACGACGATGGTGACTCCGAGCACGACAGGGACAGCTCGAAGCAGTCGGCCAGGAATAAAACTCAGTCGATGCAGCATCCGGAACTCCCTCCAGCTCGGAGAAGGGCGGCCGCCGAAGCGACCGCCCTTCTCAGGGGCGAACTATTTGGTTTTATAGACGTTCTCGAGGTGGAAGGTGAGCAGCGGCGACACGTGGTAACCGCCAACCTTGTCTGTCGTAGCGAACGCATACGGCGAGTAGTACAGGTAGGCGAAGAATGCGTCATCACCTGTTATCTTCTGCAGCTCTTTGTAGATGACCTCACGCTTAGCTGGGTCAGTTTCCTGCTGGGCCTTCTTGTTGAGTGCATTCACGGCGGGGTTGTTGTAGAAGGTAAACGCCGAGTTGTTGCCACTTGTGGGATCGGTCGCGAAGGTCGTCCACTCGTCTGGGTCCGGGATATCCATCGTCCAAGCCGAGAGGTTCATGTCGAACTCGGAGGTGAGGGAAGCCTTCTTGGCGGCCGTTGGGTCGAGCTGCTTGATCTCCATTGTGATACCGATGGCCTTGAGCTCGGACTGCATGATCTGAGCGACCGAACTCTGGTTGGCGTCGCCGGCCCGGATCAAAATCGAGGTCGAGAAGCCGTTCGGTTGGGTTGACATTGCGAGCTCGGCTTTCGCCTTGGCCACGTCGTAGGTCGGACCGGGGGCGTTCTTGTCGTAGAACGGCGTTCCGGGCGGGATGAGCGAGTTCGCTTCACTGCCGTTACCGAAGAGCACCGCCTTGACCAGTGCTTTGCGATCTATTGCAAATGCGATCGCACGGCGAACATGAATGTCGCTGAATGGCGCGCGATGTTGGTTGATCGCGACGTAATCGATCTGGGTCGAGGGGAAGGCGAAGACCTTCACCCCTGGGCTCGCCTTGAGCGAGGCGAAACTCGCCCAGTCCGGCGTGTTGTCGATGTCGATCTGGCCACCCTGCAGTTGAAGCTTGCGGGTGTTGGCGTCGGGGACCACGCTGTAGGTCACGCTATTCAGAAGCGGCTTGCCCTTCTGCCAGTATTCCGGGTTCTTGACCAGCTTGAGGTACTGACCCTTCTTCCACTCGCCCCACTTGAAAGGGCCGGTACCGACAGGAGCATCGAAGAACTGCGTTGCAGTTCTGCCACCGTAGTTGTCTGGGATGATCGCGTTGCTGAACAGCGAGAGGTCGGCCAGGATCGGCGCCCACGGGTATTTCAACTTGACGGTGACCGTGGCGTCGTCGACAACGGTGACTTGATCGATCGCTGCGTTGATGAAACCCCAGCCGGTGTCGGCAGTCTTGGTGTCCTGGTCGATCGAGAACTTCACGTCCTTTGCCGTGACGAGCTGACCGTTCGAGAACTGAACGCCCTTGCGGAGCGCAATCGTATAGGTGAGGTTGTCGCTCGATACCGTGTATCCACTGGCTAGCCAGGGCTTGACGCTCTTGCCGTCGTCGGTGACAGTGAAGAGGGACTCGCCGATGTTCTGGTAAACCTCGATCGAATAGTTCTCGAATGATGCCGAGGTGCTGTCCATCGAGATTGCGTCGCTCGAGCGGGCGATCCTGAGGTCGCCGCCCGCAACGGGTGCGCCTGGTGTTGCCGTGGTGCTACCTGCCGCGTTGCTGCATCCGGTCAGAAGCATTGCGGTTACTGCAGCCAGACTAATGAAGATAGTCCGATGGTTTTTGTTCATCAACTGCCTCTCTCTCTTCGCCATTTCTTGCTGTGATCGGCCTGTTTTCTCCTGTCGGTCCGTCACTGCCCACGTCACGACTGAAGAGTTGTCGTTAACTTATAGCGAATGAGTCATTTCTGTAAAGAAAATTACGGAAGTAATATTTTCCGATAAATTATTTCATTTGAAACATTGACTTGAAGGATTCGTTTTGGGCTAGGCTGCGATCACTGCACCCACCCGATCCAATAATCCGACCCGCCGACCCGGTTTTCCGGGGTTTTCTTTTCCCCTGTCCGGGTTCGCCGATTCGCTCGAGCCGTCTTCCGGAACCCCAGTGATCTCCGTCCCACGTTGGCTGTTACGAATGCAACAATGGCGCATTTCGGGCAGATCAATAAAGTGGCGGAAAAGATTTTCGTTATCGCTGCGAACGGCGTCACAATCGTGACGATGCCGACGCTGTGGGCGCCGACAGTGGAGCGTCCGCCAGAATTCACCGATCAGAGGAGTATCCAAAAAGTGAAGAACCTAGACGGCATGGTCGCAATCGTCACCGGAACTGCTCAGGGAATTGGGCGGGCCATCGCAGACGACCTTGTCGAAGCTGGCGCAGTCGTTCACAGGGTCGACCTGGATACCGTCGACCTCAGTGATGCAGCTGCCACCGAAAGCTTCTTCGCCAGCGTCGGACCCATCGATATCTTGGTCAACAATGCCGGTGGCGTTGTGGGCCAGACCCACACTCCGATTGACGAGGTCACAGATGATGCGTGGGATGCAGTCTTCGACGCCAACCTCCGAACGACCTTCAACTGCAGCCGCGCAGCCGCCCGCTCGATGAAAACGCACGGGTACGGCCGGATCGTCACTATTTCTTCAGGCGCGGGGCGAAGCGTGAGCCTAACCGGAATTCAGGCGTACGCAGCAGCGAAGTCCGCCCAGATCGCGTTCACACGCCAGCTCGCCCACGAGCTGGGCCAGTTCGGAATCACTGTCAACTGTGTCGCCCCCGGTTTCGTGCTGTCGAACCCCACCACCGAAGCCCAGTGGGAAAGCTATGGCGTCGACGGCCAGCAGGCCATGCTCGCGCAAATTGCGACGCGAAAAATCGGCTCAGCCGAAGACATTGCTCGCGGGGTGCGATTCTTCGTCTCGCCGGAAGCCGGCTGGGTGAGCGGGCAGACGCTCTCCATCGACGGCGGGCACTCTCTTTTCTAAGTCTTGAGCGGTTCGCTCGACTGTGCCACTTACCCCCAAGGAATAGGACGAAACCATGGACTTAGTCGTGAACGGTTGTCGACTCAACGTCGAGGCATTCGGGCCAGAAAACGGCCCGGTGCTTATCGCCCACCACGGTGGAGGAGGGATCGGGTCGCTGTCTGAGCCGCGCGAAACATTTGGTGGGTTGGCAGACCGGTTTCGCGTCATCGTGTTCGATGCACGCGGCTGCGGCCTGAGCGACGGGATTCCGCCTTACTCACACGAACAGTGGACCGCGGACGTAGACAGCCTCCGCCTCTGGGCCGGCGCCGAGCAAATCGTTGTCGCCGGTGGCTCCTACGGCGGATTTATCGCGATGGAGTACGCCGTCGCGCACCCCGAAAACGTTTCAGCGATGATCCTGCGCGACACGTCAGCAGATGGCAGTAACCTCAAGCTCGCCTTCGAGAACGCCCGGAACCAGGATCGGGTAGAAATCAACTGGGACAACTTCAACCGATACTGGTCCGGCAACATTCGGGACGATGCCGATCTGAAAGCCTGCTGGGCCGAAATGATCCCGCTCTACGACTTCGAGTACGACCCGGTGAAATCTGCCGCTGCTGTCGAGGCAGGCTACTACCGCCACGAGTCCCACAACTGGTGTTTTCAACACAACTGGTCCAACTACGACTTGACCGGCTCGTTAGGTGCCGTTCAGGCGCCCACCCTGGTCATGGTGGGTCGCGAAGACTGGATCACACCAGTCAGTTCAGCGCAGACCATCGCCCAGCTGCTGCCTAACGCCGAGCTGGTGATCTTCGAAGAATCGGGCCATTCACCCCAGACCGAGGAGAGCGAGAAATTCAACCGGGTCGTTCGCGAATTCGTTGACCGCGTCGTACCGGCTTTGGCGACCAGCCCGAAAACGAAGTAACCGAATCGAAAGGCGAAGAACATGTCAGCATTGCTCGGAAAAATTGCCGTCGTCACTGGATCTGGAAATGGTATTGGGCGCGCTATCGCCCTCGCCCTGGCCAAGGAGGGGGCGAGCGTTGCGGTCTCAGATGTCCTGGTCGAAGACGGGGAACGGACCGTTCGCGAAATCATCGCCCTGGGTGGGTCCGCAATCTTTGTTCCAGCGGATATCTCGGTGGCAGCGCAGGCCCAGAACCTGATCGAGAACACGGTCGCTACTTTCGGCGGCATCGACATCCTTGTGAATAATGCCGGAATCGGCGGACCCTCTGCTCGACTTCATGAAATCGACCCGGATGACTTCGATCGCGTTCTCGATGTGAACCTGCGCGGCACTTTCTTATGCAGCAAATTCGCACTCCCCTATTTTTTGGCGAAACGTGACGGGCGAATTATCAACATCGCGTCCACCTACGGACTGGTGGCCGCGCCGAAATCTGCTGCGTACTGCGCAACAAAGGCAGGAATCATCCATCTCACTCGTCAGCTTGCAGTCGATTACGGCCCCGACCAGATTCGTGTCAACGCAATCTGCCCCGGCTACATCGACACCAGCCTGGGACGTCGCGCAGCTCTGCTCACTCCTCAGGAGCTCGTTGACGCCTCGGCCCGCCGAGAAAAAGCGGCCAGCATGCAGCCGCTGGGCCGACAGGCTCAGCCGAGCGAAGTCGCGAACGTTGCTGTCTTCCTCGCCGGAGACGGAGCATCGTTCATGACCGGATCGATCGTCACGGTTGACGGTGGGTGCACGACAACCTTCAATTATGGCGAGGCCAGTAATTAGAGGTGTGGTCCGATTGAGGTGACTTTATGGCGTCCCGGGCGATATCAAGCTGAAGCGCCCCAGGTTTAATGCCGCATCCTTTTGAGTTGCAAGGATGAGCACATGCCTAAGAAGATTGAGCCCTAGGTCGGGGCCCGCGCGGTGCGCTGGGTGGCTGATTACCTCGGCGAGTACCCGTCGTTGACCGCGGCGTGAACTGCGGTCGCCAGGCAAGTCGGTGTCGACCATGAAACGGTCCGCCGGTGGGTCTTGCACTCCCAGGTCGATGGTGGCCAGCCTGGTGGTGTCGCGACCGAGGAGCTGGCTGAGATCAGAAAACTAAAGGCTCCGTTTCAGAGAGACGATAAAGGCGTGGGTGCACGAGCTCGCTTGGACGAAATCTCCTCGGTTGACTGAACTCGGTTAAGTCCCATCCGCCAGTGGATCGAGCCCGTGTTCGACACCCTCACGGGACAATTCGGCCTCGACACCACGGCGCCCGAATTATCGATGACGTCTACGCAAAGTTCGGAGCGAAGCTCCCCGCCCTCTCAGCCGCAATCTGGCACGTCTGACTGATCGGAGCATCCAGAAACTGCTCCCTCATCGTCTAAGACCATACAGAATCACTCATCTACTGCTTAGGTTCTTCGGTTCGCGTGAACTTTCCGGCCCGCTCCGATGTATCCCGGTCCTGTTCGTGGCCCTCCACGTTCGTGAAATGGCCCTGCTCAACGGGGTCCGGTCCGTCGTGCGACTCCGACACGGTGTACTGGCCGTGCACCGTCCGCGGATTCGCCGTCTCCGGGTCCGCCTCCGTGTACCGCCCCTCGAGATGATCCCGGTCCGGAGTCGAAGGCTCCTTTTTTGCCATGACTATGCCTTTCGTTGAAGAGTTTCCGGCTCCTGTGTGTGGGGCCGGGATGAGGTGCATGCGCGGCACCGCCGGGAAGCACCTGCGAACTTCTGGCGTGAATAATATCGCCGATGAACAGATTGTAGACCAGCACGCCGATGACAGCGCCGATCAGCGGTCCGATGATCGGCACCCACAGGTACGCGGTGAACGACCCGGCGAGATTCCCTGGCATGGCAAGATCCCCCTATCCACCAACCCAGGCCAAAAGCCTCGGGCCGAGATCACGGGCTGGATTGATCGCATATCCCGCATTGGCGCCGAAGGAGATACCGATCGCCGCCACGGCGAGGCCGATGACCAGCGGCCCCATATTCGCTAACGGCGCGCTGTTCTGCAGGTCGATGATCGCCACCACGATCAGGACCAGGAACATCGTGCCGACGATCTGGTCGATCAGCGGACCCCACATATTGCCCCGGAAGTACGGTGAAGGAAAAGTCGCGAAGATGGAGAACGTGGCCAGCGTGTGACTGTTGACCTTCGGGCCTTTGCTCGCGGCATCGAACGCGGAGATCACGTCATTGTAAACGAGCAGCACAAGCGCGGCTCCGACGAAGGCGCCCAGCACCTGCGACGGCACGTACGGCAGAACCTTGTACCAGGCGAACCCGCGCCGCACAGCGAAGGCGAGGGTGATGGCCGGGTTCAGGTGCGCCCCGCTCACCCCTCCCGCGATGTAGACCGCGAACGCGACGGCGAATGCCCAGCCCCAGGCGATCAGCAGTCAGTCTCCCACGCCCTGGAAGAAGATGGTCGGGCCGGCCGTCCGGCCTGAGCCGGGCAGTGCAGCGACAGCCATGGCGACGACCCCGTCCCCGAAGGAAATCAGTACGAACGTGCCGTGGAATTCCGCGAGGCACTCGCCCCACAGCCCGCCTCTCAACTTCAGTCCGGATCCTCGTACGAGCAATGGAATGGTTTCGCTACTCAGTCCGCACACCTCCCTGTACTACCGCCCATGAATCGGGTCGATCACGGGAACACGGGGAGGTCGTCGGTGAGGCAATCAGCAGGCATTCGCCACAATCAATGAGCGAATTCCACTTCCATTATTGCGGGGGCACAACACCCTGCGGCGTATGAGGACTGACACGTTCGGCAGCCGGCCCGTCGGCGAAAAAAATCTCCTGCGTTTCCGGAGACTCTGAACCTTGGGAAGGGCGGATTTATGTCATCGAATAGGTCGCGGAGGTGTCCGCCGGAGTTGCTTGGGTTCAAGCGCGCAGTACGGACGGTCACGGGAGTCGAGTTCGGATCACAGCTCGGAGTGGGAAACGATGGTCTCGGACGTGTCGAAGCCCGGCGTCGGATCGGTGGAGACGATCCGGGATCGGGCGCGGGCCGCGGAATCGGCGGGGAATCCGAAGGCGGTTGCTGAGACGGAGGAATCGATGGAGGCGCGAAAGTTTCCTGCTGAGGTTCGTGAGTTGAGGTCGGCGGACGACATCCTCAAAGCTTTAGCGCGTTTTTTCGTGGTCAAGCTCGACCGGTCACAACGGAACTTGTGAGGCTCATCGCGGATTACCTAGACCGGGTCGCAGTTGACGGGTTGAGGTGGGGAGTCGAGCCGATCCACAGAGTGCTCACCGAGCACGGATCGCGAATCCTGGATCGCTCCCAGCACCTACGACGAGACCAAAGCCCGCACAGCGTCATGGAGCGAAGTCCGTAATGGATAGCTCAATCGCAATATCCTCAGAACTTATGCCGCGAATTGCGGCGTTTATGGGCCCCGACAGTGTGATTGCAGTTGCTCCGTGAAGGATCCAATTCTGCCCGTTGCGTCATCGACCGCCTGATGCGCGGGCTCGGACTGAGCGGGGCGCACCGCGACAAACGCAACCGAATCCCGATCCCTGACCCGCAAGCGGCCCACACCACGGGCCTGGTGGAGCGACACTTCGGCCGCTGAACTCGGGGGCAGTCCCAACTGACTTGGTTGTTTGCAGACGTGACCTCGTGACCCGCTACCCGGACTGACGCCACCATAGGGCACCGGTCGGCAGGCGATGTTGGTCCACCGGCCGATGCGCCTGCATAGCGCTAGCCGTCAGCCAAGAGAGATTCTCACCAACTGACCGGTTGGACCGCGGCCGTTGCTGGCGGGCATGATGCTCCAGTTGGAGACGTACACCGCGCCGTTGTCGTAGGCGAACCCCGAAGGGAAGAACAGTTGGCCGGTGCCGAGCGTGGTGCGGGCGCCGTTTGGAGCCACCTTGATGACCGCGCCGGAGGGGTCTGGCCCGAACATGCCGTTGACCTGGAACTCGGTGGCGTAAAAGTTACCTACGTCGTCGAATCCACAGCCTTGTATGCCGGTGAAGCCTGTCCATTTGACCGTCGCCGTGCCGTCAGCAATACGCCACACCCGGGCATTGCCCGGGGCGTAGGATCCGCCGAGGAGCTCGCCGACGTAGAGGGAACCGTCCGGAGCTTTCGTGACGCAGGTCGGCACCGCATCCGTGATCGACCCGTCGGGGACGCGGAGGTAAGCCAGCGTCGAGACGTGCCCGTGGTTGTCGACCTGCGCAATAAGGTTTGCGCCGGCGTCGGCCACGTACTGAGTGCGGCCACTGGTGGTTATACCGTTGGGATTCGCGTCAGGGAACTGGTCAGGCTGCAGGTCCCGGTGGTCCCCGGCCCACGCGTAGTCGGCGTCCCCAGTGCTCGCCAGCACATTCCATGACCCGTCGTTGTTGATGGTGATAGTCCGGCCAAGCTGAGCCCTTGCAGCGTCGATGACTGACCCCGATGATGTGCTTGCCGGGATGCGGGCGCTGCTGGAAGACACCTGACCGTAAATACGATTGCCTTGGGTGGAGACCGCGTCGAGGCCCTCAGCGGCAGTACCAGTGGGCGATGCCACCGAGATCAGGCCGTCAACCACCTTGGTGAGCTGACCGTGTGCCAGTTTGCTGATACCGCTGGTGAGTCCGGCGCACTGGGGCCCCTCTGGCCCATTGCCCAGGCAGAGGCTCCCGCCGTGACCTCCTTCGGCAATGTAGAGCTCGCCGTGTGGGCCGAAGGCCAGGCCTCGAGGATTATCGAGGTTGCGGGCGACGACAGTCACCGTTCCCGCGGCATCGACGGTCGTCTGAGCGGCATGGACCGGGCCAGCAGCCATGAGGCTGCCGGCTGCGAAGAGACCGATGGCGGCGGCGACGCCGACGTTGCGGCTGCGCGACTTGGAGCGGGTGGGGAACGTCGTGCCGTACTCTGTCCTGGTTTTCATCGAAACTCCTCATTAGGGTCGTCTGAGGTACCGATTGCCTGTTCACGAAAACACGAATGCCCAGAGGCATCAACCGCCGGGGAGACGACCGACAGGCGAGGCCCAGCGGTTTGGCCTAGGGGCTTTCTCGGAATATAGCGTTTTCCCGCAATTTGTCAAGCTAAATCGTGCGGCCGGCT
>JANYEI010000049.1 GCA_025363205.1 Frigoribacterium sp.
TACCCGCTGGCGCTCCGATATTCTTGGCGAATGGCCGTCCTCCCGATTCAAATCACGGGCAATCCCGTGCTCCATGCCCGCGCATCCGAAGTCACGTCCTTCGATCTCACTCTGGCGACCCTTGTCGCCGACATGTTCGAGACGATGGAAGCCGCACCGGGCGTGGGGCTCGCGGCGCCGCAGGTCGACATCCCGCTTCGCCTCTTCGTATTCAACTGGACCGATGATGACGACACCGCCTGGCGCGGCGTCGCGATCAACCCCATCCTGTGGGTGAGCCCGGTGCCAATTGGACCGGCAGATGAAGAAAAGGAATCCGAAGGTTGCCTCTCGGTGCCCGGCGAGCGGTATCCGCTCCGGCGATCGGAACTCGCCATCCTCACGGCTGTCGATCTTGACCAGAAGCCCTTCGAGATTCGAGCGGAAGGATGGCTCGCCCGTATCTTCCAGCACGAATACGACCATCTCGAGGGCGTGCTTTACGTGGACCGTCTCGATCACGCGGCGGGTAAGGCTGCGGCAAAGGCGGTTAAGAAGAGTGGCTGGGGCGAGCCCGGGTTGAGCTGGACGCCGGGGATCGACGACCTCGAGGGATAGGGGTGTCGCGGTGGCCTCTGCTCTCGTGTGAACCCGACTTCTCCTCCACACCGCCCCGACCAACTCCTTGTCCACAGATTCGACAGAAGGCTTTCGATCTGTATTCGATTCTGAAACACTCGAGGTATGCCATTAAACGAAGCTTTGTTCGAACACTCCCCGGAGGAGTCATTCGACGCATCGCTTGATGGCGCGCGTCGAGCGCTTAGTCTCGTGGCGGGATGCTCTCGATTGGTGAATACTCTTTCCGACTCCGATTTGCTCCGCATCCAACGCGAGCTTTCTGACCTCGCCAGCGGAATCGGAGCCAGCGCTGCGGTTGTTGCGGGCGAGATCGGTCATCGGTCCCGGCCCGAGCTCGGTTATGCCGGGCTCGCCCAACGAGAGGGTTTTCGAACTCCTGAGGCCCTAATTCGCCACGAGACCAAGTCGACGGCGCACAATGCGTCCGCCCTCGTTCAGGTGGGCACGATGGCACGTGACTCCGGAGACGTTGGGGCTGTGTCGAGTGCCGAACCATGGTTTCGGGAGGTCGGCGCGGCTGTCGCGGCGGGAAGCCTCTCGGTGGATGCCGCTCGTGCGATCCGCAGCGGGCTCGGCTCACCATCCGAACGTACTGGTGCGGTGACCCCTGATGATCTTCTGAGCGCAGCCCACCTCCTTGTGATCGAGGCAGCACAGGTCGATGCGGACGAGTTGTTGCGCCGTGCTCGAAGCGCGCGAGACGATCTGGACGAGGCCGGCATCGCTGATCGCGAGCGAGCGGCGTTCGAGGAGCGGTCTGTGCGTCGCACGCGGCGGCCCAATGGGCTCTCGAGGTACATCATCGACCCGGACATCGAGTCCGCCGCCTTCTGGGACGACGTCTACGACACGCTGACGTCGCCCCGTCGCGGGGGCGTGCGCTTCGTTGATGACGCCGACAAGGCCTGGGCCGAGGGGATCTCGTCCGATGAGCGAACCACGGACCAGTACGCTCACGACTGTTTTACGCAATTACTTCGGATTGCAGTGAGCGCGGAGACTGGCGAGAGCAGGCGCATCGTCGGCTCCCGGCAGCCAGCGGTGCGGGTTCTGGTCACCAGAACGGCACTCGAGGCCAGGCAGGGTCATGGACGTATCGAAGGATGCGACATTCCGATCTCCCTCGAGACTGTGGAGCGCATTGCCTGCGAATCCGGCACCGTGCAGCTCGACTTCGACGAATCGGGGCGCCCCCTCGATCTCGGCCGCGAGCAGCGACTCTATTCTCAACGACAACGGATCGCGCTCGCCGCCGCGCAGGGCGGGTGCATGTTCGGGGACTGTGATCGGCCACCCCGTTGGTGCGAGGCGCATCATGCAAAACATTGGAAACGGGATCATGGCGAGACCAACATCCTTGACGGAGTACTGCTGTGCCGGTATCACCACCTGCTTGTTCACAACAACGGCTGGGAGATCGTGCGAGATGACGCGGGATTCTGGCTGATCCCGCCACGGGAGGTTGATGCGGACCAGCGGCCACGTCTGATGCCCTCGAAGAGTGCCGCCCTTCGCGACCTGAGATTGCTCAGTGCCTAGGCGGGGCGTGGACGTGGGAATGGGAGCACGCGATACGGGCCGAGTATGGGCCGAGTATGGCTGAGCGGGGGTTTTCCGCCCTAGAAGACCGCTCGGATGAGGGCAGCCACCGCTGCCGCCGCGATCACAACGACGATAAACGGCACTCGCAGCGCGAGCAGGATGGCAGCTACGGCCAGCGCGGGAAGTCGCGCATCGAAGACGATGCGGTTTCCCGAACCAAGTGTCTGCACTGCGATCAGTGCGGCGAGCAGGGCAACAGTCAGTAGGTTGGCGATCCGGGCCGGGGCGGGCTTCTCGAGGAGGGACGCAGGCACGAGGTACCCGGCGATCTTGAGCGACAGGCACGCCAAGGACGCGATGAGCACGATGAGCACGATGAGCCACAGTGTCATGAGAGGGCACCGGTCATGCGAGGGCACCGGTCATGAGCGGAATCTGTCGCGCGAGGTACGCGGGCAGGTGCGGACAGGGTCATGTCGGAATCCCCGGAGGCTCGGGCTGCGGATCGGGACTGGCGAACCAGTTGAATCCGCCCACAAGTATTGCGACGATTCCCGCAACGAGCACTGGCAGGCCGGGGATCAGCACCGGAGTGGTTGCCGCGGCGATCACAGCGGCGGCGGCGGCAACGGCGATCGTCTGCAACTGGCGCAGCCGGGGCCACAGAAGGCCGAGGAAAGCGGCGGCGGCCGCAGCGTCCAAACCGTACACGCGTACATCACCCAGGGCATTACCGATGAGCGCACCGACGAGAGAGGTGAGGTTCCAACCGATAAAAACCGAAAGCGCAGCCACCCAGAATCCGATGCGTTGGCTGCGAAGCGTTGGCTGAGCGGTGGCAACCGCGGAAGACTCGTCGATGGTCACCCAGGCCGCCGCAAATCGGCGCCATCGGCCGGCGCCGATGATCGGAGCGACGCGAATGCCGTAGACACCGTTGCGGATACCGAGGATGGCGGCGCTCGCGATTGCCGCCGGCCCCGCAGCCACTCCCCCGGTGGCGATAACTCCCACGAGAGCGAACTGCGAGCCGCCGGTAAACATGAGCAGGCTCATCACGCAGGTCTGCCAGACATCGAGCCCGGCAGCTACTGCCAGAGCCCCGTAGGAGATGCCATAGGCGGCTGCGGCCAGCCCCACAGCCAGGCCCTTGCGAGCGGCGGCACGGTCATCCGTGTTCCAGCGGGACACG
>JANYEI010000136.1 GCA_025363205.1 Frigoribacterium sp.
CGCAGGCCCGACCGCGGATGTCTCAAAATTCCGCGACGAACTGCTCTGGCAGGAGTACGCCCGACATCTATATGCCCGAGTTGGTATGCAGCTGCACCGCAACTTGCGATTCGATGTTCCCTGGTCGGGAGATTTCGCGCCAGAAGCTTGGCCGCGCGAAATGACCTGCGTCAATTGGGCGCTCTCGAGCCTGGAAACGAATGGCTGGCTCGTGAACCAGACTCGAATGTGGCTTGCCTCGGAGTATGCCGTGCGGTCCGGAGCAGGATGGATGGCCGGGCAGGAGTACTTTCATCGCCACCTACTCGACGGCTCTCGCGCAGCCAACCTGCTCGGGTGGCAATGGACGGTGGGCGCAGGCTCCGGCAAACCCTACGGATTCGCGCGCTGGCAGGTCGAAAAACGTGCGCCTCAGCTGTGTGCGGCGTGTCCCCTGAATCGCAACTGCCCGATTCAAAACTTTCCTCCGGACTCGGTTCCGCGCCCGCTTTCCGAACCGAGTCCGCGACTCGTTCGAGATGACGATCTCGCGACTACCCGAGGCCCAACAGCAGTCGTTAAACGCGCAGCGCCGCAATCGGTATTGCTCACGGTCGAATCGCTTGGCGATGCGGATCCGGCACTCCTCGCGCATCCGCAGCTCCCCGCTGTCTTTATCTTCGACGAACCGGCTCTGGAGAAACTGCGCCTGTCAAGCAAGCGACTGGTGTTCTTTGTTGAGACACTCCAAGACCTGGCTCAGCGGCGCGAGGTGATCGTGCACCTCGGGGACCCGAGACAGATCACTCCAGGCCTCGCCGCCGCGATCACCTGGGCGCCGGTGCCGAGCTTTGAAAAATACGCCGGAAGCACTGCGGAGCTTCATCCGTGGTCCTGGCTCGCCGAACCGCATGCCGGCTCTGTCAAGAGCTTTTCGGCATGGCGTCAAAAGCTGGCGAAGCCAAAATAGAAATAAATTCGCGACGAGACGGGCCGCGACGTCATTACTGCTCTGGGCGCCTCACCGGAGCGCACGTCAGCTCAGGGTCAACCGATCGATATCGAAGGTGCCGGCGTTGAAGAACAGCAACACATCGTGCACGCCGGTGAGCGTGGCCTGGGCGCATCCCATCGTTGACAGGTCGATGCTGTGCGTCTCGGTGGTGTTGGGCGCAACATAGACGAACGGTGATTGGCACCAGGTGTAGGCATCCCCGCTTCGCACAGCGAGAGCAATCGAGCTCCCCGCAGCGCCGGTCTTGAGTGCGAAGGAAACCGAGGAGCGAGTCGACAGGTCGAGTGGCGGAGTGAATGACCCGGAACCAAACCACGCTCCCGATCCGAGAGCGATAATCTCGAGTGCGTTGGCGCCATCCGTCACACCGTTCGTCGTCAGCGCTACCGACCCGGGATTGGCCTGCCAGTTGGCTGCGGCCCAGCCGTTCAGCCCGTTCTCCCAGGACTCGAGCACTACCGGTGCGCCCGGAACCGGTTTGACCGTAACCGTTAGGGCAGCCATCGACGTTCGTGCACCGTTACTCACCGAATACGGCACGTCAAAGGTTCCCAATTTCCCCGTCGGCACGAACCTCACGGTGCCGTCCGAGACGATCGTCGCGACGCCACCGGGAGTGACGAAGAACAACTGCCGACCGGGCGTCGCGGGGTCGAGATCGAGGCTGGCCGCGCGAATCGCCAACGTGATCGAGATGTCATTCGCCAGCACATTCACACTCACCGGTGTGTCCACTTGTGTGGTGGCTGCGTCGTTATCCGCGATGATCGTCTGACGGATGCTCGGGTTGTCCGGCTTCGGCACCAGGGCGGCCTGCGTCGTCATCAATGAGCAGACCGGGCTCGGGCAGTACACGGTGAAGCCGTCATAGTCTGCGTACAGGGTGCCATCATCCTGCTTTGACGACAGGATCCAATACAGCGCACCGGCGACACCGGTCGAGCGAACAGTCTCGAGCCACTGCGCGAACACCGGCAGTCGGGTGCTCTTGTCGAGCAGGCCAAACTCACCGAGATAGACGGGCTTTCCCAGCTTTTTCGCTGCAGCGGCATGCTCTTCGATCCAGCCGTTACCCCAGGCGACGCTCTCTTTCCAGTTGTCCGGATAGAGGTGCATCGACATCATGTCGATATTCGGCAGCGCAGTCAGGGCGATCGTATCGATACCGTCTTTGCAGTCCTCGCCGAGTCCGGGACCGTATCCCGAGGCCCCGTATTTCTGCGTGAGCGTCCAGTCCGCCGGTGCTCGGCAGAATGCGCCCTCATCCCCCACCGCGAGCAGATGGCGATTATCGATGGATTTGATGTAGGTACTCATCGTTGATGCCCAGTTGGTGATGGTCGTCGTGTCGCACTTTCCATCGGGATATACGCCAGCGCTGGTGCATCGAGGTTCGTTCGCGAGCTCCCACGACATGATGGTGGGATCATCCTTGTATTTCACACCGGTGATGCTGTTGGTGCGGTTGAGCAGGGTACTGATGTACGTCTTGAACCAGCCCTGGATCCTGGGGTCGGTGTAGAACTGCGCGTGTGTGCTGCCGCCAGCCCAGCGGACGTACTGGTCCATTCCGCCGAACCCATTCCAATTGTTGACGAATGGAATGATCAACTTGATGTTGCGCGCACTCGCAGCCGCGATCACGTAGTCCAGCTTCTGAAGACCGTCTGCGCCGTCATTGATCTTCGGCTGTCCCGCCGCCGCGTCCCATGCCTGGTACCAGACCCCCTCGAAGCTCGACTGCACCGAACCGGAGCCGTCCGGGTTCTGAAAGTCCTGGAATCCCCAGGTTCGCATCACGTCGAACCGGGCCGCCTGAGCGTCGTCGAGCACGCTGTCGGCCATCGCCCGTGACTTGTAGCCAAGGTAGTAATTGTTCGTTCCCGCGAACTCGAAGGGCTTGCCGTTGAGTTCCAGTTTGCTACCTCGACGAGCCACGAAGCCGGTGGAAGCTTTCGATGAGGTCGCAGTGGCTGTCCAACCCGGGTCGCTCCCCGCGGTCGCGCTAGTGCTGGACGTGGCCCCAGCCGCACTCGGAGACCAGAGAGCTCCCAGCATTGCCACCACAGCGATCGTGCCTGCCACGATCCTCTGGCGACCCCGGATTTTTATGAGTGTCATCGTTGACCTTCCTTGCGTGAAAAAACTGCTAAACAACAGATTACAAGCGCAGACCGGGGGTATGTCAACGTTGACATCAATACTTTTTGAAAACTCTGTCGGTAATCCAGGTTGGCCGGATGCTCTCTACACACTGGAATGCCAGCCATTCTCTGCCGAGTCCACGGATTCGAATGCGCGCGGTGATACTCGGGCCACCCTGGCTCCAGATCTGGTCGGCCAAACCGCTCCCTGTTGGCCGGCCCTCAAACAAC
>JANYEI010000138.1 GCA_025363205.1 Frigoribacterium sp.
ACGAGGGTTTCCCCGATCGTCTGTGCCGTCTCGAACTCGGGCTTCTCGGTGCCTCCGGTCCAGATCTGTTCCGCGGCACGCTTGCGAAAGGCGAAGTACGCCGCCGCCTTACGACCGACGAGGTAATAGACGACCTCTTTGCCCTGACTCCGCAAAAGCGTCACGAGCTCGTTCGACTCGCGCACCACGTTCGTGCTGAATGCGCCAGCGAGTCCACGGTCGGAGGTGAAAAGCACTACCGCAGCGCGCTCGATCTTTTCCGGCTCCGTCGTGAGGATGTGATCCACGTTGGAGAAGGTGGCGACCGCCGACACTGCGCGGGTGACCGCGCGCGAGTATGGGCCGGATGCCGCCACCCTCGCCTGCGCCTTCTGGATGCGTGAGGCCGAGATCAGCTCCATGGCCCGAGTGATCTTCTTGGTCGTCTGGGCAGACTTGATCTTCTGCCGGTAGACCCGAAGTTGCGCTCCCATGTCTGTACTTTCTTTTGGTTTGTGAAAATTGTGAGCCGAGCAGGGGACCAGTGCCCCTGTCGAGATCTGCTAGCGCCTCTGCTTGACGATCTGCTCCTGGGCGATGTTCTCCGGCTCGATGGCCTCGAACTGCTCGGTGCCGACCGAAGCGAGCGGCTTGCCCTCGCCCGTCTGGAACTCGAGCTTGAACTTGTCCACACCCTCGTCGAGCGCTTTGACGGTGTCGTCGTCCAGCACGTTCGTGGCCTTGAGCTTCGACAGCACCTCGGTGTTGCGGCCAAGGTAGTCGAGCAACTCGCGCTCGAAGCGCAGCACGTCTTCGACGGCGACCTCGTCGAGCTTGCCGTTCGTCCCAGCCCAGATCGAAACGACCTGTTCTTCGACGGGATACGGCGAGTACTGCGGCTGGCGCAGAAGCTCGGTGAGGCGAGCCCCGCGGGCGAGCTGGCGACGGCTGGTGGGGTCGAGGTCTGACGCGAACATCGCGAAGGCTTCGAGCGAGCGGTACTGGGCGAGCTCGAGCTTGAGCGTGCCTGAGACCTTCTTGATTGACTTGACCTGGGCATCACCGCCGACTCGGGAGACCGAGATTCCCACATCCACCGCCGGACGCTGGTTGGCGTTGAAGAGGTCGGACTGCAGGAAGATCTGGCCGTCGGTGATCGAAATCACGTTGGTCGGGATGTACGCGGAGACGTCATTGGCTTTGGTCTCGATAATCGGCAAGCCGGTCATCGATCCCGCACCGAGCTCGTCGGAGAGCTTGGCACAGCGCTCGAGCAGGCGGGAGTGCAGGTAGAACACGTCGCCTGGGTAGGCCTCGCGCCCCGGGGGACGGCGCAGCAGCAGCGATACGGCGCGATAGGCCTCGGCCTGCTTAGAGAGGTCATCGAAGATGATCAGCACGTGCTTGCCGCCGTACATCCAGTGCTGGCCGATGGCCGAGCCTGTGTACGGGGCGAGGTACTTGAACCCGGCGGGGTCGGAGGCCGGAGACGCCACGATCGTCGTGTACTCCATGGCTCCGGCATCCTCGAGGGCGCCCTTCACCGAAGCGATGGTCGAGCCCTTCTGGCCGATCGCCACATAGATGCAGCGCACCTGCTTGGTGGTGTCGCCCGAGTCCCAGTTGGCCTTCTGGTTGATGATCGTGTCGATCGCGATGGCCGTCTTTCCAGTCTGGCGGTCACCGATGATGAGCTGGCGCTGTCCGCGACCGATCGGGATCATGGCGTCGATCGCCTTGATTCCGGTCTGCATCGGCTCGTGAACGCTCTTGCGCTGCATGACACCAGGGGCCTGAAGTTCGAGGGCACGACGGCCCTCACTCTTGATCTCACCGAGACCATCGATCGGGGCACCGAGCGGGTCGACGACGCGCCCGAGGTAGGCGTCCCCCACCGGCACCGAGAGAACCTCGCCGGTGCGGGTGACCTCGAGGCCCTCCACGATCCCGGCAAACTCACCGAGCACGATCACGCCGATTTCGTTTTCGTCCAGGTTCTGGGCGAGGCCGAGGGTGCCGTCCGCGAACTTGATGAGCTCATTGGCCATTACGCCGGGGAGACCCTGTACGTGCGCGATTCCGTCGGCTGCGTCAATGACGTAGCCGACCTCCGTCGTGGATGCGGACGCGGGGTCATACGCCTTGACGAAGTCCTTGAGCGCGTCGCGGATCTCGTCCGGGCTGATCGTGAGGTCTGCCATTTCGGTTGTTTCCTTGTCTTCGCGAAGCTGTCCGGCTTCGGGGGGTCTGTGTTGGTGGCGCTGGTCGCCGAGGTGGGTACGGTGAGGGATTATCCGGCGAGCTGGAGCCGGAGATCCTTGAGCTTTGACGAGACGCTGTCGTCGATGACCGTATCGCCGACCTGCACGCGAAGCCCACCGATGAGGGCAGGATCGACGACCAGGTTGAACTTGAGCGCGCGCCCGAATTTGGCAGCGAGACCCTTCTGCAGGCGTTCGAGCTGAACGGCGCGGATGGGGGTGGCGCTCGTGATCGTCGCGACAGCGAGCCCGGACTGGTCCGCGACGATCGATGCCGCCGTGCGAAGCAACTCGCCGATGCGACGACCGCGCGGCTGCTGCATCAGGTGGCGCACGATCGAGAGTGTCTGCGGTGAAACTTTTTTCGCCAGCAGGGTGTCAACCAGAGCCACCTTCGACTCCGCGCTGCCCAGCTTGCTGCTCACGGCCAATTCGAGTTCGGGATCCGACGAAACCGCCGTGCCGAACGCGAATAATTCGGCATCGATGTTGACAGTGGCTGGTGCGGAATCCGCCGCGGCGCGCAGCCCGAGTTCTTCTATGCCGGCGAGCAGGTCGTCGGTGTTCGACCAGCGGTGTGAGACCACTGTGCCGAGCAGGCCGAGAGTAGCGGGGCTCAAATTGGTGCCGAAGACGGCCGCGAGGATTGCCTGCTTCTGCGTGGCATCCGTCGCGGTGTCCGACAGCATCGAGATCAGCTGCGCAGAGCCACCGACGATCCGGCCGGCCGAGAACAGCTCGTCGGCGGTGGCCAGGTCGGCCGAACCCCTAGACGACAACTCCGCCCGTGAGGCGGCGAGAGCTTCCCTGGTCGCTGATCCCATACTCAGTTCACCGACTCCGGCTTAGCCGTCTTTTCGGAGTTCTCGAGATCGGCCAAGAACTGGTCGACGAGGTTCGCCGCGTTCTTGTCGTCGGCCAGGCTCTGGCCGATGACGCCCGACGCGAGGTCGATCGCGAGCGATCCGACCTCGGAGCGCAGAGAGACGAGTGCCGACTGGCGCTCCGCTTCGATCGTCGCTTGTGCATTGATCGTGATGCGAGCCGCCTCAGCGGATGCCTGCTCCTTGAGCTCGTTCAGGATCTTCGTGCCATCCTGGCGAGCCTGGTCGCGGATCTTCGCTGCTTCGGCGCGTGCCTCGGCGAGCTGCTCGGTGTACTTATCGAGCGCAGCAGCGGCTTCCGCCTGGGCAATCTCCGCCTTCTTGATTCCGCCCTCGATGGCAGCCGAACGCTCGTCAAGGTTCTTCTGCACCGCCGGCAAGATCTTCTTCCAGAAGAAGACGAACAGCACGACGAAGCAGACCGCCGACCAGATAATGTCAGCAAGGCTCGGAAGGAGCGGATTGTGATCCGCTCCCGCAGCCGCGGCGAGCAGGAGGTGTTTCATGACTACTGTCCGGTGGTGAAGATGAAGTACGTTGCGATACCGATGAAGGCGAGCGCCTCCGTGAAGGCGATACCGATGTACATCAGCACAGTCAAGCGGCCCTGGAGCTCGGGCTGGCGCGCGACGGACTCGATCGTCTTTCCGACGACGATTCCGACTCCGATTGCCGGGCCGATTGCTGCGAGGCCGTAGCCGATCGTCGCGATGTTTCCGCTGAGTGCGGCAACGGTAGTGGTGTCCACGTTGTGTGTTTCCTTCCGTGATGGTGCGAGAGGCGGTTGCCCGACTCGCATCGTGCTAGGTCGATACGTCCTGGTTCGGTCAGTCTGTTCGGTCAGTGTTCGTCCGCCAGCGCGAGCTGGAGATAGACAGCCGTCAAGATGGTGAATACATAGGCCTGCAGCACGATCACCAGGAGCTCGAGCACCGTAAAGGCGAGCCCGAACGCGATCGTGCCGATGCCGAAGAGCTTGTAAAGCCCGTTGGCCTCGAAGAAGAAGAACGAGGTGGCGAGGAAGAAGAGCACGAGCAGCAGGTGGCCGACGATCATGTTCATCAGCAGTCGCAGCGTGTGGGTCACGGGCCGCACGATGAAGGTCGAGATCAGTTCGATCGGCGTGACGATGATGTATAACGGCCACGGGACACCGGGCGGGAACAGCGCATTGCGCAGGAACTTACCGGGGTGCTTTCTCAGCCCGGCGATGATCCAGGTGAAGTAGGCGATTGCCGCGAGCAGCAGCGGCACCCCGATCACCGAAGTGCCGGCGATGTTGACGAACGGCACTACTCCAGTGAAGTTCATTGCCAGGATCATGAAGAAGAAGGTCATCAGCAGCGGCAGGAACCGGCGGCCGTCCTTCTTGCCAAGCAAGTCTTCCGCGATGCCAACGCGCACGAAATCGGTGCCGAATTCCAGCACGCTCTGCCAGCGCGTCGGTACGACCTTGAGCGACCTGGTCAGCAGCGAGAAGACCACGATGATGATGACAGTCGTGATGATGCGAACCAGCATGACCCGGTTGAGCTCGAACGGGGTGCCGGCGAACGCGATGATCGGAGGGAAGAACTCACCGATACTGGGACCAACAAAGCCTCCACCGCTGTCGCCTTCGCCGGCGAGGGGGAGGATGAGATTGAGTGCGTGGGGTAGCAGCGCTAACTCCAGAATCGGGGCGTGTATTCACGCGGCGAGAAGAAGGGGGGCATTCGCAATGACTCTATCAAGAGAATGAGGTCATCCAAACCTCTACTCGGGTCGATCGGGACTCACGGAGGCCTCCGTCGGCAGGCTTATGTCGCTCACATAGGGCATGCGGGACCGCGCGATCACCACCACATCCACCACGAGCGTTCCGACCACCGCAACCACCACGGTGAGGAACAGAACCTGCGTCTGGATCCAGGGTTGGTCCTTGAGAAGCACGATCAGCACGATGAAGACCACGAGCTTGAGAAGCCAGGCCCCCATCACAATTCCAAAGAAGGCGACACTCAGAAGATCCCCTTTGGCAACCTTCGTCGCCACCACGATGCTGGCGGCGGTGATACCGAGGAAAACGACCGCCATGACAGTTCCGATGAGTGCGCTCACGAGCCCGACTCCCCCGGCGACGATGAGGCCGATCACGGACCCGACAACCGCGATGGCGATGGCGAGGATGCCTCCGTAGGCCAGGATCCGCTTGAGGATAGGAACGGCGCTCATGATGCTTCTTTCGTGGATGTTTCGGAGGAGGTGGCGTCGTAGGAAGCTTCGTCGAGCGGGTCGAGTTGTGCCACAGCATCCTCGTCGTCAGAATTCGTGAGCTGCACAGAAGCCTCCACCGCCTTGCGCCTGCTGAGCGGTGCAAGAGTGAACGCGGTGCAGACGATGAGTCCGACGATGACGAACAGCACTCCCCAGATCGCATCGAAGTACATGAACAGGAGGCAGCCGATCGAGACGACCGCGGTCCACGAGTAGAAGATCAATACGGCGTGCACGTCGGAGTGCCCCATATCGAGCAACCGGTGGTGCAAATGCTTGCGATCGGCACTGAACGGTGATTTGCCAGCTCGCAAGCGACGGAAGATCGCGAGACCGAAATCGAGCAGCGGAATGAGCAGGATAGCGAGCGGCAGCAGGATCGGGATGAACGCGGGAATGAGTTGTTTGGAGAACTGCAGTGCGGCGAGATCGACCTGTCCGGTCACCGAGATCGCCGAAGTCGCCATCAACAGGCCAACCAGGAGCGCCCCGGCATCCCCCATGAACAGCTTCGCCGGGTGCCAATTCAGTGGCAGGAAGCCGACGCAGGCTCCGATCAACACGGCCGAAATAAGAAGGGCGAGATTGAAGTATTCCGCTGCGGCGATGCGCGTTACTAGGATGTAGGTGTAGATGAAGAAGGCGCCGTTCGCAATGATCGCGACCCCCGCGACGAGACCGTCTAGACCGTCGATGAAGTTGATCGCATTCATCACAAGCACGATGGCGAACACCGTGATGATCAGCCCGGTGTAGGACGAGAGTACGACAACTCCCCCGATGATCGGGAGACTCGTGAGCTGCACTCCCTGCCAGGCCAGGAGCCCGGCAGCGATTATCTGACCCGCGAGTTTTGTGACCCAATCCAGATCCCAGATGTCATCGGCGACCCCCAGAAGCACGATCATCAGAGCCGACCCGAGGATCGCGAAAATCGGTCCCGGCTTGGCGAAGATGAGGTGAAACTGCGGCAGCTGCGACGCGACTCCGAATGCGGTGATGATGCCGAGGAACATCGCAATGCCACCGAGACGCGGTGTCGGTCGTTTGTGCACATCGCGCTCGCGAATCGCCGGATAAAGCTGATACTTCATGCCGAGCCGAGCGATCACGGTTGCCAGCACGAATGTGACCACGGCAGACAGTCCGCCGGCGGCGACATAGATGATCAGTCTCACGTCGCGGGCTCCGTCGGCGCTGCGGGCTCCGGCGGCGCCGGGAGGCGCGCAAGCACTTCGTCGATCTGGGCCTCGGTGATCACCCCGTGTCGCACGATTCGCAGCGTGCCGCCCTCGATCAGCAGGCCGGTCGCATCGATGATCGTCGAACCGAGTCCGGTTGCTTCGTAGTCGAGACCGACCTCTCCGCCGTCGAGGTAGACCTCGACGCTAGCGCCCAGCATCCGCTCGGCTTCCTGTGCAGTGCGAGCCGCTGTTTCTCCGGTGAGGTTGGCCGACGAGACGGCGAGCGGGCCCGTCTCAGAGAGCAGCTCGAGGGCGATCCTGTTGTTCGGCATCCGCAGGGCGACGGTGCCCCCGGTCTCGCCGAGATCCCAGTCGAGAGAGGGGTTCGCCGGCAGGATCACG
>JANYEI010000134.1 GCA_025363205.1 Frigoribacterium sp.
CTTCTTCACTCCGGTGAGGTTGAAGATGATCGCGACACCGTCGAGGTAGACGGGGAGAGTGATTGCTCCGCCGGCGCCGCAGAGCGTGGCTGCAGAAGTCTGCTGCGCGGCGCTGAGAGGTGAGTCGGAGCCAGCGAAGTCGTAGCTACCGGCGAGCCAGTTGGTGACTCCACCGCCCGAGCCCTGCGACTTGTCGTAGTTGATCGTGACGCCCTTCGCCTGTGCCTGGAATGCGACGATCCAGGCCGCCTCGGCATTGGCCTGTGCGCTTGATCCGCCGGCGGTGATGGTGCCGGTGAGGGTTTTGTCGATCGCTGCGGAACTCGCCTTTGGCGTGTTGCTCGCGGCCGGCGTGCTTGGGGTGCTTGCACAAGAGGAGAGTGCGAGTGCGGCGACGAGCGCGAGTGCGCCCGCCGAAGCGGCGTGTGTGAACTTCACTGTGTTCCCTTCGGGGTGGTGACTCCGGCAGGCGAGCAGCTTAGGGCTCGGCCGCCGGGAAGACCGGTGCTGGTCCAAGAGAAGACGCTATGTGCGGCGAGTGTCCACGATCGTCCTAGAAGGTTAACAAGAGGTAAACGAGCTTCGAATTGTCGACCAGATCGGGGCCTCAGAGAAAGGCCGGACCGTGCGTCTCTACGGCGACGAGCGGGGCATCCGGATGATCGGACGAGACATGCATCACCGTGAATTCCGAGGTAGATAACATTCCGGCCCGCCGCATGGCCGCGTCGAGCGGCGTGTTGGTGAGCGCGGCCGTCTCGTCGATGATCTCGGGGATCACGGGTCCATGGCTGCACAGAACCACTGCGACGCCGGCGGCAAGTCGTTTGCGCACGGTCTTGCGCACACGGGCGGCTCCGTCTTCGTAGGCATCCTGGCTGATGCCGACAGACTGCTTCACGGTCAGTCCGGTGATGACCGCGACGGGTTCTATCGTGGCGAGGCAGCGCACCGCCGTGCTGCTGATGAGTTTTCGCGGCGCCCAGGCGGCGATGGCCGGAGCGACATTATGAGACTGCTCGAGTCCGCGGTGCAGCAGGGGGCGCGTGGCATCCGGTCCGTCCCAGCTGGCTGGTGGCACGGCGCGGGCGTGGCGCAACACGATGATCGGGAAGGTGCGGATGGTGCCGGCCTTCACCCGAGCCGAGAACCGATCGAGCACATCACGGTCGAGGTCGTAGCTGAGCGCCGCCCGAGCCGCCTTGACCGAGAGCCATTGAATGGCGGCGACCTCTTTGTTTGCGACGAAAGTTGATTCGGCGATCGCGGCATCCGAGACTTCCGCCGACCAGTAGTGCACGATCTTCTCGCGCCCCCCTGGCATCGTGTACTCGGTCGTGCCGAGCGGGGCACCGAGGGCGATCACGAGCCCGGTTTCCTCGGCGATCTCACGAACGGCGGTCTGGGGCGGCGTTTCCCCCTGGTCAACTTTGCCCTTGGGGATGGAGACGTCGGCACGGTCACCGCGATGCACCACGATCAGTTCGATACCGCTAGTGGTCTCGCGCCAACAGACCGCTCCCGCGGCTTGTACGACGGCGGGGCCGGTGAGGGTCAACGGACTACTCCGGTGCGCTTTCTCTGGGAAACCTGTCGCATGAGCACATTCTGCATGTCATCAAGCAATGAGCCGTCATCCGCCCGGTAGTGACGCGTCCAGCCGCCGTCGGCCGCGAGCTTCCAGTGGGCGGTGTCGTCGGACATCGCGAGATCGAACAGGTCTTCAATCTCGCGCAGGTGCTCGGGGTTGGTGAGCCGCACGAGCGCCTCCACCCGGCGATCCAGGTTGCGGTGCATCAGGTCGGCGCTGCCGATGTAGACCTGCGGATCCCCGCCGTTGATGAAGGAGAAGATGCGGGAGTGCTCGAGATAGCGCCCGAGAATCGACCGAACGTCGATGTTACCGCTGAGTCCCTCGACTCCCGGTTTCACGCCGCAGATGCCGCGCACGAGCAGTTCGACGGGCACACCTGCCTCACTGGCCCGATAGAGCGCATCGATGATGGCCTCGTCGACGATCGAGTTGAGCTTGATCCGGATGCCC
>JANYEI010000155.1 GCA_025363205.1 Frigoribacterium sp.
ATGCGCTAAATGGTGGCTGCGAGGATGACACCGTGAAGATTGTCGACGTTATCGCTGTTCCCGTGCGAACCGGGTTTTATCGCGATGACCAGGCGGCGATTCGGGCCGGGGCATCACACGACGGGTTCCTCTACACGGGCAGCTCTCTCACTCCCGGGTTCACCGCGGTGCGCGAGCCCGGTATCGCCGTCTCGGTGATGCTTGTTCTCTCGGACGGCCAGGTTGCACTCGGCGATTGCGCCGAGGTGCAGTATGCGGGAGCGGCAGGGCGCGCCCCGATCGCGACTGCCTCCGGCATCCAAGCGCAGGTTGAGAACGTGGTCGCACCCCGGCTGGTCGGCCGGACGATAACTGCCTTCCGGGAAGTCGCGGAAGAGATCGACCGCATCATCGATGACGGCCGCTTGCTCGACGCGCCGGTGCGATACGGCGTGACGCAGGCTCTGCTTCATGCGGTTTCGCTCGCCGGGGGAGTGACGATGGCCGAGATCATCCAGCGGGAATATCGCACCGACATCGACATCGCGGCGGTTCCTCTGTATGCGCAATCGGGCGATGACCGTTATACCAACGTCGACAAGATGATTCTCAAAGAGGTCGATGTTCTTCCGCACGGCCTGATCAATCAGGTCGAGTCGAAGCTTGGCCCGGACGGGGGATTGCTCAAGGCTTACATCGGCTGGATTCGCGACCGCATCCTCGCCCTTCGATCCCGATCTGAATATAACCCGCGACTGCACTTCGACACCTACGGCACTATCGGGATCGCGTTCGGGAACGACCTCGACCGCATCGCCGAATATCTTCGCGAACTTGCGGCTGCGGCATCGCCCTTCACCCTGCGGATCGAGCACCCGATCGATGCGGGCAGTCGACAGGCGCAGATAGACGTTTATGTGGAATTGAGGCGGATGCTTGCGGAGCGCGCCATACCGGTCCACATCGTCGTCGATGAATGGTGCAACACCCTCGAAGACATCGAGCTGTTCGTCGCCGCCGGCGCGGCCGACGTCATCCATGTGAAGACACCGGATCTCGGCGGAATCACCAACACGATCCAGGCACTCATTCACGTGCGGCAGGCCGGACTCGCCGCGTACTGTGGCGGAACCTGCAACGAGACAGACGTATCTGCCCGCGTGAGCGCCCATATCGCGATGGCCTGCGGTGCGGATCAGGTGCTCGCGAAGCCGGGAATGGGCGTCGATGAATCGGTGATGATCGTCGGAAATGAGATGGCTCGAACGGTCGCCCTCGTCGCCGGCCGTCGTCGTCGGACGGCAGGCCAGGAAGGCGCCGCGCGATGAAACCCCTCCAGGACATTCGAATCATCTCGCTCGAGCAATACGGCGCAGGGCCGTTCGGCAGCGTGCAACTTGCCGATCTCGGTGCGGACGTGATCAAGATCGAGGATCCCACTTCCGGGGGCGACGTTGGGCGTTATGTCGTTCCGCTTCAAGACGGGGAGGACAGCGTGTTCTTCGAGGTCTTCAACCGGAACAAGCGCAGCATCGACCTCGACATCAGCACTCCAGCCGGCCGCGCCGTCTTCGAGGATCTCGTCAGGGTCAGTGACATCGTGTATTCGAACCTGCGCGGGGATGTTCCGAAGAAGCTCGGCATTCGCTACGAGGACCTCAAACATCTCAACGCCGCGATCGTGTGCTGTTCGCTCAGCGGGTTCGGCATGACCGGACCACGGAGCGCGGAGCCGGGGTACGACTACGTGCTCCAGGGCATTGCAGGCTGGATGGATATCACCGGGGAGCCGGACGGGCCGCCGACCAAATCGGGGCTGTCGGTCGTCGACTATTCGGGCGGGCTCGTCGCGGCTATCTCGATGCTCGCGGCGTTGCATGCGGCCCGACGGGACGGCATCGGCGCCGACTGTGACGTCAGCCTGTTCGACACCGCGATCTCTATGCTCACCTACCCGGCGGCCTGGGCGCTGAACAGTGACTTCGTTCCGGTGCGAACCCACCATTCCGCGCACCCGTCCATCATCCCGTTCCAGGCCTTCCCCTCGGCGGACGGCTGGCTGGTGGTCGCGTGCCCGAAGGAGAAGTTCTGGAAACGACTCGCGGTGGTCATCGGGCGACCCGAGCTCGCCGATGACGCGCGCTTCATCGACTTCACGGCCCGACGCCAGAACGCGGCAGCGCTGATCGAGATTCTGGAGGCGGCATTCGTCACCCGAACCTCGGAGGAGTGGCTCGCCGACCTCACGGCAGCGGGAGTGCCGAGTGGGCCGGTGAATTCGGTGATCGATGCGCTTTCCGACCCCCATACTGCGGCTCGTGACATGCTCGTCACGACCGAACATCCGTACTTCGGTTCGGTCACTCAGGTGGCGAGCGCCGTTCGGGTCGGCAACGAACCGACCGTTTATCGTCGGGCCCCTCGCCGCAACGAACATGCTTCAGAGGTGATGCGCGAGGTCTTGGGATATTCGGCCGATCGTCTCACCGAACTGCGCGAGGGTGGGGCGTTCGGAACTGCACAATCTCTCCATCCCACCCCATCGACCAGCACGGAATAAACACCAGGAGGTTCATCATGTTCGACCTGACCGGGCGCGTAGCCCTGATCACCGGAGCCGCTTCGGGAATCGGCGCGGCAACAGCCCAAATCTTCGCTGAGGCCGGCGCCGACCTCGCGCTCGCCTGGTATCCGGCTGATGGGCACGACATCGAACCCGTGCGAGCTGCCGCCGAAAAAGCCGGCAGCCGTGTCGTTGTCGCCGCCGTAGACGTCACCAAGACGGCGGATGTTGACGCGCTCGTTGCCAAGGCGGTCGCCGAGCTCGGTGGCATGCACATCGTTGTCGCTAACGCGGGTATTGCCCGGAAGGTGGCGCTCGCGGATCTCGACGACGCGGCCTGGAACCAGGTGCTCGACGTCGACCTCAACGGCGCCTGGCGGGCGTTCCGGGCGGCTCTCCCGCACATGCAAAGTGCGGGTTATGGGCGACTCATCGCCACCTCCTCGGTAGCCGGTACGGTTTCGGCCTGGCCGGAGCACTCCCATTACGCTGCGGCAAAAGCCGGACTTGTTGGCCTCGTCAAGTCACTTGCGGTGGAGTTCGCCGCAGACGGCATAACCGCAAATGCGGTGGCTCCCGGGGTCATCCGCACGCCCCAGGCTCTCGATCCGGTCAATTCGCTCGGTCCAGACGGCGTGGATGCGGTCGTTGCCAAAATCCCCGCGGGGCGTGTTGGCGATCCCAAAGATATCGGGTACGTGTATCAATTTCTGGCCAGCGCCGAGGCCTCCTACGTGAACGGCCAGCTCATCGTCGTGGACGGAGCCCGGAGCCTCGCCGGTCTCGACTGAGCGCTTCCGCTGCCGAAACACAATCACCCATCAACCCGAGGAGAAACAAATATGACACTCGACCCGCAGTTCTTCCGCCAGACCGACCTGGACGGCGTTCCCGGCCCCACTCGGGATCTCGTCGGCTACGGCGAGCATCCGCCCCGGATCCGGTGGAAGAACGGCGCGAAGGTTGCCATCCAGGTTGTCGTGAATTACGAGGAGGGATCCGAGAAGACCTTCGCGATGGGTGATGGCGTCAACGACGGCATGTACGAACTTCCGTTCGCGGTGGATGACCAGCGTGACCTTGCCGTCGAATCGATGTATGAATACGGATCTCGCGCCGGAATCTGGCGCCTGTTCCGCGTGTTCGACGCCGCGGGTATCCCCGTCACCTTCTTCGCAGCGGCCGTCGCACTCGAACGGAATCCGGAGGTCGCCGCCAAGCTCGCACGCCGCGGCGATGAGGCGGCCGGCCACGGATACCGCTGGAGCAACCACTACGAGATGACCCGCGATGAGGAACGCGAGGCCATCAAGCGGGCGATCGCGTCGATCGAGACGACGACCGGCACCAGGCCGGTCGGGTGGTACTGCAGGGAAATGAGCGTCAACACCCGTGAGCTCGTGGCCGAAGAGGGCGGATTCTTTTACGATTCAGACACCTATAACGAGGACATTCCGTACTGGACCTCGGTGGGCGGGAAGAGCCACGTCGTCGTGCCGTACTCCCTCGTCGTGAACGACGCGCGATACATCATGGGAACCGGCTTTGGCAGCCCGGAGCAATTCTTCGAGACGGCGAAGGCCACGCTCGATCGCCTGCGCAACGACGGTGACGACGTCGGGCGGATGATGTCGATCGGACTGCACCCCCGCATCACTGGTAA
>JANYEI010000176.1 GCA_025363205.1 Frigoribacterium sp.
ATCCAGCCCGGAGGCGGTCGTCGCGGTGGTTTCCATAACCGAATCCCACACCACACCACCGACATTCCCCGCCCATCCAGGCGGCACCGACAGAACAGGTAAAGAAGAACTTTTCTACGAAACTGGGGAGGAGAAGAGCGGACCACGGACGGCGGGATCCGCGCCCCACGGCTCCGTCGGCCCATTCTTCGAATCGTCCAGATCTCGAGACGGCCGCAGCCGCTCCGTACTCGATCAGCGGAGGCTGGCGCTCTCCACCTAGTGAGTAGTCGCGGCGCCTCCCATTCGACCAGCAGTTCAATCCAGCGAGCACTGAGACACAAGCACCGAGACACGAACACGAGGCTGAACACGAACCCGAGCACGAACGCCAGCACGCGCTACTGCGCCTTGCCGGGTCGGCGATTCAGCTCATCCCGACGGTCAGGACAATTGCGCGCCGGTCGCCACCTTTTTCGACCGGACGTCGATTCGCGGACGCCGATTCACGGGCGCCATAGCCTCGCACTCAGGCTCGCCTTCACAGCCCCTGCTGGCGGAGCAACCCGGCAATCTGCTCGCGGAACGGAAAGAATCCCCGCGCCGCATGCGGCCAGGCGAGGGTGTCCCAGCGTCGCCGCACAGGCGTGAGCACCACCGCCTCGGACGCGAGCGCGGCGTCGAGTGTGCGCATCCGTTCCTGTACAGGGCCGACCGGAGAATAGGGCACAACAACGGCATCGAGACGTTCGGATGCCGCCCACTCGAGCACCGTCGAGGGGAGGGCATCGGGAAGCACTCGCGCCGGTCGTCCGAGGGCGAGCGATGCCCGCGTGACACCGTCGTCGAGGGCCGACGCCGTGAATTGGCGCACAGCCTCCGATGCGCCCGAGGGGGAGCGTGAGTCGGGATCGGCGGATCCGGCGACAGCCACAAGCCCGCGATTCGAATCGAGCCGCGCATCATCGAGCCAGGGATAGTCGTCACGCAGGCTCGCCGCGTCCAGATCCTCCTCATGGAGCAGCAACCCGACGCGGCCCTTTACCGGGGTGGACTCTGCGGGCGCAATCCTCTCCGGCGACGGCAGGGGCTCCTCGACGAGCGAGCGGGCGGTGGTCGCGAGTCCTGATGGCGAGAACCGACCCTCGGTGAAGCGGGAGATGTTCGATGCGGTGGCGAGGTAGGTCTTGCCGGCGGTCTGGAGCCCGGCGACCCACCGCCAGGAGAGCGTGTTCGACGCGGCATCCCCGTCGAGAAGGTGGCGGTAAAAGAAGTCCGCGCCGAGTTGCCACGGCAGGCCGAGGGTGAAGATCCAGATGCTTGCGAACCACATGCGGGTGTGGTTGTGCAGGTACCCGGTGTCGACGAGCTCGCTCACCCAGGCGTCCATCGCGTCGATGCCGGTGCGTCCGGCGATGGCTTCTTCGTAGTCGCCCGAGGAGTATCCGCCGGAGAGCTCGAGTTCTGCGAGATCACGGCGATACCGGCGCCAGACTTCGGGACGCTGCTCGAGCCATCCCTTCCAGTAGGTGCGCCAGAACACCTCCTGCACGAACTTCTCACTCGAACCGAGCGAATGCCGCTCGAGCACGGCCGCGACCACCTCGCGCTCGGTGAGGAGTCTGTGGCGGAGGTAGGGAGAAAGACTGGAAACATTTTCGCGGGAGGGTCCGGTGTCGTAATTGCGGTCTCGCGCATAGTCGCTTCCCGCACGGGGGACAAAATCGGCGAGGGACTGAACCCCAGCGGCTCGGGTAGGAGTGAACATCCCCTCATCATGCATCTTCTGTCAGATGAGCTGCTGAGCGCTTCCGAATCGAACGTCGGGCGTGGGCGTGCTCGTTGATCGCACCATTTAAACTGGACGCGGCGAAGTCGGCGCGGCGGCACGCAGATCGCGGCTACCCTCGAACCCGTGGCAGATGACGCGGGCGAGACCCCCAACCCCAGCGTCGAACTCACGACCAACGGTGTCGGCCCGTGGCGGGGCGACCATCCCGAGGATCGGCGTTACGACCCCGAGCTTCTCGCGAACGGTGACTCGCGCAACGTCGTCGATCGCTATCGCTACTGGCGGATGGAGGCGATCGTGGCGGATCTCGACGAGTCGCGGCATCCGTTCCAGGTGGCGATCGAGAACTGGCAGCACGACATGAACATCGGGTCGATCGTGCGCAGCGCCAACGCATTCGGCGCCGACACGGTACACATCATTGGCCGTAAGCGCTGGAACAAGCGGGGCGCGATGGTGACCGACCGCTACCAGCACGTGCACTATCACCCGGATGTCGCGAGCTTCGCCTCCTGGGCGGAGGAGGCTTCTTTGCCGGTGATCGCGATCGATAACGTGCCAGGTTCGGTGATCATCGAGACCTACCGCTTCCCCGCGGCCTGCATCCTGCTCTTCGGCCAGGAGGGACCGGGACTCAGCGCGGAGGCGATCGCGGCGGCGGAAGCCATCGTGGAGATCAGCCAGTTCGGCTCCACGCGCAGTCTCAACGCGTCAGCCGCGGCCGCGGTGGCGATGCACTCCTGGGTGCTGCAGCACGCGAGCTTCTGAGCAGGTCAGGCGCCGATCGGCGACGGACGCAACTCACGCAGGATCCTGAATCGGCCCTGGCGCATCGCACCGAGCACCGAGACCACGAGTGATCCGAGCAGCCAGAGCAGCAGCGGCACGATGGACGACCACACGGTCGAACTCAGTCCGCCG
>JANYEI010000181.1 GCA_025363205.1 Frigoribacterium sp.
GAGGTCTTTCGGCGCCATGTCGAGCAGGTAGCCCAAGCGCGACGGAACGCCCTTGAAGTACCAGATGTGGGTGACCGGGGCGGCGAGTTCGATGTGGCCCATGCGCTCACGGCGCACCGACGACTTCGTGACCTCTACGCCACAGCGCTCACAGACGATGCCTTTGAAGCGCACGCGCTTGTATTTGCCGCACGAGCACTCCCAGTCACGGCTCGGTCCGAAGATCTGCTCTCCGAAGAGGCCGTCCTTCTCGGGCTTGAGCGTGCGGTAATTGATCGTTTCGGGCTTCTTGACTTCACCATGCGACCAGCGACGGATGTCGTCAGCGGTCGCGAGGCCGATACGAAGCTCATCGAACGTTGTTACGTCGAGCAATTTTTCTCCTACTTTAGAAAAACTTTTAGAAAAAGGTGTCGAGGCGATGACGGCTTAGATGTCGTCAATCGACGAGTTCTCGAAGCGCGTGGAGATGTTGATTCCGAGCTCCTCCGCTGCACGGAAGACCTCGTCATCCGTGTCGCGCAGGCTCACTGCCGTGCCGTCTGCCGAAAGGACTTCGACGTTGAGGCACAGCGACTGCATCTCCTTGATGAGCACCTTGAAGGATTCCGGGATGCCGGGCTCCTGGATGTTCTCGCCCTTGACGATCGCTTCGTACACCTTGACTCGGCCGAGGATGTCATCCGACTTGATCGTCAGAAGTTCCTGCAGTGCGTAAGCGGCGCCGTAGGCCTCGAGGGCCCAGACCTCCATCTCACCGAATCGCTGTCCACCGAACTGCGCCTTACCACCCAACGGCTGCTGCGTGATCATCGAGTACGGTCCCGTCGAGCGGGCGTGGATCTTGTCGTCGACGAGGTGGTGGAGCTTGAGGATGTACATGTAACCGACCGAAACCGGCTGCGGGAACGGCTCGCCACTACGGCCGTCGAACAGCTGTGCCTTACCGGATGAACCGATGAGGCGGTCGCCATCGCGGGTCGGGGTCGTGGAGTCGAGAAGTCCCTCGATCTCGGCTTCGAGCGCACCGTCGAACACGGGTGTCGCCACCTTGGTGCCCGGAGCGCCTGACTTCGCTTCGTCCGAGATCTTGGCGGCCCACTTCGGGTTGCCCTTGATCTCCCAGCCCTGCTTGGCCACCCATCCGAGATGGGTCTCAAGCACCTGGCCGAAGTTCATTCGACCGGGGATGCCCAGCGGGTTCAGGATGATGTCGACCGGGGTTCCATCGGCAAGGAACGGCATGTCTTCGACCGGAAGGATCTTGGAGATGACGCCCTTGTTGCCGTGACGGCCGGCGAGCTTGTCGCCCTCGGTGATCTTGCGCTTCTGGGCGATGAACACGACGACGCGCTGGTTGACACCAGAGCCGAGTTCGTCGTCACCGTCCTGCGAGTCGAACACCTTGACGCCGATGATCGTTCCGGCCTCACCGTGAGGAACCTTGAGCGAGGTGTCGCGAACTTCGCGGCTCTTCTCGTTGAAGATGGCGCGCAGCAGGCGCTCCTCGGCGGAGAGCTCGGTCTCGCCCTTCGGCGTGACCTTCCCGACCAGGATGTCGCCGGGGCGCACCTCGGCTCCAATGCGGATGATGCCACGCTCGTCGAGGTCGGCAAGCAGCTCCGGGCTCACGTTCGGAAGATCGCGGGTGATCTCTTCCTTGCCGAGCTTGGTGTCGCGAGCATCGACCTCGTACTCCTCGATGTGAATCGAGGAGAGCGTGTCGTCCTTCACCAGGTTCTGGCTCAGGATCATCGCGTCTTCGAAGTTGTAGCCCTCCCAGGGCATGAATGCCACGAGAAGGTTCTTTCCGAGGGCGAGTTCGCCGTTCTCCGTCGCCGGGCCGTCCGCCAGAACCTGGCCGACCTCGATGCGGTCGCCCGCAGCGACGATCACCCGGTTGTTGTAGGAGGTTCCCTGGTTGGAGCGGTTGAACTTGCGGAGGTAGTAGTCCTGTGTCCCTCCGTCGTCGAGCTGCACGGTCACGACATCAGCCGAGACCTCAGCGACAACTCCGGCACCGGTTGCGGTGACCACGTCGCCGGCGTCGATCGCCGCGTAGCCCTCCATACCGGTTCCGACCAGTGGCGATTCGCTGCGCAGCAGCGGCACAGCCTGGCGCTGCATGTTCGCACCCATGAGGGCGCGGTT
>JANYEI010000204.1 GCA_025363205.1 Frigoribacterium sp.
CGAACCGCCACCGATCACCGTGAAGGAATCCGGCACGGTAATGGTGTTGGAGCTACCGAAGAATTGGTTCGCCCCGCGGAAGATGAGCATGCCCGCCAGGGTCACGATGAAGGCCGGCACCCCGACATAGGCAACCCACCATCCCTGCCAAGCACCGATTGCGAGGCCGATTACGAGGCCGAGCACGAATGCGAGCACCGGTGGGAAATGCCAACTGACCATGGCGGTCGCTACGACGATGCCGACGAAGGCCGCGACTGACCCGACGGACAGGTCGATGTGACCGGCGATGATCACCATCACCATTCCAATGGCGAGAATCAGAACGTACGCGTTCTGGTTCACCAGGTTGATGAGGTTGGTCGGGTTCAGCGTCAAGCCGCCGGTGAAGATCTGGAAGATGGCGATGATGACCACGAGCGCCGCGAGGATCCCGATCTGGCGACCGGTGCCCTGCGAGCCCCCGAACATCTTGCCGAGGTCCCGCAGCTGGAAGCCGCTCTTCCGTGGAGCTTGTGGAGTTGCGCTCATTAGCTGTTAACTTTCTTCTTCGCGGAAGTCATGCTCTTCAGCAGAGTTTCGGGGTTTGCTTCGTCGGCGGAGATGTTGTTCGTTATCGCACCCTCGAAGATCGTGTAAATGCGGTCGGAGACACCAAGCAGTTCCGGCAGTTCCGACGAGATCAGAATGATGCCCTTACCGGAGGCGGCGAGGTCGCGGATGATGCCGTAGATCTCGGTCTTCGCACCGACGTCAATGCCTCGGGTGGGCTCGTCGAGAATCAAAAGGTCGGGGTCGGTGAACATCCACTTCGCCAGCACGACCTTCTGCTGGTTACCGCCGGACAGCTTGTTGACACCCTCATCCACGCGCGGGGCTTTGATCCGCAGGCTCTTGCGATAACCCTCGGCGACGCGGTGTTCTTCCACTTTGTCGATCACCGAGAGCTTCGCGATCTTTGAGAGCTTCGCCGACACGACCGAATCCTGAATATCGTCGAGCAGGTTGAGACCGAGCGCCTTGCGGTCCTCGCTCACGTAACCGAGCCCGTTCTTAATGGCCTCGCTCACATTGCGAAGCTGAATCTCTTTGCCGTCCTTGAAGACCTGGCCGGAGATGAAAGTGCCGTAGGACCGCCCAAACAGGCTCATCGCCAACTCGGTGCGGCCGGCACCCATGAGGCCGGCGAAGCCGACCACCTCGCCGCGTCGCACAATGAAGCTCGAGTTCTTCACGACCATCCGCTCGGCGGTCAGCGGATGCTGCACCGTCCAGTTCTTCACCTCGAAGAACACCTCGCCGATCTCGGCGTTGCGGTCAGGGAAGCGGTTTTCAAGCGTGCGACCGACCATCCCCCGGATGATGCGATCCTCGTTCACGCCGTCGGCCTTCACATCAAGAGTCTCGATGGTCTTGCCGTCACGAATTATCGTGATCGAGTCGGAGATCTGCTCGATCTCATTGAGCTTGTGGGAGATCATGATCGACGCAATGCCCCGGCCCCTGAGCCCGAGGATCAGGTCGAGCAGGTGCTGAGAGTCTGCCTCATTGAGGGCGGCCGTCGGCTCGTCCAGAATGAGGAGCTTCACCGACTTGTTGAGCGCCTTCGCGATCTCGACGAGTTGCTGCTTGCCGACGCCCAGGTTCTTGATCTGAGTGTCGGGGTCATCCTCGAGGCCGACGCGGGCGAGAAGGTCGACGGCGCGTTTCTTCGCCTGCACCCAGTCGATGACGCCGAATCGACGCGGCTCGTTGCCGAGGAAGATGTTCTCGGTGATGGAGAGTTGCGGGATGAGCGCGAGCTCCTGGTGGATGATCACGATGCCAGCGGCCTCGCTCGACCCGATGTCCCTGAAGCGCGACTCGTGCCCCTGAAAGACGATGTCGCCCTCGTACGTGCCGTAGGGGTAGACCCCGGAAAGCACCTTCATCAGGGTGGACTTGCCTGCGCCATTCTCGCCGCAAATGGAGTGGATCTCGCCCGCCTTGACGACCAGCGACACCCGGTCGAGTGCCTTGACCCCTGGGAACTCCTTGGTGATCGAGCGCATCTCGAGAATGACCGGATCATTCCCCAACGGGCACCTCCGCGATGACCACTGAAATTGCTCGAAAGCGCGGGTTGTGTACGTTCACAACTGCGAGTCTCGCCTGAGGTTTCACGCCGGACTACCTTGTCTCATCGGGGGGGAAAAAATAACCCACTAACAGACTAAACCTTGTTTGCGGGCTTGTCGTCAAGTTGTGAACGCAACGAACGCGTAACGACTCAGAAATAATCACGCTCGGCGCAGCCCGGGCGACTGCAGCACGAGGGAAGCTGCGCCGAGCGCCTCGGCCCGATCGCCGAGTGACGACATCACCAGGCCCGTCGCTTCGCCGACGCTCGGCACCGCGTGACGCAGCAGCCCCCGCCGGATCGGTTCGAGCAGGATCTGGTCGAGGGCGGCGAGCGGCCCCCCGATCACGATCACCTCAGGGTTGATCAGGTTGGCAATGCTGGCGAGACCGCGTCCGATCGCCGCGCCCGCGTCATCGAGCACCCGCAGCGTTGCGGAGTCGCCCGAGAGGGCGTTGCGCACGATGTCGGCCGTCGAGACGGGAGCCCTGGTGCCGAGGAGCGCCATCATCACCGAGGTGGATGCCACGGTCTCGAGGCATCCCCGATTGCCGCAGTGGCACGCCACTCCGTTGTCGGTGATGGTCTCGTGCCCGATCTCACCGGTGATGCCGAGACTGCCGGAGAAGGGGTGGCCGCCGAGGATGAGGCCGGCGCCAATACCACTGCCGATCTTTACGAATACGAGGTTATCCACGGTGTTGTGTGGCCCCCAGGTGACCTCGGCGAGCGCCCCGAGATTGGCATCATTGTCGAAGACAACGGGGAAGTGCAGTCGCTTTTCAAGCTCGAGCAGGTGGATGCCCACCCACTCCGGCAGGATGGCGCCCTGCACGACGGTGCCGGTGCGCTGGTCGATCGGGCCGGGGATTCCGACCCCGACTCCGAGCACGGCGGAGGGCTTCACATCATGCTCCTCGAGCAGCGTGGCAAGGAGTTGTGATGCCCGGTCGATGCTTTCTTCGGCACGGTGGCCGAGGGGCAGCTCCACGAACCGTTCGGCGACGACGGTAAACCCGAGGCTGGCGAGCACGATCCGTAGGTGCCGACGTCCGAAGTCAATCCCGACGGCGACAGCGCCGTTGTTGGAGAGCCGCACGAGCAGGGCCCTGCGCCCGGAGCTCGTCGTCGGCTCGGTCTCCAGCGATCCGAGCGCCGCCATTGTCTTCACGATGTTCGACACCGTCGCAGTGGAGAGTCCGGTCTGCCTGGCGAGCTCTGCCTGCGTGAGTGGGCCGCTTCCCAGCAGGGCATCGATGATTCTCTGCTGGTTGAGTTCGCGCAACGCCGACTGTGACCCGGGGTTTCGGGCGCCACGTGGGAGCAGTTGCGATGGTGCAGGCATGAATACGAGGGTGCATCATGCGAGGCCTTGTCGTCAACAAGTTAACGCAACCGTTATGCAAAAAATGAGAGCGGTCACATTAATGCGCCGCCTGGCCGCGTGATGGCCCGCGGGGCTACCGTCGGGGCGGAGCAGTCGAGCTGCGAACCACCAGTTGGGGAAAGATCGGCTCGCGGCCAAGATCGGCCTTGCCGTTCAATTCCGCGAGAAGCATGGCCACGGAACGGCGGCCAATCTCGGCAAAATCCTGGCGCACCGTTGTGAGCGGCGGCCAGTAGTGGGCGGCATCCGGTACGTCATCGAACCCGACGACACTGATGTCGCCCGGAACATCCAATCCCGCGTCGCGGAACGCGTGGATCAGGCCAAGCGCCATCTGGTCATTGGCCGCAAACACCGCGGTGAAGTCACGATACCGCGAGAGCTCGCTCCCGGCCCGGTAGCCGAAGTCCGAGGTCCAGTCCCCCAGGATCGGAGCGCGCACGTCAAGATCCGCCTCGATCAACTCATCGAGGAAACCCGTCATGCGTGCCTCCGCTTCGATCCAATCCTGGGGTCCACCGAGATGCAGGATCTTGCGATGGCCGAGTTCGATGAGGTGCCTGGTGGCCAGCCGAGCGCCGGAAGTCTGGTCGACGGAAAGGCTGTGCTGACCGTCGGTGCCGGTTGAATCGAGTGTGACGAGCGGCAGCCGAATGTCGAGCTCACGGATGGCGTTGAAGACCCGCATCTGCGGAGCAATGACGACCAGTCCCTCGATCGCCTGGCTCAACAGGTACTCGAGCCGATCGTGGATCGCCTCGGAGTCGGTGTCCACCAGACTCGTGGTCGTGATCAGGTAACCGGCATCTCGAGCGGCCTCTTCAATCGCGGCAAGGCTGGTCGCCGGACCGTAGTTCGCGACCTGTGAGGTGAGCACGCCGATGGTGCGAGAGCGACTGGTGACCAGTGCACGAGCGGCCTGGTTGGGGCGATAACCGAGCTGTTCAATTACCTCGAGCACGCGATCTTTTGTTGTTGTGCGGATATTTTCGGAGTTATTGAGCGCGCGCGAGACCGTTTGGTAAGACACGCCAGCGATCCGCGCGACATCGCGAATGCTGGGGGCGCGAACCTTCACTGGTTCCATGGACGGGAGTATCCGGCTTCCTTGACTGCGGGACGAACTGCGGCGTACGAACGCGGAGCGCCGCGCGGCGACACCATTATGACCCACGGCGCACCGGTCGGCGCGACCAAGGACATTCGGTTCCACCGGGCAAGCACGTCAGCCGAGTTGCTCCACGCCGATACATCCCGCAAATGGAATATTTCGATTTCCGGATCGAACTGGCCGAAATGACGGAGCACATTTGCCGATCATCGCGAGGACATTCATGGCGTGCTGCGTGCGGCCCGTCCCAGCGATCAGGCCGTGGCGCGATCCAGGCCAGCGAGAACGTCGGCGACGAGGTCGTCGACGCCCTCGATACCAACCGACAGGCGCACGAGGTTCTCTGGCACCGCAAGGGCGGTGCCGCGCACCGAGGCATGGGTCATTTCCGACGGGTACCCGATCAGCGACTCGACGCCACCGAGGGATTCCGCCAGCTGGAAGAGCTCCGTCGACTCGGCGAATGCGCGGGCCACGGTCGGCCCTCCGGCGAGCGCGACGGAGAGCATCCCACCGAACCCCCGCATCTGGCGAGCGGCGAGGTCGTGACCGGGATGGCCGGCAAGACCCGGGTAGTACACGCGCTCGATGGCGGGATGCCCGACCAGCGCATCGGCGATCGCCTGCGCGTTCGCAGTGTGCCGATCCATCCGAACGGCGAGCGTCTTGATTCCGCGCACGGTGAGCCAGGCATCCATCGGGCCGGACACCGGTCCGATCGCGAACTGCAGGAAGCCGAGCTTCTCCGCGAGCTCGTCGTTGTTCAGCACGACGGCGCCGCCAAGAACGTCGGAGTGGCCACCGAGATATTTTGTGGTCGAGTGTGTGACGACATCCGCCCCGAACGCGAGGGGGTTCTGCAAATACGGAGACGCGAAGGTGTTGTCGACCACCACGATGACCCCGGCGGCGTGCCCGATCTCCACGAGCGCGGTGATGTCACTGATCTTCATCAGCGGGTTGCTCGGAGTCTCCACCCAGAGCACCCGGGTGTTCGGACGGATCGACGCGCGTACGGCGTCGAGGTCGGTCATCTCCACGGTGTCGAGCTCGATGCCCCAGGGCACGAACACCCGGTTGACGAGGCGATGCGTTCCACCATAGACATCGTTGCCCATGATCACGTGGTCCCCCGGCACAAGGATCGACCGCAGGAGGGTATCTTCCGCGGCGAGGCCCGAGGAGAAACTGAACCCGTGCTTTGCTCCCTCGAGGTCGGCGACGAGCTGCTGCAGGGAGTCCCGCGTGGGGTTGGCGCTGCGGGCGTACTCATAGCCGCCGCGCAATTCACCAATTCTTTTCTGCACAAAAGTAGAGGTCTGGTAGATCGGGGGAATCACCGAGCCGGTGTTCGGGTCAAAGGCCTGGCCCGAGTGGATGGCGCGGGTGGAGAAGTCGGTCACGGGGATCTTTTCTTTTGCGGAGGCGTTTTAGCCGACGGGTTAGTCGGAGAGGAAGGTGAGCAGGTCGTGCCGCGTAACGACAGCGATGGGCTTGCCGTCCTCGGTCACGAGCAGGGCATCCGCTTTGCCGAAGGCGGCACGCGCGGCGCTCACCGCTTCGTGCACACCAATCAAACCAAGCGGGGCCCCGATAAATTTCCCGACCGGGTCGGTCATGCTCGCGTCACCGCTGAATACCTGCTCAAGCAGGCTCTTCTCCTCGATCGCCCCGACCACCTCGCCAATGACGACCGGCGGCTCGGCCGAGAGCACCGGCAGC
>JANYEI010000233.1 GCA_025363205.1 Frigoribacterium sp.
GTCCGGTTCTGCGCGATCCGTCGTCACACTTGGGGATCAGATTGAGGGGACTGCGGCAGAGCTTTCGGCGCGGCATTTCGACGGCGACGCGATCGCGGTGCGGCTGCAGGGCGTGCGACTGCGGCTGCAATCGGGGGATGCGGCGGGCGCGCGATCGGCTCTCGCTGCGGTGCCGCTCTCGGCGGGGAGCACGATCGGCGCGCGGCTGCTGCACCGCGAGGTCGGTGCCGAACTCGCGGTTCTCGAAGGGCGGCGCACCCGAGCACTCAGCCTTGCGCGCAGCGGCCTCGACGAGCTCGCCGAGTGGCAGTCGACCTTCGGCAGCCTCGACCTGCAGAGCGCGCTCGTGGCACACGGCACGCGCCTCAGTGCTCTCGGCATCCGCGAGGCTGTCGCGAGCGGCGAGGCGTCGGAGGTGTTCGAGTGGTCGGAGCGCACCCGCAACCTCGCCAGCCGGATCGTACCGCTGCGCCCACCCGCTAATGAAGCGAGTGCCGTCGATCTCGCGGAATTGCGGCAACTGCGTGCCGCCGATCCGTCTCCGTTCGCTGCCGATGGAGCGGCGGAGTGTGCACTACGAGCCGCGATCCGGGCGCGGCAGTGGGAGGCCCGTGGATCCGGTAGCGTCGAAGAACTCGCGACGCTGGAAGGCGTGCAGGCGGAGCTGGGCGCGAGCGACTCGGCGCTGCTCGCCATCCTGTGGTCGGGCGAGCGCTTGACCGCCGTTGCCGTGACGGCCGAGAAGCGCTCGACCGTGGTGGATCTCGGGCCGCTCGACCCGATCCGCTTCGAACTCGACGGCCTCCTCGCCGACCTCGACATGGTGGCGGCGACGCTCTCACCGGAAATGCAACAGGCGGTGCAGGCGTCGCTCACACACCGTCTCGACCGGCTCGACGCCCTGGTTATGGGGCCAGTGTGGGGAAGCCTCGGCGCGGGACGACTTGTCGTGACCCCACCCGGTGTTCTCGCGGGACTCCCGTGGTCGCTGCTGCCCACGCTCGCTGGTCGCGCGGTCACCCTGCCGGTGTCGGCGACGCGCTGGCTGGCTCAGCGGTGCCAGCCGCTGTCCCTGCGCTCCGCCGGTTTCGCCGCCGGGCCGGGGGTCGCCCGTGCTGTCGAGGAGGTGACGGATGCCGCGGCCGGTTGGGCGGCATCCACCGTACTGGTCGGGGCCGAGGCCACCAGCGCAGCCGTAGCTGATCTCGCCAAGCGGGTGGACCTGCTGCATGTTTCCGCCCATGGCCGCCACTCGGCCGACAATCCACTTTTCTCGGGCGTGCTGCTCGCGGATGGTCCGTGGTTCGGGTACGACGTTGACCAGCTGCCGTCTGTTCCGATGGTGGTGGTGCTCTCCGCGTGCGAGGTGGGGCGCTCAGCCGTGCGTTGGGGGCAGGAAGCGCTCGGCATGTCGCAAGCCTGGCTGCACGCCGGAGTGCGCTGTGTGATCGCGGCACCGGCCAGCGTTGACGACTCCCTCGCCTGCGAACTTCTCACCGAAGCCCACGCGCTTCTCGCCTCGGGGGTCGCACCAGCGGACGCCCTCGCTGCAGCCGGTACAGCCTCGGCGCGGCGACCGGCCTTTCAGTGTTACGGGGCCGGGTGGTAGCTCCACTCACCGGGATAAAGTAAAAAATACTAGACAAATTGTAAACTTTGCATCACATTCACAGATGTCAGTAATTTTTTATATCAGTGCTCTTCCCAGTGCCGGCCCGACAGGAGAGATTCAATGTCCGTTTCCGAAAAGCGCGCGTGGATCATGGTGATCGTCGCGACGGTGGCCTACGTCACCTACCTCGCGATAGTGCTCGGCCAGGCCGGAGGCCGTCCGCTCGCCGGGGTGTCTTACCAGTGGACACTCGTCTGGAGCGTCGGCGGGGCCATCCTCGCGTCGATCCTTCTCGACATCCTCAGCTCGTTCTTCGCACCGAAGAGTGCGGCCGAGAAAGACCAGCGCGACCGTGAGATCAACCGACTCGGTGACTACATCGGGCAGTCCTTCCTCGTCATCGGCGCGGTCACGGCCCTGATCCTGGCACTGATCGAGATGGCTCCGTTCTGGATCGCCAACGCGATTTATCTTGGCTTCGTGCTGTCAGCGATCGTCGGGTCGGTCGCCAAGATCATCGCCTACCGCCGGGGCTTCCAGACATGGTGAAGGCGACGCGGATCACCAACGACATCCGCCGCCTGCGCTTCGCCGCCGAGCTCACCCAGGCCGATCTCGCCGCCCGGGTGGGAGTCACCCGCCAGACCATCATCGCCATCGAACAGGGTCGATACTCACCCTCTCTCGAGGTGGCATTCCAGATCGCCCTCGTCTTCGACGTGCCGCTCGACGACGTGTTCCACTACCCTCGCACCCAAGGAGAAATCCAATGAAAGCTGTGGTCCAAGACAGTTACGGATCCGCCGACGTGCTGCGCACTGCGGATGTCGAGATGCCGGTCATCGGAGCCGACGATGTGCTGCTGCGGGTGCGCGCGGCGTCCCTTCACCGCGGTGACTGGCACGTGATGACCGGGGTGCCGTCTCTCATCCGGGTATTCGGCTTCGGACTGCGCCGTCCGAAGGGGCGGATTCGCGGAACGGATGTCGCGGGAGTCGCGCACAGCGTCGGCAGCGGGGTCACCGACCTGAAGCCGGGCGACGAGGTGTTCGGGGTCTGCCGGGGGGCGCTCGCCGAGTACGCCAGCGCATCGGCTCGGCTTCTCGTGAAAAAGCCTGCCGGGATCAGTTTCGAGCAGGCGGCGGCGGTGCCCACCTCGGCGGTGTCGGCCCTGCAGGCACTCCGTGATGCTGGCCGTCTCACCGCGGGCCAGCGTGTGCTGGTGATCGGTGCGGCCGGAGGTGTTGGCATCTACGCCGTGCAACTCGCGAAACATCTCGGCGGCATTGTGACCGGCATCTGCAGCTCGTCAAAGGTCGAGCTGGTGACCTCGCTCGGCGCGGATACTGTCATCGACTACACGCGCAGCGACCTGGGCTCGGAGCGTTATGACCTCATCCTCGATCTAGCCGGGAACCGCATGCTGTCCCTTCTGCGTCGATCCCTCACGCCGACCGGAACGCTCGTGATCGTCGGCGGGGAGAACGGCGGCCACATCCTCGGCGGCGCCCAGCGGATCATCGGGGCGATGATCCTCTCACTCGTCCTGCGGCAGAGGCTGACCGGGTTCGCGGCGGCACATCGCCTGGAGGATCTGCTGCTGCTCGCCGACCTGCTCGCGGCCGGGTCGCTCACCCCGGTCATCCATCGGGTCTATCCCCTGAGCGAAGCGATCGACGCGATGCGGATGCTCGAGAGCGGGGACCCGCAGGGAAAGCTCATCATCACGCCGTAGCGGCAAAACGGTCCGGTCGTTGCCGTTCGCTCGACAGCAGAATCTCGGCGGAATGTCATCCCAACATCAGTTTTTCACCATTCCCGGGGGCTCGGTGATGATGAACTCACGCTGAACAGTGAGTCAGAATCGATCTGGTCAGAGTCGATCGTGCTCGGCCGCCTCGCTCGGGATGAGGGGGATCGCCGCTGCCGGCAGCAGCGCGACCGCGGCGAAGGCGAGGGGATAACCGATCAGGCCGATCAGCGCGCCGACCGCGGGACCCGCGACCGAGGCGGCGAGAAACTGGCCCGTGTTCTGGGCGCCGAGTGCGCGACCGGCCCAAAACGATCCGGCCGTTTCAGCGACGGAGGTGAAAGCAAGCCCGTTGTCGGCAACGGTGACCGTCATCGCGATTACCAGCACGATTGCGGCGGCACCCCAGCGAGGTTCACCGAGAGCGGCGAGCAACAGCATCACTACGGATGCCGAGATCGCGACCCAGCGCAGCGGACGAACGCGACTGCCGACCCGATCGCTCAGCACGCCGACCCCGATGCGCCCGATCGCTCCCACGAACTGGGCGCCGCCAACCAACAACCCGGCGGCCAGCGCCGACCAGCGGAGCTCGGTGACGAGCCAGACCAACCCGAAGATCGACAGGGTGAACTGGGGAAACACGAGCAGCAGTGACACGGCATGAATTCGCCAGAGGAACCCGCTCGACCGGTAGGGGTTGGCGGTCGGCAACCCCGGAACCCTCTCGGCGCGCGGGGGGTCACGGATGCCGATCGCGCAGGTCGCGGCGAGCACGGCGGTGAGTACGAGAGGCACGATCAGTGCGACCCCGATTCCCCCGGCGGAGGCCAGCGTCGGCACCGTCACCGCGGCGATGGTCACCCCGAGCGGCTGGCAGGTCTGGCGGATACCCATCGCGAGTCCCCGCCGATCCTTGGGAAACCAGCCGACCACAACGCGACCGCTTGCGGCGTTCGAACTGGCGGCGGCCATTCCACCGAGCAGGAAGAAGATGCCGAGGGTCAGATATCCCGTCGAGAGGATCGCGCCGACCGAGGCGAAGGCGACGAGCGCGAGACCTCCCGCGATCACCCAGCGTTCTCCGATGCGGTCTGCGAGGGCACCCCACGCGATGAGCGTGAGCACCATGCCGATCGTGGGAGTGGCAGCGAGCAAGCCGGCCTGCGCGAGGCTGAGACCTCGCTCGGTGTGCAGAAGAGGGATGAGGAAGGCCGGCACGCTGACGAACACCGTTCCGGCGGTCTGGGCGCCGACGCCGAGGGTGAGCACCGTCCACGCTCGGCGCGAATCGGGGAAGGGCATGCTCATCGACAGTGCCTTTCTGGTCCTGTTCGAGTGTAGGCACAATCCGCAACCGCTCCGTCGCCCGCCGTTTACCCAGCGGCCAACTGGAGTCCGTTTCGCCTATCTAGGCTCGCAAGAACGTGAGATTCGAAGAGCGGAAAAGCAGATGAGCATCGTCGCAGTCATTCCCGCGAGGGGCGGCTCCAAGGGTATCCCGGGAAAGAACCTGCGCCCGGTCGCGGGCATCCCGCTGGTGGTGCGCTCGATCGCTGCTGCCCGCTCGTGCGGCCTGATCGACCGGGTCGTGGTCAGCACGGACGACCCCGCCATCGAGGAAGCCGCTCGCGCGGCAGAGGCGGAGGTCGTGGATCGTCCGGCACATCTCTCCGGTGACCGGGCGACATCCGAGTCCGCGGTGCTCCACGCGCTCGAGCACATCGATCCTCCCGCGGAGATTGTGGTCTTGCTGCAGCCGACCTCTCCGTTCATCGATTCGGCGGCGCTCTGCGAAGCCATCGAGCGGGTTCGAAGCGGTAGGGAAGACGTGGTTTTCTCCGCCGTCGAGACCTTCGCTTTCCTCTGGCAGCTCGACGACCTGGGGCGGGCGACGGGGATCAACCATGACCCCTCCGTGCGTTCCCGACGGCAGGATCGTGAGCCGCAGTTCCAAGAGACCGGCGGCTTCTACGTGATGCGCGCCAGGGGATTCAGCCGGGCGCGCTTCCGTTTCTTCGGCAGGGTCGGTGTCGCCATCGTCGATGAGCGCACCGGTATCGAGATCGACACTCTCGATCAGCTCGCGCTGGCGAATACGATCGCCCCCCTCGTCGATCCGAATCCCTCGCGACATCCGCTCACCTCCTCACAATTGGAGCACTCATGACTGTCCGCATGGGCACCTCTGAGCTGGGCAAAGGTGTGAAGCGGATTTTCCCGGGCGAGCTCGCGCCCGTGGCGAAGCTCAGACGCGTTCCGGCATGACCATCACCCGAACTGTGGCGGACGATGCGGCCGTATCAAGCGCCTCCGCACGCGAATCCGAATCGGCACTGTCCGACACCGTCACGATGCTCGTGATTGCGGACTCGGACTCCTACGTCAAATGGGGAGCTGCGTTGCTCGAGCAGGCTCCCGACCAGTGGCAGCGGTCACTGATCGTGCTCGCAAGTCCGGTGCTACCGAGCGCAGAACAGCTCAGGTCTGCCCTCACCGGAACGGCGGAGGCCAGTGGCTCGCCGCCCATCCTCGATCTTCCCGCCCTCGCGGTGGCAATCGCCACCCTCAAGCCGGATGTCGTGCTCTTGTCGGTGCGCGGACCTCTGGTGCCGGTGATGGTGCGCGTCATTGTCGGGGCCTCAGTCGTGCGGCCGGTGATCGTCAGCGGGCTACCGGGGATCTCGATCCCGGCGACGAAGCGGGCCGTCTCCCATCGCGCGCAGGTCGACTATTTCGTGCTGCACTCAAGGCGGGAGATCCGCGAATTCGAGGAGCTTGCGTCGCACATGGGGATCGAGATGCTCTTCGGGCTCGCCAGGCTGCCGTTCCTCCCACGGAAGCCGCTCCCGCAGAAGACCCTGGGTCGCAACCAGAACGGAGAGGTCATCTTCGCGGCGCAGGCGAAGGTACCGGCACAGAGGGTGGACCGTCTCGCGCTGCTGAGCTGGCTCGCCGAGTCGGCGCGTCGCCATCCGTACCTGCGCGTAGTAGTGAAGGTGCGAGCCGCTCGCGGAGAACCCCAGACGCACGGCGAACGCTTTGACTACGCCGATTTGATCGGGCAGCTCGACCCACCCGCCCCCCATAATCTCGTCGTGGCTGGCGGCGCTATGTCCGACCACCTCGCCGGAGCCGTCGGGCTCGTCACGGTCAGTTCGACCGCCGCGATCGAGGCCATCGCACTGTCCATTCCGGTGATCATCGTCAAGGACTTCGGGGTCAGTGCAGAGCTCATTAACGTCGTGTTCGACGGCAGCGGACTCTTCGGCGACTGTGGCGACGTGGTCGAGGGGCGATTCCGCCACCCGAACGCCACCTGGCTCGACGACAACTACTTCCATGCCGCCGAGCAGAACGATTGGGTCGAGGGAGTCAAC
>JANYEI010000145.1 GCA_025363205.1 Frigoribacterium sp.
CGGCATCCAGCCCGACGAACTGGACCACATGGCCCAGCAAGCGTCGCGATTCGGCACCGCGGAGCTCTCGCGGGCTGCGGATGTCGCGAACGCGGGCCTCACCGAGATGACCGGTGCCACCTCCCCCCGACTTCACCTCGAACTCATGATCGCCCGCGTGCTCGTGCCGTCCAGCGACGAAACCAACCGCGGTGCGCTGGCCCGAGTGGAGCGTCTTGAACGTCGCATCGGCGTCGACGCCCCCGAGCACGCCGCCACCCGAGAGAGCGGCATCCCCGCCACAGAGACCCGCCCCGCCGAGACCCGCCCCACGCAATTCACAGAGACCCGCCCCGCCGAGACCCGGCCCTCCGAGACTCCACCCACAGAGACCCGCCCCGCAGAGACCCGCACCTCTGCGCCCCTCGGCCCCGTCTACGGATTCCGCGCAACCCCCACAGCAGACGCAAAACCCGAGCTGACCCCGCCGGCCGCCACCACCGTCACCCCCACCCCAGCTACCCCCAGCGTGGTCACCTTCCAGCAGGTCAAGGACACCTGGCCAGAGATCCTCGAGCGGCTCGAAAAGGCCAAACGCACCGCCTGGATGGTTATATACACGGCAACCCCGCTCGCACTTCGCGACGGCAACATCCTCGATCTCTCGTTCGCGAGCCAGACGGATGTCGACGCCCTCAAGCGGCGCACCACACCGGGGGAGGGCGTCTCAGACTTCCTCAAGCAGGCGGTCTACGACGTGCTGGGCTTTCGCCCACTGCTCACTGCGCGGGCGGAGACCACGCGCGCGGCGCAGGCACCCGTGGCCGCCAACACTTCAGCTCCTTCCGAGACGAAGGCCAGCCAGGAGCCACCGGCCCCCCAAAGGCCGAAGGCCAGCCAAGAGACGAAGGCCAGCCAGGAGCCGCCAGCCCCCCAGGACCCCCCAGCCTCCCAAGAGCCCCCGGAGCCGACCGCGCCCGACATCGAGCCGCCGACCCCGTCGGGCGCTACCTGGGAGACTGCGGTGATCACCGATTCTGAGCCGGAAACCAAGCGGGTGCCTGAGCCGGTGGCGAAGAAGGCACCGGCAAAGGTCGAGCGCCCCGTGGAGCAGCCGGCAGCGCCGAAGCGCCCGGCACCGGTCGCAACAGCCGACGGCAAGCAGCGCTATGGCGAGTCCGTGGTGCGTGAGATCCTCGGTGCGAGCTTCATCGAAGAACAGGCCGTGGCCCCGCGGGTCGCCCCGAGAGAGCAGTAAGCGTGTACGACGGAATAGTTCAAGAACTGATCGATGAGCTCGGTCGCCTGCCCGGCATCGGTCCGAAGTCGGCGCAGCGTATCGCGTTTCACATTCTGCAGACCGAGTCCTTCGACGTCACTCACCTCGCGGAGGTGCTCATGACGGTGAAGGAGAAGGTGCGTTTCTGCGACGTCTGCGGCAACGTGACCGAGCAGGAGCTCTGCAACATCTGCCGCGACCCACGGCGCTCTCCCGCCACGATTTGCGTGGTCGAGGAGGCGAAGGATGTCGTGGCCATTGAGCGCACCCGCGAGTTCAAGGGTCTCTATCACGTGCTCGGTGGGGCGATCAGCCCGATTGACGGAATTGGACCGGATGATCTGCGCATCCGTCAGCTCATGCAGCGCCTCGCCGACGGTGTTGTCACCGAAGTGATCATCGCGACCGACCCGAACCTCGAGGGTGAGGCGACGGCCACCTACCTTTCGCGCATGATGATGCACCTGGATCTGCGGGTCACGCGGCTCGCCTCGGGCTTGCCCGTTGGCGGTGACCTTGAGTACGCCGACGAGGTGACCCTCGGCCGTGCCTTCGAGGGACGTCGGCTCGTCGAGAACTAGCACCGGCCACTCGTCAAGATATAGGCAGGCCGCTCGACGAGCTCTAAGGCCGACGGCAGATCGAGATCGAGATCGAGGCCGACAGCACAAAAGCCTGCCGTGGATTCCGATTCGCCGCGGTTCTTCGGACAGCCCACCCCCCCTTTGTACCCCAGACCGATCTGTCTGTCCCCATGACTGGAGTGATGCCGGTATATCGGAAATCGAGCAGACTGAAGCTATGTCTTCCCAGCCCGTAGCTCTCTCGTACCGTGTGGTGACTCTCGCCGAGCGTCACCCCTCCGGCGGATACGACCAGGTGATGACCTTTGCCGATGGCTCTGTGTCATATCTTCGGGGCGGCGCGCTTCATTGCGAGGATGGCCCGGCCCATGTCGACCCCTCCGGAGCAGAAACCTGGCTGCAGAATGATCGCGAACATCGCGACTCCGGCCCGGCGGTCATTTTCAGCAACGGAGTGCGCGAGTACTGGCTCCGCGGCAGGCGGGTTCAGAAGAGCGAGTGGCGCAAACTCCGCGCGCGCCCCACGCCCCTTCGTCGAATTTGCGCGCTGGCCGAGTTGTCACGCTGAAAATCTCTTCGCACCACGGGAGGGTGAGCGTCGCCGATCAGCACGTCACATAGCGATCTCTCGGCACGTCAGCATTTAGGATGGGGAGTCGGCCAGCGTCCGACTTCCCGACCTGCAGGAGAATTCAGTGAGCTTGATCGTGCAGAAGTACGGCGGCTCGTCGCTCGCCGATGCGGAAAGCATCAAGCGTGTAGCTAAGCGCATCGTCGAAACCCGTAAGGCAGGCAACGAGGTCGTCGTCGTTGTGTCGGCGATGGGAGACACGACAGACGAGCTGCTGGATCTCGCCGAGCAGGTTGCTCCGATAGCGACCGGTCGCGAGCTCGATATGCTGCTCACCGCGGGCGAGCGCATCTCGATGGCGCTGCTCGCCATGGCAATCAAGAGCCTTGGCCAGGAGGCTCGCTCCTACACCGGAAGCCAGGCCGGCCTCAGTACGGATGCCAGGCACGGCAGCGCTCGAATCGTCGAGGTCGCGCCCACCCGGGTGCGCGCCGCCCTCGATGCCGGCGCCATCGCCATCGTCGCCGGATTCCAGGGTTTCAATCGCGGCACCGGCGACATCACGACGCTTGGACGCGGCGGGTCCGACACGACCGCAGTCGCGCTTGCGGCCGCACTGGACGCGGACGTCTGCGAGATCTACACCGACGTCGACGGCATCTTCACCGCTGACCCGCGCGTGGTACCCGCCGCGCGAAAGATCGACCGCATTACAAGCGAGGAGATGCTCGAACTCGCTGCCGCCGGAGCCAAGGTGCTCTATATTCGCGCGGTGGAATATGCCCGTCGACACGGGGTTACGCTTCATGTGCGCTCATCGTTCAATAACAACCTGGGCACGCTGGTGGTCAATCCGAAAGAGGGCGAAAGCATGGAAGAGTCCATCATCTCCGGGGTTGCGGTCGATTTGAGCGAGGCGAAGATCACGGTCGTCGGCGTGCCGGACGTGCCGGGCAAAGCCGCGCAGATCTTCACCCTCGTCGCCTCGACCGACGCCAACATCGACATGATCGTGCAGAACGTCTCGACCGCGGCGACCGGGCTCGCCGACATCTCGTTCACCCTTCCCAAATCCGATGGCGCCAAGGTGCTGAAGGCCCTCGAAGACAGCAGGGATGAGACCGGCTTCCACTCCCTGCAGTACGACGACCAGATCGGCAAGCTCGCCCTCGTCGGAGCTGGCATGCGCACCAACGCCGGTGTCTCGGCGCGTCTGTTCACCGCCCTGTTCGAGGCGGGAATCAACATCGAAATGATCTCAACCAGCGAGATCCGCATCAGCGTCGTCACCCGCGCCGACACCATCAACGAGGCCGTGCGGGTGGTGCACAGCGCCTTTGGGCTCGACGCAGAGGATCTCGCGAAGGTGCACGGGGGAACCGGCCGATGACCGCGGGAGTAACGATCGCCGTCGTCGGTGCCACCGGCCAGGTCGGCGCCGTGGTTCGTCGCCTGCTGGAGGAGCGCGACTTCCCTGTTCTCAGCATCCGCTTCTTCGCATCGGCTCGGTCTGCGGGCAGCACGCTGCCCTGGAAGGGTGAAGACATCGTTGTAGAAGATGCCTCGACCGCAGACCCCACCGGCATCGATATCGCCATCTTCTCCGCCGGGGCCAGCACATCGAAAGCGCAGGCTCCGCGTTTCGCTGCGGCCGGCGTCACGGTGATCGATAACTCGTCCGGCTTTCGCATGGATCCCGACGTGCCGCTCGTGGTGAGTGAGGTCAACCCGCACGCGATCGCCGAGGCACGCAAGGGCATCATCGCCAACCCGAACTGCACGACGATGGCGGCCATGCCGATCCTCAAGGTGCTGCATGCCGAGGCTGGCCTCCAGCGACTGATCGTGAGCACGTACCAGGCGGTGTCCGGAGCCGGGCTCGTCGGTGGCGAGGAGCTTTACGAGCAGGCGAAGGCGGCGATCGAGCAGGATCCGCGCAGCCTCGTGCACGACGGATCCGCCATCGACTTTCCGGCCGCCACGACCTTCCCCAAGACGATCGCCTTCGACGTGATTCCCTTCGCGGGCGCTCTCGTCGACGACGGCCTCTTCGAGACCGACGAAGAGAAGAAGCTGCGCAACGAGAGCCGCAAGATTCTGGAGCTGCCCGACCTGTTGGTGAGCGGCACCTGTGTGCGGGTGCCCGTCTTCACCGGCCACTCGCTCTCCATCAATGCCGAGTTCGCGAAGCCCCTCACGGTCGCGCGCGCGAAGCAATTGCTGGCGGATGCTCCGGGCGTAGAGCTCTCCGATATCCCAACGCCGCTCGCCGCGGCCGGCACCGACCCGTCCTATGTCGGGCGCATCCGCCAGGACGAGGGCGTTCCCGGCAATCGTGGTCTCGCGTTCTTCATCAGCAACGACAACCTGCGCAAGGGCGCTGCGCTCAATGCAGTGCAGATCGCGGAGCTCGTGGCGGCTCGTTTGAGCGCTGCCCCCTCGTTTTGAGCCGGTGCGGAATATCGCGAGCCTGAAACCTCCGTGGAGCCGAAACCCGAGGGTTTTGCGAATTGTTCTTGGCGCCTACGTGGCACTGCTCGCTGTGGTCGGTTTCTTTCCTTCGCCGATAGACCGTCCGATAGATGCGCCGCTGTCGCGGATCATCCAGTGGTGCGGGCAGCATGGCCTCGGCTTCGTCACCTACGCGAGAGTCGAATTTGGGGCGAACATCGCGCTGTTCATGCCGCTGGGGATGCTCCTCGCCCTGCTGTTCGGCCCGCGTCGGTGGTGGCGTGCACCGGTGATCTGTTTCGTGGCGACGGTGCTAATCGAACTCGGTCAGGGGGTCTTGCTGCCGCAACGGATCGCCTCGATTGGCGACGTGATCGCCAACACGGTCGGCGGCATCCTCGGCACTCTCGCGGCCGTTGCCATCATGGCTGTGGTCGCGAGAAATCGTCGTGCGATCGGGTCCTGACCGCGCTGCCGGTCGAGCTGGTCGAGACGTGGGGCACTACGAGTACGCCCCACCAGAAGGAGCACTCCTCTGTCCGCCAGGACGAGGGCGTTCCGGGCAATCGCGGGCTCGCCCTCTTCATCAGCAACGACAACCTGCGCAAGGGCGCGGCGCTCAATGCCGTGCAGATCGCCGAGCTCGTTGCGGCCCAGCTGCCCGTCGCCTAGCTTGACGCGGGATGGATCTCCTCGCCGAACAGGTCACATCCTCGTGTTCCCGGGAGACAATGAAATTGACCGTTCGAAGGAGAACCGCATGTCCCTTGTTGTCGTGGCCACAATGACTCCCCAACCCGGCAAGTTACAGCAATTGACCGACGCCTTCGAACGGGTCGCTTCGGCTATCCAGGCGGAGCCCGGCTGTGAGCTCTACGCCATCCACTCTGACGGCAATGTCGTCGTGACGATCGAGCGCTGGGAGAGCGAGGCGGCGCTCGACGCGCACATGAAGGCACCCTCGGTGACGACACTGCTCGAGCAGGGACCGACGTTCCTTGCCAAGGCGCCCGAGATCGTTCCGATGCAGGCGCTCGGATTTGGTGACCCGGTGAAGGGCACGATCTAGCGGATAGTCGCGCTGTCGACATCAGTTTTTCACTGTGGAGCGCGCTCAACATTCGTTTCTCCGGCATTATCACGGCTGGCTGATGTTGAAGCAGCGGATTCAGCACGGCCGGCCCGCGGCAAGTCCGGCTGCCACGACCTGGAGGCACCAAGCGCGGCGGAACATCACCTGCGAATAGGTAAATCGTGCGGAGCCGAACCGGGCTAGAGTCGCCTCGCCGTCACGTCGTCGATCGGTCGTCTGCTGCGCGTCGCCATCGTGGAATTCGCGGCTGTCGCATTCAACGATGTACCAACCGTCCACGAGCAGATCGACCTGGCCGACTTTGCGGATGCTGGCCTGCGTATCGACCCGATAGCCCTGTGCACGGAGGTCGACGCGCATCAACGATTCGGTACCGGCCATCGACGATGCATCCAGCTCCCTGGCATTCGGCCGCACCCGCTCTGGCAGCGCGGCGAGCAACTCGGCGAGCTCGAAATGACTGAGTAGCCCATGATGCAGGGCACTGTCCAGGGTTGCAATGATCTCGGCGCGATTCGAGATCCTGGCGTGCTGCAGGATTGCGTCCTTCAGTGAGACTCGAAACATCCGATCGCCGTTGGCGGGGAATTGATCGGACGCCCAGACACGGGATTCTCCGGGCAGTAGAGGCGGAAGGCGACTGGCTCCGGGAACGACAGCAACCACGAGTCCGGGAGAGTGTCCAGCCCAGACGCCGAACGATTCGAGTGCACTTGCCCCGCCAAGGCGCCCACCCAGCGTTACCGCACGAAGCGCGGCAGGTGCGGCCCGGGCAGTCGCGATCCACCCCCTGCGCGGAGAGAAAGTGGCGCCGGTGCGCGTCGACCTCGCAATCGACCGTGTGGAATGGCCGAGTGAGCGCAGGAAACCGGAGCGGGCGAGATTCCCACAGCGCAACAGGTCGGCTTCGAGGGATCGCATAGCACCTGATCCTGCTGCCGTTCGTCGGAGAACGGGGCCGCCGCCGGAATTTTGGGGATAATCCTGCACGCTCCGGCCGGGGGAGGACGGCGCGCGATCGCTGGAGTACACAGCTCAACATCATTCGACGCCGCGGATGCCGAGAATCCTGCTGTTGAACCGGACGGAGGCCGAAAAACTGCTGTTGGAGCGCCATCGGCACCGCCGGGAGCGCGAAGGGATCGGATGCTCCCGCACCCAGGCCGATTGTCGCGGTCTACGACGCTTCCAATGCTCTCGAAGCTGGCGCGATGTGAACCTGGGCGCTAACGGCCTCGGCTTCGTCATGAACCGCTCGGCCGCAATGGACGAACCTGGTGACGTAATTGCGGCGCAGCCGGACAGTGTGTTCAACACCATCGGACTCAACGACAATTTTTCCTGCGATCAATCCGCCGCAGAGATCCACCGCCCGGGTCGCTCGGGTTTATCAGCGGCTGGGTCGGGTCCGCGGCATCCGACCACGGTGCCTCCCATATTCCGGGCGCTGCACACTGGATGAGCACCACTCCGAGTAGATGGTCGACGAGGGATCACGTTCGAACACTGACGGTTATGCCGAAATGACGAGGGATAAAGACTGAGCTTAAGAATCTCGGCCTTTAATGCCGCCGCATCCGCCCTCACGGAAGGCGAACGGGTTCGCCACCGTAAACTGGGGCTGTGACTTTATCAGGCAAACCCGTCGACGTCGCCCTCATCGGTGGCGGCATCATGAGCGCTACCCTCGGCGCCTTCATCAAGCAGCTTCAGCCCGATTGGTCGATCGAGATTTTTGAGCGGCTCGGGGATGTCGCGCTCGAGAGCTCCAACCCGTGGAACAACGCCGGCACCGGCCATTCCGCGCTGTGCGAGCTCAATTACACGCCCGAGAAGGCGGACGGCTCCATCGACATCTCGAGTGCCGTGAAGGTGAACGAACAGTTCCAGGTGTCCCGCCAGTTTTGGTCGTATTTCGTTGGCAAGGACCTGCTGCCCGATCCGCAGTCCTTCATCAACCCGGTGCCGCACATGAGCTTCGTCTGGGGCACGGAGAATGTGGACTACCTGCGCCGCCGGCAGGAGGCGCTGGCCGGGCATCCGCTCTTCGCCGGTATGGAATTCAGCGAAGATCCGAAGGTGATCCGTTCCTGGGCCCCCGCGATGATCCCGGGTCGCAAGAAGGATCAGCCGATCGCGGCTACTCGCATTGACGCCGGCACCGATGTCGATTTCGGTGCCCTCACGCACGGATTGCTCGACTACCTCACCTCCCACGGTGCCAAGCTGCTCACCGAACATTCGATCAAGAACATCACCCGTCAAAGAGACGGCCTGTGGCGCCTGCACGTCGTGCACGAGGTCGGAGGCACACCGCAGGATGTGCGCGCTCGCTTCGTGTTCGTAGGAGCCGGCGGTGGCGCACTCAAGCTGCTGCAGAAGTCGGGGATTCCCGAGATCAGGGGCTTTGGCGGCTTCCCGGTGAGCGGAGAGTTTCTGCGCACCGACAACCCGGAGGTCGTGGCGCGCCACCAGGCGAAGGTCTACGGCAAGCCCGCGCTCGGAGCGCCGCCAATGTCAATGCCGCACCTCGACACCCGGGTCGTCAGCGGTTCGGCGAGCCTGATGTTCGGTCCGTACGCCGGCTTCAACACCAAGTTCCTCAAAAACGGATCGTGGCTCGACCTGTTCGCAACCATCCGGCTACACAACCTCGTTCCGATGATCTCGGCGGGAGCGTCGAACCTCGGGTTGGTGCGCTACCTCATTGCCCAGCTGGTCGCCTCCAAGTCGGCCAAGTTCGACGAATTGCGGGAGTTCATGCCCACCGCCGACCCGAAAGACTGGTACGTCATCACCGCCGGCCAGCGGGTGCAGGTGATCAAGAAAGACAAGGAGAAGGGCGGAGTGCTGCAGTTCGGCACCGAGGTCATCACCTCTGCCGACGGCTCCATCGCCGGCCTGCTCGGCGCGTCGCCCGGAGCATCCACCGCCGTTCCGATCATGCTCGACGTGCTGAAGCGCTGCTTCCCCGACCGAATCGCCGCCTGGACGCCGAAGCTGCAAGAGATGGTTCCGACCTACGGAACGCTGCTCTCAGAAAATCCGAAACTCGCCAAGAAGACCCTCGGATCGACCCAGAAGGCTCTCGAGATCGCCTGAGGTTGGTCAGTTGGCGGGTGTGCGCCGCACCATCCGAATTTCCTTGATCCCGTACTCCTCCTTGAACGCCCCGTCAGAAACGAAGCCATGCTTTCGGTAGACCGCCAGCGCTCGCGGGTTGGGATCTGCCACCCAGAGGGCGGCAGCTTCGCTCTGGGATAGGACGGCGTCGAGCAGACCGGCTCCGGCTCCGGTACCGTGCGCGGACGCAAGCACATAAAGAACATTGAGCTGCTGGCTCCAGGTTGCGTCGGCATCGGTGGGGGGTGCGCTCTGCGCAATTCCGATCAGCTCTCCGCCGTATTCCGCGACCGCGACTCGATGGTGGGCGAATCGCTCGTTCGTGAGCCCCCTCATCCAGAAGCGCTCTCTCGTTGCCACGAACTGGGGATCGTCCAGCATCTCGTCGGTCATGACGCCACCGCGCAGCTGCGATCGCAGTTGCGCGGTTTCCCCCTCTTCCTTCTCACACGGAGGCTCGCTGCGGGTTACGGGGGCAGAAGGGGACATTTTCGTTGAAAATGCCTCGAAATTGCAAGAATCCACCGCCCAACGGGGTACAACGTCAGCCGGCTCGATGAGAGACTGAACGCGGACGACACCGGGAGGGAAGGTTATGTCCCTCGGATTGCCGTCACATCTGACGCGCCGCACCGTTAATCGGTCTTTCGGGCGGGCGCTCAACGCCGTGGCGTACACCTGCCTTTTTGCCGCACTTGTGGTGACGGTGGCATTCCAACTTTTTCTTCCGTCCACTGTTCTCTGGCCGGCGATGGTGGCGATCGCCCCCATGCTGGTGTTGCTGTATCTCAGCGCCCGAACGCGAGACACCCGCTACTCGATCGCCTATCTTGTAGTCGGTGCCGCCTGCACTTATTGGTTCGTCGTTACCTGTTATTCACAGGATCCACCGATCCTCGAAAGCGATGCGTTCTCCCTCGCCCTCCCCATGATCGCCCTTATCATGGTCGGAGGATCGTCGCCCCACATCGTAGCGAGGCTGGCCTGGTGCACAGCCGGATTCCTCGTCGCTGAACTCTCCGTCACCGCCGGCATCGTCATGACGGGGCAGCGCTGGGAGTTTGAACCGACCGCCTTATTCGCCTACCTTGTCACCTCCGTCATCTTCATCGTCGGCAGCCTCAGTCGGCGCAGTTCGCGTCGAACCCAGCCAATGTTGCATCGCGCCGCGCGAGATGACCAGCTGGCGGCAATGCGCCAGCGAATGGAGGTGAAGGCCGCGTCTCTTTTGCACGACACTGTGCTGAGCCACTTGGCTGCAATCACCGGGTCGGTCGGCGGCACCCTTGACCCACTCCTCCGAACCCAGGTTGAGCGCGATCTCACAATCCTGATCGGTGAGGAATGGCTGACCGAGCCTGAGCCGGAGACCGACCCGCGCATGCGGCAACGCTGGGAGCAGAGTCCGCTGTTCGTAGCAATCGCAGAATCGCGCCTGCTCGGCCTCGAGGTCGAGTGCACCGGAGATTTCGAGGCAGTGTCCCGTCTACCCGTACAGGCTTCGCTCTCTCTCGCGCTCGCGGTGAAACAGTGCCTCGTCAACGTGTTGCGCCACTCGGGACTCACCCGCGCCGAGATCGCCGTCTTCGATTCGGAGTCTGACGTATCGGTGATGGTGATCGACGCCGGCCTCGGATTCTCCGAGGCAGAGATCGCGCCCGACCGGCTCGGCATTCGGCAGTCGGTGCGTCAGCGCATCGAGCAGGTCGGGGGTGTTGTTCAGATCTGGTCGACGCCGGGGCGCGGCACATCGATCATGATTCGCGTACCCGCGAATCCGTTGTCTTCCCCGTGCGAACCATCCTCCGAGGTCGATGCCTCGTGACCACTATCGAACGCACGCGCCAGCAACTCGACCCGGTGGGTAGCACAGGGGTCGCCCCGGTTGCTATCTGCCTTGCCCTCGGTGCTTTTATTTACGCGGTATTCATGACGGTGCGAGGCGAGGCAGAGATCTCCAATCCCGTCTTCGCCAGTCTCGCCCTGGCGCTCCTCGCCATTGCTGGAGCAATCGTGATCTCTGGCTCGAGCCCCAATCGCGCTCCGCTCACCGCTCGTACGCACGCCGCCACCCACGCGATAGCGGTGCTGGCGATCCTCTGTGAAGCCGTCGGGCAGTGGGGAACGAACGCGTTCGTTCGAGACGACTGGGGTCCGGTCACACTGGGAATCCTGTTGGTGAGCCTCGGTCCCTACCGACCGGCGAAGGAGATCGCGGGAGCGGGCATGCTCTCGGCCATCACGATCGGGCTCATCACTTATTTTCAGGTGCCGTGGCTCGTGACATCCGGCCCGCCACTTGCCTTCATAGTCGCGGCCGTGACGCCGATGCTCGCCCTCTGCTTGTCGGCGGCGATGTTCTCCTTCGGAGTGGTGACCTCGATCGAGCGCTGGCAGAAATGTGCAAAGGCGGCCTCCCTCAGCCTGGTGCGAGAACTTCGAGAGGGCATCGCTCGCTCGGTGCAGCAGGACCGCATCACCATTCTCAATCGTGACGTGCTTCCGTTCTTCAGCGAGGTTCTCGCGCGAGACACCCTCACTGCTGCGGACCGTGATCGGGCACGGATGATCGCCGACGCGATCCGGCAGGTCATGGTGGAAGAGGTCGACCGCTCCTGGCTCGAGTCGCTCCTGGAACATGCGGGAGTCGAACACACGAATAGGCCGGGAGCGGCCCGGGCCATCGTGGACGATCCGCATCGGGTGGCACCGATGATGACCACAGCCCAGCGCACCGCAATTCGAGCTCTTCTGGTGGGTTTCCTAACCATTCCCGGGTTCAACCGTGATCACCTGCGCATCGTGCTCTCACGCGATGGCAACCGCAATCACGGCGTCATCACAGCCCAGGTACCGATCACTGACCATATTCTGCGTTCCACCTTCGCCCCGTTCCTCGCCGTGATGCGCGCCGTGTTTACCAATCTGGAGGCGACCTTCGGGCGATCCCTGCTCACACTAAGGTTCTCCTATGACAACGACTAGGCCGGTCACTGCTCACCCTGGCCGACGGGTGCGTCTGGCGATCCTTGATGATCATGAGGTGCTTCTCGACAGCCTGTCGAGCTGGATCAGCGCCAACGCTCCCGACTTCGATCTCGTGTTGAGCGCTGGCACCTGGTTGCAGCTCGTACACAGCGAAAATTTTCCGACAGAACTCGTCTTCATTGACTTCCAGCTGAAGGAATCTGTCTCGATCGAGGCACGGGTGCGCACCTGCCGGGCGGCCGGAGCGAAGGTGATCGTGCTGTCGAGCCTCGACACCAGGGAGGCCCGCGAGCGAGCGCTGGATGCCGGGGCATCCGCCTTCCTCTCTAAAACCATCCCCATGCGCGAGGTGATGGACAGCGCGCGCGCCGTCATGGGTGTTGCGACCGGGGAGAACCTGCAGAAAGACTGGCGTCCGCTGCCGGTCGGAGCGATGGTGCGCCAGCCTCGACCCAAGCTGAGCCACGGCGAGACGAAGGCGCTTAAGCTGTATGTGGTCGGCTTGAGCACCAGCGAAGTTGCCAGCCAGATGAACGTGAAGTACGAGACCGCCAAGACCTACCTGCGTCGGGTGCGGGAGAAATACGCCAAAGCAAACAGACCGGCGAGCAAGAAGGCAGATCTCATCCGCCGGGCCGCCGAGGACGGATACCTCCAGTAGTGGCAAAGCTCTATTTTCGTTACGGCGCGATGAACAGCGGTAAGAGCACGGCCATGCTTCAGGCGGCCTTCAACTATGAAGAGCGCGGACAACAGGTGCTGCTGGCGAAGCCGTCCGTCGACACCCGGGGCGACGGCGCAATCGTGTCGCGGCTCGGCGTCAGTCGCCCGGTCGATTTTGTGATCACCCCGGACGACGACGTCTACGCCCGGTTCGAAAGCCAGCGTGCTCGCGTTCTGGCGGCGACCGGAGTAGACGTGAGCTGCCTGCTCGTGGATGAGGCGCAGTTTCTCAACGAGACACAGGTGGACGACCTGTTGCGCATCGCGATCATCGAGGGAGTGCCGGTGCTGGCCTACGGCATCCGCACCGACTTTCAGACCGTGGCCTTTCCCGGAAGTCGACGCCTGCTCGAGATCGCGCATTCGCTCGAAGAGCTGAAGACGATCTGCCGGTGCGGTCGCAAGGCGGTCTTCAACGCGCGCAAGATCGACGGCCGCTTCATCTTCGACGGCGACCAGGTGGCCATCGACGGGGCACTCGAAGTGACCTATGAGTCCCTCTGCGGGGCGTGCTACCTCGACGAGAGTCACGGACTGCTCGGCAGCGGTCGCCGTCGCGTGCTCGTGGATCAGCCCGACACCGCATACGGATCGGCGCCGGACGCGGACTTCGAGTAGGCGCCGGGCCGACCCATCCGCTTCACCCGTGCGAAATGCAGGAATCCCTGTGACAGGAGTGACGGATGAGCCTCTTCAGCCTCATCCGTCACGCTCAATCCTGCATTTCGTCGAGTACGTGATGGGGGAGCGGTGAACGCCAGAAGGGCCGCACGCTGTGCGGCCCTTCTGGCGTATCTGTCGGGGTAACAGGATTTGAACCTGCGACCTCTTCGTCCCGAACGAAGCGCGCTACCAAACTGCGCCACACCCCGATGCCCAAGATTCGAGCTGGCCCGTCAAACGGGCCCTCTCAAGAATAGCTGATATCTCGAGCGGTGAGCGTCAACAGCGTCGCCTCGGGCGGGCAGGCGAAACGTACCGGTGCGTAGATGGATGTGCCGAGCCCGGCTGACACGGTGAGATAGGCCGTGTGACGGGCGTGGGTCCACAGGCTGAGACCCTTGACCTGGTCACGCGGAATATCACAATTGGTCACAAGGGCCCCGTAGCCGGGTACGCAGACCTGGCCGCCGTGCGTGTGACCAGCCAAAATCAGCTCGGAGCCATAGTTCACGAGTGAGTTGAGCACGCGCTGGTACGGCGAATGCGTGAGGCCGATAGTCACCGGGTTCGGGCCGCTCGGCTCATCCCGCCAGCCCACGTTCTCCCGCATATCGTCCATCGCACCCGGCAGGTTCGCGAGCTTGTCCCAGCCGATGTGGGCGTCGTTGACTCCGAGGAATTCGAGCCGGGAACCCTTGATGCTCATCGCCCGCGCCGTGTTGTTGAGATCGAGCCAGCCGAGCCCTTCGAGGAAGGAATTGAGCCGCTCCGTGTCGAGTCCCGGCTGGGAATGCTCGACCTCCGATGGCCCCGTGAAGTAGGTAAAGGGGTTCTTCGCGACCGGCCCGTGATAGTCGTTCGACCCGTGCACGAAGACGCCGGGGATGCCGCGGAACGGCTCCAGCGCATACTCGACACCCTCGATTCCTCGTTGGTGCCCGAGGTTGTCTCCCGTGTCGATCACCAGGTCGGGTTCGTAGACAGCGAGTCCGCGGATCCATTCCTGTTTCGCCCGCTGCCACGGCGCCATATGCAAATCAGAGAGATGCAATACGGTCAGCGCACGCGCTCCCGGCTGCAGCACGGGCACCGTGTGCATGCGCAATGTGAACCGGTTGCGCTCGACAAGCGTGCCCCACGCGAGCGTGCCTAGGCCAAGCGCGGCGAGCGCTACAGCTGCCGCGCCCGCGCGTTCGGATGCCCGGCTCACTTGGGACAGACTGCGCCCGGATCGCTTCCATCCGGCTTGCCGTAGACGGTCAGTGTGATCGGATCACTCTTTGAGGCGGCTGTCCCGGAGGACGGGTTTGATGCCTGCACGATACACACGCTGTCGGTCTGCCCGGGGAGTGGGTTGCCCTTTGCCCATTGATAACTGATCTTGCTTGTGTCAAAACCCGCGCTGGCTATCGTCGCATCGGCCACCTGGCGGGTAAGTCCCGTCACAGCCGGTATCTTGACGGCGAGGCTTCCGTCACTGGTGAACACCGTGATGTTCGAGCCGGCAGACACCTTTGAGCCCGCATCGGGATCCGTGCGTGTGACCCGCCCCACGGGCAGGGCAGAGGCCTCCGGACCGCCGTCGGTGTACTGGAATTTGAGGCTCTCCAGCAGCTTCTGTGCCTGGTCGGAGGACTGGCCGGTCAGGCTTGGCACGATCGCAGATGACCCGCCGAGCATCGCTGCGGATGCGTCGGGGAAGGCCCTGGCACCTTTCAGAGCGGTGGTATTGATCGACTTGACCATCGCCTTCATGATCGCGAACCGAGAAGAATTGTAGTAGTACTGCCGGGTATTGGGGTTCACAAACTTCTTCAGGCTTGTTGCGGCACTGTCGACGTTGCCGGTCCAAACCGAGGATCCGACCTTCGTGGTGGTAGCGATGACCCAGTCTTGGTGAGCAGTCGGGGAGGTTCCCGTCTTTCCTCCGATGGCGACACCGTCATAGGGGTTCGCCGGGCGGCTGGTTCCGCCCGTCATGCTGCCCACCATCGCGTTCGCGACGCCCGCGGCGACGTCCGCGCTGATGGCCTGGTTGCAGGTGATGGGCTGTCCGGAGAGCGCTTTTCCTGCGGGGTCGATGACGTGGTCGATGATGATCGGGGTGCAGTGCAGGCCAGCACCCCCGACAGTGGCAGCGACAGCGGCCATCGTGAGCGGTGCCTGTTCGTTGGTCCCGAGGATGTTCGAGGGGGCGACATTGAGATCACCTCTGAAGTCGCCCCTGTGCGCTCCCATGCGTTTCGCAGTGTCACGGATGGCACATAGGTCTTGTCGCGTGGCCATCTGCATGAAAGCGTTATTCACCGATCCAATGAGGGCGTCCTTCACGGTCATGTACCTACCGCCGGCTCCGCCATCGTTCGCCAGAGTGTAGGGCTTGTCGAGAACCGGTCCACCGAAACATGGAGCAGTGAACTGCTTCGCCGTGTAGGTCTGGGGTCCGCGGCCATCGACCATGTCATACAGCCCGTGACCGGTCTCCAACCAATTGGCGAGGTCGATGACCTTATAGGTGGAGCCGGTCTCGAAGCCGTTAGCCCCCCCGTAGGGCCTATCGACGCTGAGGTTGTAGGCGGAGGTGGTCGTGGTGGTGGGCGCGGCACCGTCGTCGAAGATTTTGTTTTGGGCCATCACGATGACCTTGCCGGTGCCGACCTCGACGGAATTCGCGGTCGCACCGAGCTGAAAGCGGGCCTCTTCGGCTGGGGCCTGAGTCTGGAGCACGGTCTGCGCCTGATCGGTGAGATCGAGGTCGAGCGTCGTGTATAGCTTGTATCCGCCCTTATCCCAGTTGGCGCGTCGCTCGGCGGGAGTCGCCCCGAGAGCGTTCACCTCGGGTGCCAGGTTCGCTTTCGTGGTGTCGAGTCGGGCGCCCAAAGCGGCCAGCACAGCGGGCTTCTGTTCTTGGGCTGGCTTACCCTTGTAGTCCTTCAACGCCGACTCCGCGTCACCGACGGGATCCGCCTTAATGAGTGATAGAGCGTAGTCGCAGGCTGCTGCTGCGCTCAGATGGGTGGCGGTCCGGCATCCGTTGGCGGCATCGCTCCGCTTGATGTACGACTCGATCTTGGTCGCTACGGCCTCGTCGTACTGCTTCTGGGTGATGTGCTTAGCGCTCAGCATGGCAGCAAGAATCTGGTCGCGCCGATCCTTGTTTGCAGGAAAGGTCTTCGGATTTGAGAGCCCCTGAGTGTTGGGATTCTGCACGATCGCGATCAAGCTTGCTGCCTGGGGCAGCGAGACATCCTTGGCGTGCACGCTGAAATACTGCAACGCAGCGGATTCGACCCCGTACGTCGTCGAGCCCATGCCGACGATATTGAGGTAGCCGAGCAAGATCTGCTTCTTGGTGTATTCCTTATCGAGACCGATCGCAAGCTTTATTTCTTTAAGCTTGCGGTCGTAGGAGTAGCCGTTGGCCTGCTTGATCGCATCCGCGCGCTGGGCGACCTGGTTGTCTCCCGTGTAGACAGCGGTGAAAGCCTGCTGCACGAGGATGTTCTTTACAAGCTGCATGTCCAGAGTCGAGCTTCCACTCTGCTGTCCACCCGAGCCGTTCTTGATTACGGCACGCGCAATCGACTGCAGGTCGACTCCGCCGTGGGTGAAGAAGCGGCGGTCTTCGCCGTCGACCGCGGCCTGCTTGAGGAGGGGCGACACATCGTCCCAGCCCACGACCTGGCGGTTCTGCTTGTAGATCGTGGCGAGCAGCACATCCTTGCCACCGCTCTTGGCGTAGATCTGGTTCTGTTGAGCCTGCGTGCCGATCTTGATCGCGTCGGGCAGGTTCTGGAAGATATCGATGGAGCCCTGCGCCGTCATGCTGGTGACGGCGATGGCCGGTGTGACCATCGCGGTGACCAGAACTCCGGCGAGAACACTGAAACCAACGAGGCCGAGCACCCCTCCGAGTACGCGGGACGGCTTCAATTTTTGGGCAGACATAGGATCAGGGTAAGGGATAACCGCCCTGTCAAACCTGAAGGGATGCCCAAATGACCACGTGGGAATACGTCACAACTCCACTTATCGTTCACAGTACCGCCGCGATTCTCAATAATTGGGGGTCTGAGGGCTGGGAGCTCGTGCAGGTCGTGACAGGGCCGGAAGGCGGCCTCGTTGCCTACTTCAAGCGCGAGAAAAAGGAAGCGAACTGATGCCAATCATCGCCGACCGTCTCGCTGTTCTCGGCCTCGAGCTGCCGGCGCTCGCGACACCCGCCGGCGCCTACATCCCCGCAGTAGTGAGCGGCAATCTCGTGTTCACCTCTGGCCAGTTGCCGTTCGTGTCGGGAGCACTTGCCGCCACCGGAAAAGTCGGGGGTGCCGTCTCGCCGGAGGACGCCAAGATCTACGCGGCAACGTGCGTGCTCAACGCGCTCGCTGCGGTGCAGTTTGCGATCGGATCGCTGGATCGGGTGACCCGCATCGTGAAAGTCGTGGGCTTCGTCGCATCCGACCCGTCCTTCACTGGCCAGCCGGGAGTGATCAACGGGGCATCGGAGCTGCTCGGCGAGATCTTCGGCGATGCGGGCGTGCACGCGCGCAGTGCTGTCGGCGTGGCTGTGCTCCCGCTCGACTCTCCCGTCGAGGTGGAGCTGATCGTCGAGTTCGCGTAGACCCGATTACTTCAACCGGTCGCTGATGATCTGCATCACCGAGGTGTCGGCGAGCGTTGTCGTGTCACCGATGTCCCGTCCCTCTGCGACATCCTGCAGCAGCCGTCGCATGATCTTGCCGGAGCGCGTCTTCGGCAGCTCGGCGACGATAAAGATCTCGCGTGGCCGGGCGATCGCCCCGATCTGCTCGGCCACGTGCACGCGCAACAGAGCGCTCGCCTCATCCGAGGTCTGCGTTTCTGCGTGCTCGCTCCTCAGGATCACAAAGGCGACGACCGCCTGGCCGCTCGCCTCATCTGCTGCGCCGACGACGGCCGACTCCGCAACGATCGGATGGGACACGAGCGCCGACTCGATCTCGGCGGTCGAGAGGCGATGGCCCGAGACGTTCATCACGTCGTCTACACGGCCGAGCAGCCAGATGTCGCCGTCCTCATCGATGCGGGCACCGTCGCCGGCAAAGTACTGCGGGCCATTGCCAACATCGGCGAACTTCGACCAGTAGGTCTCCCTGAATCGCTCCGGGTCACCCCAGATTCCCCGGAGCATCGACGGCCAGGGCTCGGTCACCACCAGGAGTCCACCGCTGCCCGCCGGCACCGGATGCCCCGCCTCATCGAGAACGTCGATCGAGATCCCCGGCAACGCCACCTGAGCTGAGCCGGGCTTTAGCGTCGTGACGCCGGGCAGCGCTGACACCATGATCGCCCCGGTCTCGGTCTGCCACCAGGTGTCCACGATCGGGGTCGTCCCCCCACCGATCACATCGCGGTACCAGACCCAGGCCTCCGGGTTGATCGGCTCTCCCACGCTGCCGAGCACGCGAAGGGAGCTGAGGTCGAAGTCATCCGGCACCTGTCGCCCGAGCTTCATAAACGAGCGGATCGCGGTGGGCGCCGTATAGAAGATGGTCACGCCGTACTTCTGGATTATCTCCCACCACCGGCCGCCGTGCGGCGCATCGGGCGTGCCCTCGTAGAGCACCTGCGTCGCCCCATTGGCGAGCGGCCCGTAGACGACGTAACTGTGACCGGTGATCCACCCGACGTCGGCGGTGCACCAGTAGACATCCGTGTCGGGATGCAGGTCGAACACGTTCTTGTGGGTGAAGGCAGCCTGGGTGAGATACCCGCCGCTGGTGTGCAGGATGCCCTTCGGCTTACCGGTGGTTCCGGAGGTGTAGAGAATGAAGAGCGGCGTCTCGGCGGGAAACCCCTCCGCCTCGTGCTCGGCGTGCGCCCCGGCCATGGCCTCGTGCCACCACAGGTCACGACCCTCGACCCAGTCGACGTCGTTGCCTCCGCGCTTGACAACGAGCACGTTCGTGACCGTGTGCTCGCCCTCCTTGGCGAGGGCGGCATCCACCGCGGGCTTGAGCGCGCTGACCTTGCCTTTGCGCCAACCCCCGTCCGCGGTGATCACGAGCTTGGCGGCCGCGTCATCCACCCGGGATCGGATGCTGTCGGCACTGAAGCCGCCGAAGATTACCGAGTGAACCGCTCCGATGCGGGCGACGGCGAGCATCGCGATGACGGCCTCGGGGATCATCGGAAGGTAGACGGCGACCCGGTCACCCTTCTCGATGCCCAACGAGGTGAGCAGGTTGGCCGCGCGCTTCACCTCGGCGGTGAGTTCGGAGTAGCTGATGTCCCGGCTATCGCCGGGCTCACCCTCCCAGTGCAGGGCGATACGGTCCCCGTTTCCGGCGAGCACATGCCGGTCGAGACAGTTGTACGCCACGTTGAGCTCGCCGTCTTCGAACCAGGTGGCGAAGGGGGCGTTCGACCAGTCGAGGTCCTTCGTGAAGTCCCTGTTCCAGTGCAGCAGCTGCCGGGCCTGGGCGGCCCAGAAGCCGAGGCGATCCGCAGCGGCCTCATCATAGAGGGATGCCGTTGCCACGGCATCCGCTGTGAATTCCGGGCGGGGCGCAAAGCGGCGTTCCTCGTGTTGCAGGCTGTCAATCGAAGTGCTGGACATCGGTATCCCTCGCGCTGCGCGGGCGTCGATGCCCGCGCGAAATCGTGATCTGATCCTAAACCGCTCTCGAGTTGCGCTCGATTGCGTTGCACCGCCCGCGTATCCTGACAGTGTTCCTTTTTCGAAGAGTTTGTCTCTTGCGCGGGGAACCTGCTGGAGTAAACTAGAGGTCGTCGAATGCAAATTCGATAAGCAACGCGCAGTGATTCCCCCCAATCCAGCGTTGCTGTGGCGGCGCCCGTTCCCCCCAGCAGGCGCCGCCCCTCTTTCGTTAACGGGATGTTCGTTAGTGGCGTGCCCCGGGCTGAGCACTCTTCTCCTCCCCCTGGTCGGCTCCTCCCGCTGTCTCCACCCTTCGCGACAAAGCCAGCTCCGGGGAAATCCGGATGTTTTACCGTCGTTCGATGCTGATAGCCGATCCCGTCGATCCGTCCCTCGAATGCGCATCGTCCCCTGAACTCGCATCGAGCCGCGATCGATTCGTCGCGCGACGTTCGGGATTGAGCTCTGGAGCCACACTCTCCGGTGCGTCGGTGCCTGTTCCTCCCGTGCCTGTCCCTCCGGCGCGGCGCCTTTCTCGTGCAGGCCTCGAGCTTGATGAATTCGGTCCCCTCTCACCTTTTGTTTCCGATGCTGCGGTGACCGATGTCTTCGTCAACGGACCGGCAGACGTCTGGGTTGACCGGGGGAGCGGCGCGGTGCGCCAGCAACTCGCGCTTTTTGACGAGGGGATGCTGCGCGACCTCGCTGTGCGGCTGATCGGGCTCGGCGGGCGGCACATCGACGAGTCGACACCCTGCGTGGATGTGCGCCTGCACGACGGCATCCGCATCCACGCCGTGCTCCCCCCGATCTCGACCGGCGGCACGCTCCTTTCTATCCGGCTCCCGCGAGTGCAGCGCCTCGGGCTCGACGATCTTGCGGCGGCAGGTTTCTTCTCGACCGTCGACTTCGAGACGGTGTCGGACCTCGTCACGCGCAGACAGAACCTGCTCATTACCGGAGCGGGGGGAAGCGGAAAGACCACCCTGCTTGCAGCGCTGCTGTCGAGCGCCGCTCCCGGCGATCGAATCATCGCGATCGAGGACGTGAGCGAGCTGCGCGTGGCGCATCCGCATTTCGTCTCGCTCGAGGCGCGACAGGCGAATCTCGAGGGGGCTGGACAGGTGGGGCTTGAGCGATTGGTGCGTGAAGCACTGCGGATGCGCCCCGATCGGCTCGTGCTCGGCGAGTGTCGCGGGGCGGAGATCCGCGAGTTGCTCGCTGCCCTCAACACCGGGCACGATGGCGGAGCGGGCACTCTTCACGCCAACTCTCTCGATGACGTTCCGGCGCGTATCGAAGCGCTTGGGGCGCTCGCCGGCATGAGCCCGACAGCCATCGCGCGCCAGACCGTCAGCGCCATTGGCACCGTGCTGCACCTCGAACGCGACCGGGATACCCGGCGCCTCGCCCAGATCGGGCGCTTCGAACTCGACCGCCGCGACCGTCTGCGTATGGTGGAAAGCACGGTGGAGGGCATGGTGGAGTCCCGTGCGACGGCGTAGTCGTGCCGCGGATCTCGAGCCGCTCGCTGCAGTGGTGCAGCGTCTCGGGGTGCTGCTGGCGGCGGGTGTGGCACCCGCCTCTGGCTGGGCCTATCTGGCCGAAGCGGCTCGAGGAAATGCCGAAAGCGGAGTGCGGGGAGTGGCCGACTCAGCCGCGCGCGGCGACTCCATTCCCGAAGCGATCCTCACCGTTGCCGGGTCGAACGCGGCGGAGACAACGGCCTGGCGCGGACTTGCCGCTGCGTGGATCGTGGCCAGTGATGCCGGGGCGCCCTTGGCCGCCACCCTCGCCGATCTTGCCGCGTCCCTACGCTCTCTCGCCCAAAACCAGCGCGATCTCGAGACAGCGCTCGCAGGCCCGGTAGCCACCGCGCGGATGGTCATGGCGCTTCCCGTGGTCGGCATCCTGTTCGGCATCGCCCTTGGCTTCGACTCGGTCCGGATTCTCTTCACGACTCCGCCGGGGCTGGCGTGTCTTGCGCTCGGTAGCTCGCTGATGCTCTTCGCGCAGCTCTGGAATCGCCGACTCATGCGCCGCGCACGACCCACACACCTGACTCCGGGTCTCGCTCTCGACCTCATGGCGATCGCGGTCTCGGGCGGAGCATCCCTGACGCGCGCGCGGCGTGCCGTAGCGGATGCCCGCGAAACCTGCGGAATCGGTGACGACGACAGCGAGGCCGCGATCGAGGACGTGCTTGCCCTCAGCAGCCGGGCGGGTATCCCGGCGGCAGCGCTGCTGCGAAGCGAGGCGACCGAAGCGCGACGGACGGCTCGCAGCACGGGGGAGCGCACCGCCGCGACGCTCGCAGTGACTCTCATGCTGCCGCTCGGGTTGTGCATCCTGCCGGCATTTATGCTGCTCGGTGTCGCGCCGTTGCTGATCGCCGTCATCTCGTCCACAGTGACCGGCTTGTGAGTTCTGTTCACCGATGCCGGGATGCGGGGAATGCGAAAACAGCGAACCACACACCATTGACGTGTCTGGCGGCCTGCCGGGCTCACGACGAGAGGAATGTGCAGATGAAGAGACTTCGCGCCAGGGTACGTCGGGGAGAGCTGCGGCGGGAGGAGGGCGCGGCCACGGCCGAATACGCGATCGCCACCATGGCCGCGGTCGGATTCGCGGGGCTACTCGTCGCGATCCTGCGCAGCGACGAGGTGCGTAACATGCTCACGGAACTCGTGCATCGTGCGCTCACCTTCGCGGGCTGACCGCCGACCCCATCGGGCTTCCGGGGAGCGCGGCAGCGTGACGGCTGAATTCGCCACCGTCATCCCCGCCGTGCTGCTGGTGCTCGCGGCCTGCCTTTCGGGGATGCAGCTCTCCATCCAGCAGGTTCGGCTGCAACAGGTCGCGGCGACGGCCGCACGGAGTGTTGCTCGGGGGGAGCCTGCGGGGGCGGCATCCGCAATGGTGACAGGGTCGAGCCTTCGGATAGCACATCGCGGCGACCTGGTCTGCGTTACGGCATCCGCTCACGGTTCGACGGTCGTCGGGCTGATCAGTGGGTTCACGGTGAGTGCGTCGAGCTGTGCGTTCGACGGGGGCAGGTGAGCGGTGGTGCGCGACGCGCAGGGGAGTGAGAGGGGCTCCGGGTCCATCCTCGCGGTGGCGATAGTCGCTGCGGTGCTCATGCTGTTCTCCCTCGTACTGCCGGTCGCCACAGTCCTCTCGGCGCAACAGCGAGTGGCGGGAGCGGCGGATGCATCGGCGCTCGCCGCAGCGGATGTGGCAGTCGGCATCCGCTCCGGAAGCCCGTGTCCCAGTGCCGCTACCGTCGCCGCCGCGAATGCCGCGCGACTGGACGGGTGCCTCATCGAGGGACCAACTGCAACGGTGCGGCTGACCACCTCGGTGCTCGGTTTTGCCGTGTCCGCGCGGGCCACCGCCGGCCGTCCCGCAAGCGAAGCGATGGTGCCCGGCGATGCTGCTGGGGATACCAGATGAAGCGGCTGTCACGTTTCTGTGTGTATGGTGTGCGTGTCGGGACCACTACCGATATCTCCGACTCGCGGTGCGTAGCATCAGCGGTGCCGCCCTAGGCTGGGCGGGGTTTGGTTTCACCCGGAGACCCACAGAGGCGGCGGGAGTCGCAAAAGTCAAGGAGTCAAGTGCCTGGCACGAAGAAGCTGGTCATAGTCGAGTCGCCCGCAAAGGCAAAGACGATAGCCCAGTACTTGGGCGACGGATACGAGGTGCTGGCCTCGGTCGGACACATCCGCGACCTGATCGAGCCAAAAAATCTTCCGCCGGAGCTGAAGAAGGGCTCGCTCGGCAAGTTCTCGATCGACGTGGAGAACGGCTTCCTTCCTTACTACGTGGTCTCCGACCAGAAGAAGAAGACGGTCGCCGACCTGAAGCGCGCACTCAAGGGCGCCGACGAGCTCTACCTCGCCACTGATGAGGACCGTGAGGGTGAGGCCATTGCGTGGCACCTTCTCGACGAGCTCAAGCCCAAAGTTCCGGTGAAGCGCATGGTCTTCCACGAGATCACCAAGGAGGCGATCGAGCGGGCCCGCGACAACACCCGAGACATCGATACCGCCCTCGTCGATGCCCAGGAGACCCGCCGCATCCTTGACCGGCTCTACGGCTATGAGATCTCCCCTGTGCTCTGGCGCAAGATTGGTCCTGGCTTGTCTGCCGGGCGCGTGCAGTCCGCCGCCACCCGTCTCGTCGTCGACCGCGAGCGCGAGCGCCTTGCCTTCGTGGCAGCCGGCTACTGGGACCTGTCGGCGCTGCTCGCGGCATCCGCCGGATCGACGCCCTTCGAGTCCCGCCTCGCCCGTCTCGACGGGGTGCGCGTCGCCACCGGCCGCGACTTCGACGACACGGGCCAGCTCAAGGCCGCGACGAAGGGCAAGCCGGATGCGATCGCTCTCGACGAGCAGGCTGCGACCGCCCTTGCCGAGGCACTGCGCGATCCGTCGGTTTCTGTCGTCGTGTCTTCGGTTGATTCCAAGCCGTACACCCGGCGCCCCGCTGCCCCGTTCAGTACCTCAACGCTGCAGCAGGAGGCCGCGCGCAAGCTGCGTTTCTCCGCGCGCCAGACGATGAGCGTGGCCCAGGGCCTGTACGAAAACGGGTACATCACCTACATGCGTACGGATTCGCTCAACCTCTCGCAGCAGGCGATGACCGCCGCTCGGAGCCAGGCGGCCTCGCTCTATGGTGCCGAGAGCGTTTCTGAAAAGCCCCGCACCTACGCGAGCAAGAGTAAGAATGCGCAAGAGGCGCACGAGGCAATCCGACCTGCGGGGGACACTTTCCGCACGCCGGGGCAGCTCGAGGGCACGCTTCGCGGCAACGACTGGAAGCTCTACGACCTCATCTGGAAGCGCACTATCGCCTCCCAGATGGCCGACGCCAAGGGCATGACAGCGTCCGTGGTCATCACCGCCGGACCCGTGCAGGGTACGACGATGGCCGAGTTCGCCGCGAGTGGCACGGTCATCACATTCCGTGGATTTCTCCAGGCCTATGAGGAGAGCCGCGACGAGGAGCGTAACGATGCGGCAGAGCCGGCCGAAGCCAAGCTCCCGCCGCTCACCGTCGGACAGAAGCTGTCGGTGACGGAGGTCACGGCGAAGGGTCACGAGACCAGCGCACCGCCGCGCTACACCGAGGCGAGCCTGGTCAAGACGCTCGAAGAGCTGGGAATCGGGCGTCCGTCGACCTATGCGTCGATCATCTCGACCATCATTGACCGCGGCTACGTCACCCCGCGGGGAACTGCCCTCGTGCCCAATTGGATCGCGTTTTCGGTAGTGCGCCTGCTTGAGGACTTCTTTTCCGACCTGGTGGAGTACGACTTCACGGCCAGCATGGAAGACGATCTCGACCGCATCGCCGACGGCAAGCAAGATCGCGTCGACTGGCTCAACAGCTTCTACTTCGGCAGCGATAAGCACCGCGGACTCCGCAGCGTCATCGACAACCTCGGCGAGATCGATGCGAAGAGCATCAACTCGATCCGGCTCGATGACGAGGTCACGCTGCGCATCGGCAAATACGGTCCGTATCTCGAGGTCGTGGATGCGGATGCCGCGCCGGAAGAGACCCCGCGTCGCGTAAACATCCCGCCGGAGCTCGCGCCCGACGAGCTCACCGTTGCAAAAGCGCACGAGCTGATCGATGCTCCCGTCGTCGTGGACCGGGTGATCGGGGTCAACCCTGACAACGGCAAGAACGTTGTCGCGAAGGACGGTCGCTTCGGGCCGTACATCACCGAGGCGGATCCGGAACCTGCGGCGGTCGACCCGGTCGAGACCCCGGTCGCGGAGTCTGCTGTTGACCCAGCCACCGGCGAGATCATCGAGCCGAAGAAGAAGCGTGCCGCGCCGAAGAAGGTAGCGGCGATCAAGCCGCGCACGGCGTCCCTGTTCAAGTCGATGGACCTCGCGACCGTCAGTCTCGACATCGCGTTACGACTTCTCGCGCTGCCTCGGGTCGTCGGCCAGGATCCCGAGACCGGCGAAGAGATCACCGCCCAGAACGGCAAATTCGGCCCGTACCTCAAGAAAGGCGTCGACACGCGCTCGCTCACCGGGGAAGACCAGATCTTCGAGATCGATTTGCCCGGTGCGATTGAGCTCTACTCCCAGCCCAAGTACGGTGCCCGCAAGGCGTCCAGCGCCCTCAAGGAGTTCGACGCTGACCCGGAAAGCGGTAAGCCAATCCGCATCAAGGACGGTCGCTTTGGCGCCTATGTGACCGATGGCGTCACCAATGCGACGATTCCGCGCGGGGAGACGGTTGAGGAGATCGACTTCGAGCGGGCCGTGCAAATGCTCGCCGACAAGCGTGCGAAGGGTCCGGTGGTGAAGACTGCCGCGGCGAAAAAGCCTGCGGCCAAGAAACCCGCGGCGAAGAAGCCTGCCGCCAAGAAGCCTGCCGCCAAGAAGCCTGCTGCGACAAAGCCGGCTGCAACAAAGCTGGCTGCAACAAAGCTGGCTGCAAAGCCGGTCGTTGCGTTCGAGCCCGCGCAGTAGAAAAAAGTGCGGAGCTCAGCGTGACCGGTCTGTTCATCACCTTCGAGGGCGGCGACGGATCGGGTAAATCCACCCAGGCCGGCCTGCTCGCGGACTGGCTGACGGCATCCGGTCACACGGTCGAGCGCTCGCGGGAGCCGGGCGGAACCGAGCTCGGGCTCGAGCTGCGGGAAATCGTGCTGCACCGTCGCGGACACATCGCGCCGCGCGCCGAAGCCCTGATCTACGCTGCCGATCGCGCCCACAACATCGCCACTAGGGTGCGGCCGGCGATCGAGCGCGGCGAGATCGTGATCCAGGACCGCTACCTCGACTCCTCGGTGGCCTACCAGGGTGCGGGGCGGGTGCTCGACCCCACAGAGGTGCGTGACATTTCGCTCTGGGCAACCGAGGGGTTCCTGCCGCACCTCACCATCCTGCTTGATCTCGATGAGACGATCGGCCGGGAGCGGCTGGATGTGGCGCGTACCAAATACGACCGGCTCGAGGCCGAGAAGAGCGACTTCCACTCCCGGGTGCGAGCCGGATTCCTCGCGCTCGCGGCGGCGGAACCTGACCGCTTTCTCGTGCTCCCGGCCATCGATTCGATCGAGTCGATCGCCGCACACATCCGCGCCCGCGTGACCAGTCTCTTGTAGCACTCTCGCGTTTGTCTCGCCTGCCCCGAGGAACTGCCTCGCGGAACTGTGCACGCGGAACTGTGCAAGCCGAGCTGTGCCCACCGAACTGTGCAGTCTGGACTCCCGCATGCCGCGGGGGCAGGTCGGGTCAGCCGCTCCGCTTAGGCTTGACGGATGACCGTGTGGGATGAATTGACCGGCCAGTCGGAGGCGATCGCGATCTTCCGCGCGGCGGCAGCTGACTCGACGCTCGGCAACTCTCCGATCGGAGATTCGGCGATGACCCACTCCTGGCTCATCACCGGGCCGCCCGGGTCTGGTCGATCGAACCTCGCCTATGCGTTCGCGACGGCACTCCTCAGCCCCGCGGCCACCGGCGGCACCGGAAACCCCGACGGCGACGAAGCCACCCGGCGCCAGGTCGCAGCCCGCACGCATCCCGATCTCGCCGTGCTCAGCACCGAGGGCGTGATCATCAAGATGGATGACGTGCGCCGGTTGGTCTCGAGCTCGAACTTCTCTCCATCGGTGAGCCGGTACCGCGTAATCGTGATCGAAGACGCGGACCGCATGCAGGAGCGCACCTCCAACGTGCTGCTCAAAGCTCTCGAAGAGCCGCCGCCGCGAACAGTCTGGATTCTCTGCGCGCCGAGCGAAGCAGACCTGCTTCCCACCATCCGCTCCCGTGTGCGCACTGTGCGATTGCGCGTTCCGGATGTCGCGGAGGTCGCCGGGCTGATCGCACTGCGCAATGGCGTGGACATCGCCACCGCTACGCGCGCGGCCCGCGAGTCGCAGAGCCACATCGGCATGGCCCACCGCCTCGCAACGAACGAGGATGCCCGGCGTCGGCGCCAGCAGACCATCGAGATCGCTCTCGGCATCCACACCGTGTCGGGGGCGGTGATCGCCGCAGCGAAACTGCTCGAGCTCGCCGGCGAGGATGCTAAGGCAATCACCGAGGAACGCGACGCCGTGGAGCGCGAAAGCGCGCTGCGATCGCTGGGGATCGAGCCGGGCGGCACCATCCCGCCGGCTCTCCGCGCACAGTTGCGCACTCTCGAGGATGACCAGAAGCGGCGGGCGACGCGCAGCCTGCGTGATGGCATCGACCGCATCATGGTGGATCTCCTCTCCCTGTACCGCGACATCCTGCTGCTGCAGCTCGACGCCCGCACCGAGCCGATCAATCTCGCGATCCTCTCCCAACTCACGAGCGCGAGTGCGGCCTCGACGGCCGCCGAGACCCTCGCCACGATGGACGCCATCGCCACCGCCCGCACGCGCATCGACGGCAACGTGGCTCCGGCTCTCGCCCTCGAAGCCATGCTGATCTCCACCGCCCGCTGAGGATGTCCATGACCACGCGCACCACCCGCACCACCCGCACCGTATTGGTCGCGGCCGCTCTCGCCATCATCCTTCCGCTCACCGGCTGTGTCACGTCGTTTCTGCCAAAGACTGCCGCCACCAGGTCGACGCCGACGAGTGAAAAGGTCGACGCCGACCTCCAGCCGTTTTACAGCCAGGTGCTGAAGTGGAAGTCCTGCGAGGGCGGTGACTTCCAGTGCGCAACGGTGAAGGCGCCGATGGACTGGAAGAATCCAGCCACCAAATCGATCGATCTCGCGCTCATTCGCAAGACCGCTACCGGCACGGCGCTTGGCTCGCTGCTCGTCAACCCCGGCGGTCCGGGAGGGTCGGGCTACGACTTCATCCGCGACAGCCTCGGCTATGCGGTCGATGCGAAGCTGCAGCAGAACTACGACATCGTGGGCTTTGATCCGCGCGGGGTAAACAAGTCCTCGGCGGTGAAGTGCTACCAAAACCCCGCCGAAATGGACAAGTTCCTCTTTGGCGTTTCGCCCAACCCCTTCGGTTCGGATGCCTGGATCGCCGACCAGCGCACCAACAACACCGCGTTCGGGGCGGCCTGCCTCAAGTACACCGGCGACCTCCTGGGGTTTGTCGACACCAACAGCGCCGCCCGTGACCTCGACCTGTTGCGGGCGACTCTCGGCGACAAGAAGCTCAACTACCTCGGCTACTCGTACGGCACGCTTCTCGGCGCGACCTATGCCGAACTCTTCCCGAAGAAGACCGGTCACCTCGTGCTCGACGGCGCCCTCGACCCGGCGACCACCAGCTTCGAAGTGGGAGCCACCCAGGCGCAGGGCTTCGAGAGCGCCCTCCGGGCCTACATCAAGAATTGTGAGACCGGCAAGGGCTGCCCGTTCAGCGGATCGAGCACGGCCGCGATGGCCGAGATCCGTTCGTTGCTCGACAGCCTCAACGCGAGTCCGCTGCGCGCGAAGGATGGCCGCTTGCTTTCGAGCAGTGCGATGTTCAATGCGATCATCTTTCCTCTCTACAACAAGACCAACTGGCCGTACCTCACGCAGCTATTCACCACGGTGATGCGGGGCGACCCCTCGGTGGCGTTCCAGCTCGCCGACAGCTATTACGGGCGCACCGCAGACGGCACCTACAAAGACAACTCGACCGAGGCGTTCATCGGCATCAATTGTCTCGACTACGCAGCCGAATCCAGCACGGACGCGAACTTGAGGGCGGATGCGGCGAAGCTCGCCTCCCTCGCGCCGACCCTCGGTGCCCAGCTCGCCTACGACACCTCATGTGCCTCCTGGCCGTTCCAGCCCACCCGCACGCGCGGGTCGATCGCGGCGAATGGCTCGGCGCCGATCCTCGTGGTGGGAACCACCAACGACCCGGCGACGCCGTATGTGTGGGCGAAAGCGCTCGCGAAGCAACTGCAGAACGGCCATCTCATCACCTATCGAGGCGAAGGTCACACGGCCTACAACAAGTCCAACCCCTGTGTGAATAACGCCGTCGACGACTTCTTCGTCTCCGGAACCGTGCCGAAGCAAGATCCGCAGTGTTGACCCGGCGCCCGGTGCGCCTCGCCATGATCGCCATCGCGAGCGCGGGCATCCTGCTACTCAGCGGGTGCACCACCGAGCTCTTCCCGAGCGTGGAACACAGCTCACAGCCCACCGGCGAGAGTGTGCCGGCCGCGGTGGCCCCCTACTATCACCAGGTGCTCAGCTGGAAGAATTGCGGGAAGAGCCAGCAGTGTGCCACGGCGAACGCGCCGATGGACTGGCGTAACCCCTCGAAGGCGACGGATATCACGCTCGCCCTGACTCGGGCATCCGCCACCGGCACACGGCTGGGCTCGTTGTTCGTGAACCCGGGCGGCCCAGGGGCATCCGGCTACGATCTTGTGCACGACAATCTGAATTATGCGGCGTCGAAGACCCTGCAGAAGAGCTACGACGTGATCGGCTGGGACCCGCGCGGAGTTGGCCGGTCAACACCCGTCACCTGCTACGACGATAAGAAACTCGACGGGTTCATCTACGGGGTGGCCAAGAATCCGGTGAACAGTCCGGCCTGGGTCACCGAGGTGACCGACCAGTCGAAGGCCTTCGCGGCATCGTGCCTCAAGAACACCGGCCCGGCCCTCGAATTTATCGACACGCAGAGCACCGTGCACGATCTCGATATGCTGCGCGCCGTCGTGGGGGATACGAAACTCAACTACCTCGGTTACTCCTATGGCAGCGACATCGGCATGTACTACGCCGATCGCTTCGCGAAGAAGGTCGGCCACGTGGTGCTCGACGGTTCCACCGATTCGACACTGTCGATCTTCGACATCAACCTCACGCAGTCCACCGGGTTCGAAGACGCTCTCAAGGCCTACCTTGCAAACTGCCCGTCGACGAAGGGCTGTCCCTTTCCGGGGTCGGTAGACGACAGCCTCGCGAAGATTTCCGCGCTCTACGACCGGCTCACTGTCACTCCGATCAATGCCCCCGACGGTCGGGTGCTCGACCAGAACCTGCTCGACACTGCCATCAATTCCGCGCTCTATGACAAATCGTCGTGGCCATATCTCAGCGACATGTTCGGCGAGATCAGGAAGGGCACCACCGGTACCGCGTTCGTGCTCGCCGACTCCTACAACGGCCGCAATGCCGACGGCAGCTACAAGGACAATTCCCTGGAGGCGTTCATCGCGATCGGATGCCTGGACTATCCGACCGTGACCGATCCGGCTGTGATCGCAAGTGAGAACGCTCGGTTGATTCAGGCCGCGCCCACCCTCACGCGCTCAAAGGTGATCGGCGATGTCACCTGTGAGAACTGGCCGTTCCAGAACCGCGAGGCGCCGGCCAAAGTGACCGGTGTCGGCGCCGCGCCGATTCTCATCCTCTCCTCAACAGGGGACCCGGCGACCCCGTACCAGTGGGGTGTCGCACTGTCGAAGCAACTGACGAGCGCGCACCTCGTCACCCGTCACGGAGAGGGTCACACGGCCTACAACCGCGGCATCCCGTGCATCGACAACACGGTCGATCGGTATTTCGTATCCGGCACCGTGCCGAAGAAAGACCCGGATTGCACCGGATGACGCGCGGCCATGGTTTGGATATAATTGCAGAGAGTGCAAGAATGGCAGCATGACTCTCGATCACGCGAACGCGGGACTCCGTGAACGTAAACGTCTCGCTACTGCTCGGGCGATCGAGATGGCGGCAATCACCCTCGTCGCCGAGAAGGGCCTCGACAAAGTGACCGTCGACGAGATCAGTCGAGTCGCCGACATCTCTCCGCGCACCTTTTTCAACTATTTCGCGTCCAAGGAGTCCGCGCTCATCGGCGCGACACCCGAACCTCCCACCGCGGATGCCATTTCCGCCTACGTGAATGCCTCCGACGGCACCGTGTTCGAAGGACTCGGCGCACTCCTCGCCGCCGCTACCGAGGGCACTTCCAACGACACGGAGCTGATGCTCAAGCGGCGCAGTCTGCTCAAGGACTACCCCCAACTTTTCGCGATGCGCATGGCGGCGATGCGGGAATTCGAGGATCGTGTGCGCGAGATCGTCGCGCTGCGTTTGAGAGCGGATGACCCGGCCCTCGCCGCGGTTTCCGACCTGCTCCACAGCCGCTCCCGCCTCATCACGAACGTGGCGTTCGGTGCGATGAAGCACGCGTGGGTGCGCTGGGCAGACAAAGAGGGTGGGATCTCGCTTGGCGATAGCCTCAAGGATTCCTTTGACGAGCTTGGCCGTATCCTCGCGCCGGTGCACGCGGCCTGATCGGCTAAGCTTTCACGCGTTGCCCACGAGAAATCGTGTGCACGCCGCCTTAGCTCAGTTGGTAGAGCATCTCACTCGTAATGAGAAGGTCGTCAGTTCGATTCTGACAGGCGGCTCCACTGGAAAGTCCGCGGCTCGCTGGGGGACGGCCCGCCAGAGGGCCGTTCCCGTGCACGTTTTTGTGACCATCTAGCCGATGTTGTAGAGCGCCTTTGCTTGTTCCTGGGTAGCGATGGGCCGGCCCACTTCGCGGGCGATCTCCTGTGCCTGTTGCAGCAACTCGAGATTGGTGGGGTTACGCGCGGGGTCGTAGAAAAGCTCCAACCCGGTTTTGATGTGACCACCGAGTTCAATGGCCCTGCGCAAGATCGCCGTGTCGTCGAGCGCGCCCTGCCCCCAGATCGAGATGTACCAGGGGTGTTTGACCTCAGCCTCTTCGATCATGTGCAGATAGTAATACAGGCTTTCGAGGCTGGGTTTCATCCCGTTTGTGGCGATGGGGTCTTGCGCCGTCAGTCCGTAGTCGCCAATGAGATAGAAATCCCACATCGAGCCCGGTGTGGAAAGACCGTTGTTCACGTAGTGCATGGCGTGGCGAAGGTGACCCGGCTCGTAGACGCCGAAAACCATGGGAGCGTCCAGCTCACGAAGCATCCTGATCTGGCTTGCCACCCGTGCATAATTGAAGCCAAATTCGGGTCCGGCAAGGTAACCCTCGGCATCCGCCTCCGTCGCAAAAAGCGTCAGCCCCGTGTCGACGCAGGCGATCCGCACGTTTGCGTTTTTCACCAACGGAGGAACATGCTGGAGTCCGTTTTCATCGCCTTTGAGCCGGAGGTTGTTGCACGTAGTGGGGTACCAGGTGATGTTCGGGTGCTTACTCAACACGGTGTCCCACGTGCGCATGTAGTCCTTGTAGGCATCGTCGCCCATCAGGTCGAAGCTCGTGTTGTGCGCGTGGATGGCTCCGGCTCCGGCTTCCCAACAGCGAATCGCATCTTCCGCGATCTCTTCGTAAGAAATCGGTGTATTCGGGTTCATCTCTTTTGTTCGAATTCCATTGATGTGGGATTCGATGATCACCGGATAATCCCAGTTGGGTTTCATCTCGGCATATTTGTCCAGCGCAGTGCTCATAAATTCACTAACCCTTCTCGGATGTTTCTTCAGCTTCAAAAGTCGAGGCGCAGCAATTCTTTTGTTGACATCGAATTGGCAGGAGGGACGGCGTCTCAATATTTGAATAACCATGCTTTTTTAGAATAAATATGCGATAACGCACGACGATACACCACCCGTGTTTTGATCGGTGTTCAAACGCCGCACGTCAAGTTCCTGATGCATCTCCCCCACCCCCTTGGCGGCTCGAGAGACGGCGATGGTCGGGAGGGGTTATCGCCGGGAGGGGAATTCTCCGATCCCTGCCCCGTTGAGCTACAGAAGGAGCGTTTTATAGAGATAGTCCACCGGCGGTGGACCCGATTGTCCCGGTGTGCGTCGAACAAATCGACGTACGGCGGCAAATAAGAGGAGAGAAAATGACCACCATCGCAATTATCGGAGCCGGTAAGGGATTGGGCCTTGCCGTTGCACGCCGCTTCGGGCGCGAAGGCTTCACCGTTGCTCTGATCGCCCGTAATCAAACCCGTGTCGACGACCTCGCCGCAACCCTCACTGCGGAAGGAATCGGCGCGAAAGGGTTCATCGCGAACGTTCGAGATGCTGAGTCCTTGACTGGCGCTCTTACCCAGGCGGCGGAGCAGCTCGGCCCGATCGAGGTGCTTCAGTACAGCCCCCTGCCGGCCAAGGAGTTCATGCGGCCGGTTCTGGAAACCGTCGCCGCGGACCTCGTTGGTCCGGTGGAATTCTCGATTTACGGACCCGTCACCGCCGCACACCAGGTGATTCCCGGCATGCGCTCGCTCGGTCGAGGAACCCTCCTCTTCATTAACGGGGCCAGTGCCGTGCGCCCCGGTGCCACCGTCACCGGAACCTCGATCGCCTTCGCGGGAGAGAGCGCCTACGCGCAGCTGCTGCATGACGCCCTCGCCCCCGAGGGAATTCACGTTGCTCAGCTGATAATCCCGCAAGGGATCGGCGCAGGAGAGCCCTCGCACGAGCCGGAGGCTCTGGCGGAGTCGTTATGGAAAATCCACACCAACAGGAGCGAATTTCGCACCTACGCTGCCCCTCTCGCCTAGGGTCCGCGACCGGAAAAGGGCCTCCCGCTTTGCCCCATCACCCCGCGCCAAGGCCGTCTCATGTGATACCCTATGGGGGTATAAGGGAAAGGCTCGAACATGGTGGGGTACACCGCAAATAAAGACGATCTGCTCAAGCGGCTTCGGCGTGCTGAAGGCCAGGTACGAGGAATCCAGCGCATGGTCGATTCCGACAGCTACTGCATTGATATCCTCACGCAGGTTTCCGCCGCGACGAAGGCGCTCGAAAACGTCGCTCTCGCGCTGCTCGATGATCATCTCGCGCACTGCGTCGCGGAGGCCGCGCGTGAAGGGGGCTCTGTCGCAGACGACAAGATCCGGGAAGCCTCCGCAGCAATCGCGCGCCTCGTGCGATCCTGACGTCGAATCCGCCAGGTCCAACCAACCACTCAGAAAAGAGAATCGCCATGTGCAACTCCACCCCCTCAACGACTGACCTCGGTCTGATCGACAAGAACCACGCCTGCAGCTGCGGCACCGACGATCACAGCGCAGCCCACTCCGATGCGGGAGAGGTGAAGACGGAAGGCACAGTCCGCGAGCATTACCTGGTCGAAGGCATGACCTGCCGTCACTGCGTTGCGAGTGTCACCGAGGAGCTCTCCGCGGTGCACGGGGTTGAGAGTGTGAGCGTGGATCTGCACGCGGGCGGCACCTCCCGCGTCATGGTTGTCAGCTCCCAGCCGGTGCCGGTCGGCGATGTCCGCGCCGCAATCATCGAAGCCGGATATTCGCTGGTCACGGCATAGCAATGGCCGAGACCGATGTCGAACTAGAGATCGGTGGGATGACCTGCGCGTCCTGCGCAACCCGCATCGAACGCAAATTGAACCGGCTCGATGGCGTAGAGGCGACCGTGAACTACGCGACGGAAAAAGCTCGCGTCAAGAGTTCGAGCGGTCTCGACATCCAGGCTCTGATTGCGACCGTTGCATCGGCGGGCTACACCGCGACCGCACCGTTGCCGCCAGAGGCACCGGGCCTCGGCACTCCCACGTCGAAACCCGATGAGGTTATCGTCCTGCGTACCAGGCTCCTCATCTCTGCCGCGCTCGGGATCCCGGTGGCGCTCCTGTCGATGATTCCCGCGCTCCAATTCACCAACTGGCAGTGGCTCGCGCTCACCCTCGCTGCTCCGGTCGCGGTCTGGGGAGCGCTGCCGTTCCACCGGGCTGCCTGGGTCAACGCCCGGCACGGGGCCACGACCATGGACACTCTCGTCAGCGTCGGAGTTCTTGCTGCCTTCGGCTGGTCGCTCTATGCGCTGTTCTTCGGAACAGCCGGGGAGCCCGGCATGCGGATGAGCTTCAGCTTCATTTCGATGCGCGGATCCGGCGCGAGTGAGATCTACCTCGAGGTTGCGAGTGCGGTGACCATTTTCCTCCTCGCCGGCCGGTACGTCGAAGCTCGCGCCAAGCGGGAATCCGGCGCGGCGCTGCGAGCCCTGCTTGAGCTGGGAGCGAAGGAGGCGATTTTGTTGACCAACGGTGTTGAGACTCGTGTCGCCGTGTCAACGCTTGCGATCGGCGACCGGTTCGTCAGCCGTCCCGGCGAGAAGGTCGCAACGGACGGTCTGGTCGTAGAGGGGGCCTCGGCGGTGGACCGAAGCATGCTCACCGGAGAGTCCGTACCGGTAGAGGTGGCTGTCGGAGATCGCGTGGTCGGTGCGACGGTGAATGTGGGCGGTCGACTCGTCGTCGAGGTCACGCGCATCGGATCTGAGACCGAACTCGCGCGCCTTGGCCGCCTTGTCGAAGAGGCCCAGACCGGAAAGGCCGAAGCCCAGCGGCTCGCCGACCGGGTATCGGCTGTTTTCGTGCCGATCGTCTTCGCACTTGCAGCCCTCACCTTTGTTGGTTGGCTCGTGTTGGATGGGTCGATCGAGGCCGCTTTCACCGCAGCCATCGCCACCCTGATTGTTGCGTGCCCGTGTGCCCTCGGTCTGGCCACGCCCACCGCACTGCTCGTGGGTACCGGTCGTGGATCGCAGCTCGGGATCCTCATCCGCGGTCCGCAGGTGCTCGAGCAGACCCGCCGTGTCGACACAATCGTGCTCGACAAGACAGGAACCGTGACCACCGGTGAGATGACGGTGGTCTCGGTACTCCCGCTGGGCGGGGAGACCAACGAGTCCCTGTTAAGAAGTGCCGCCTCCGCTGAGCTTGGCTCGGAGCATCCGGTCGGTCGCGCCATCGTCTCTGCTGCCGGGGTGAACGCTGCCGGGGTGAACATTGCCACCGCAGAATCCTTCGTCGCGACCGCAGGGTTTGGCGTCCAGGCCGTTGTCGGCGGAAGCGCAGTGATAGTCGGACGAGCCTCCTGGCTGGCGGAGAATTGGAGCCTGCCCCTTGCGCAGCAGCTGCAGGCCGACGTTGACGCGGCAGAATCGGCCGGCCGCACGGTGCTCATCGTCGCTGTGGACGGGGAGCTTCGTGGGGCAATCGTCGTTAGTGATACCGTAAAGCCGACCAGCGCGGAGGCCGTGACACGATTCACCTCACTCGGTCTGGCACCGGTGTTGCTCACGGGAGACAATGCGGGAGCCGCCGCCGCCGTCGGAGCAGAAGTAGGCATCGCCGACGTGCGCTCGGGGGTCACACCACAGGGCAAGCTCAAGGTGATCCGGGCGCTTCAGGCCGAGGGCCGGGTCGTGGCGATGGTCGGCGATGGCGTGAACGACGCCGCCGCTCTCGCCGCAGCCGACCTCGGCATCGCGATGGGCACGGGAACGGATGCCGCGATCGCTGCGAGCGACGTGACCGTGCTAAGGGGCGACCTTCTCGCTGTCGTCGACGCGATCCGCCTCTCCCGGAGCACCCTCGGAACGATCAAGGGCAATTTGTTCTGGGCCTTCGCCTACAACGTTGCCGCCATCCCCATTGCCATGCTCGGACTCCTGAACCCCGTGATCGCGGGCGCCGCAATGGCGTTCTCATCCGTGTTTGTGGTGACGAACAGCCTGCGGTTGCGTCGCTTTCGGGCAAGCGTGCCAGCGGCTCTACTTCGGTCTCACCGGTCGTGAACAAGCCAAAGCCGGGTGCCCGCTGACGGAGACGATCTCTCAAGACGGTGGGCTATCGTGGGGCGAAATCGGGTAAGCAGACAGTGCATGATGTCGTGGGAGTGACAGTGGGAGTGACAATGGTCGAGAGAGTGAGCGTCATCGGGCGTCTCTTCGCGACCACATCCCTGAGGCGACTGCTTCTGGCATCGCTCACAATCGCCGCCATCCTGCTGGGACTCATCGGCATGCACGCGCTTTCGGCGGGGGCGAATCCTCAGACCAGCCACGCTTCCCACTCCGAGCTGGCGTCGGGGCTGGGCAGCCACATGCAGATGATGGCCGGCTCGGATGATAGCGCCCCGCTTGCGGTCGCTTCAGCGCTCATCCTCTCTGCGGGGGTGGTTACGGCAGGGGGATGCACCGGGATGTGTGCGATGAATTGCCTGCTGCTCGGCATGGTCTGTGCTCTCAGCTTGCTGGTTGCCCTCACCGGTCTACTGTCGGGCAAGCTGCCGTCCCGGCTGTTGTCTGGCATCCGCACAGTGGTGCGTGTTCCTCGCATCGTCAGTTCACAGTTCGTCCTACCGACCACCGCCTCACTTAATATGCTCTCCATCAGCAGAACCTGATCAGACACTCGGTTGCCCTCCCGAATTCGGGAGTCAGGTAAGTCGCTTCACCAGCAGCGACTCCGTTGTCTCATTTTTTTCTTCTGATTGGATTCCTTATGTACACCCCACGAAAGATTCTCGTTATTGCCGCTATCGTCGGCAGCGTCATCACGGTGAGCGCCTGCTCCACCGCGACGACACCGAGCACGTCCGGCTCATCCTCGAGCGCGTCTGCTTCGTTCAATAAAGCAGATGTCAGCTTCGCAACCGATATGGCGGGCCACCACCAGCAAGCCGTAGAAATGTCGCAAATGCTCCTGGACAAGAGCGACATCGACCCGCGTGTTGTCACTCTCGCAGAAGAAATCAAAGCCGCGCAGGGCCCCGAGATCAAGCAGATGAAGTCCTGGTTGTCCGATTGGGGCCAGAAGTCAGACAGCATGTCGGGAATGGATATGGGCGGCTCGATGATGTCTGACGCGGATATGAATGATTTGAAGAGCTCGACGGGGCTCGCGGCAAGCAAGCTGTTCCTCACCCAGATGACGGTTCACCACAAGAGTGCGCTCGTCATGGCGAAGACAGAAGTCGACTCTGGGAAGAACGCCGACGCTGTGACGCTGGCGAAAAATATCATCTCAACCCAGACCACAGAGATCACAAAAATGAGCGACATTCTCGCTTCGCTCTAATGCCCCGTCGTCCGTCGAGGGGAAGGTCGGTTCGTGAAAATACCCAGGTTCGCCCGTGCCGCCGTGCGCGGTAGGGCAATCGCCACAGGACTCCTCCTGCTTACATTTCTCGCCGGCTGCGCCAAAGGTTCGACCGTGACATCACAAGCCCCACCTGGGGCATCAGCGTCACGCTTCGGCCACGTTCACGGCGTGGGCTTCGACGAGACCTCGGATGCGGTCTATGTCGCCACGCATACCGGGCTTTACACCGTTTCCGGTTCGCTCAGGTCACCGAAGGAGTCCGCAGCTCTCGGTGGCCCCATCGCCGGGCTGCGCCAGGACAACATGGGATTTGCCATCGATGGTGAGCGCATGTACGCGTCCGGGCATCCCGATCCCACCGTTTCCTCGGATGCCAATCTGGGGCTCGTATCCAGTACCGATCAGGGAAAGAGTTGGGATGCAGTCTCGCTGAAGGGCACAACTGATTTTCACGATCTGGAGATCAGTCATTCCGGCCAGGGCCCGACCACAATCTACGGTTTTGACAGCGCGGACGCTGTCATTCGGGTGAGCCGGGATGGGGGATCCACATGGACGTCGGGCGCCGCTCTTGCGATGCGGGATATGGCGGCCGACCCCGCTCTCCCCGGAACGATCTATGCGACGACGAGCGATGGACTGAAGGTCAGCCATGACTATGCGGCATCCTTCGAGCTCAGTCCCGACGCGCCAGCGCTCTACCTGATCGCCGCCGCCGGATCCGCCGCCCAGCCGCAGCTCGTCGGAATCGATGCGGCGGGGATCGTCTGGAAGAAGTCAGCCAATACACCCTGGCAGGCAACGGGAGCGGTCACGGGAACGGCGGATGCTCTGGCCCTCTCCGTTGGGGCGACATCGACGCTGGTAGTCGCCGACCAGCGTGGAATCGTGGCCAGCTCTGACTATGGTGCGAGCTGGCGAATCCTGGTGACGAACTGACGGCACAGACTCGCGGTCCCGCCATTTCCCAGCTCCAGGGATGGGATGGTGACACGGTGGTGAGTTTCCATTCGCCACGCAGCGTGAGCGGGGCAAGCTGGTCTAAAGTCCTCGGGTGGTGTCCTTTGAGAGACCTATGGCCGGTTCTCGCTGACCATCCAACGGCGGCTGCTCCCGCGGAATCCATCCGTCCCTGAAGACCGAAGTCTCGGGCCCGGGGTGTCGGCGGGTCTGTACGACGAAGAGCGTAATTCCGAGGGCAATGGCCACGAGTGAGGCCCACACGTTGGCCGGGATGCCGAGCAAGCCGTCGCTCGTCGGGTCGATGCGGATCGCCTCGAGCCAGCTGCGCCCCAGTCCGTACCAGATGAGGTAAAGACCGAATGCGCGGCCCCAGCGCAGCATCAGCCTGCGTTCCAGGAAGAGGATCACCGCGACGCCGATCAGGTTCCAGATAATTTCGTAGAGGAACAGTGGATGGAACAGTGTGCCTGCAGCGAGCCCGGGGGGAAATTTCGCATTCGTGGATTCGATCTGCAGACCCCAGGGAAGGGTGGTCGGTAATCCGAAGAGTTCGTGGTTGAAGTAGTTGCCGAACCTCCCGAGGGACTGGGCGACGAGCATCGCCGGGGCGAGCGCGTCCGCGAACGACCAGAAGCGGATCCCGTGTCGGCGGCAGCCGATGTATGCCCCAATGGCGCCGCCAAGCAGCGACCCATACAGCGCGTTGCCTCCGTCCCAGATCGCGAAGACTTTCCAGAGGTTGGCGCCCGAGAAGAAGTAATCACCGATGTGAGTGAACACGTGGTAGAACCGGGCACCGACGATCCCGATGGGCACGGCCCAAATGATGATGTCGAGCACGACCCCGGATTGGGCGCCACGAGTGGTGAGTCTCCGTTGTGTGATGACCACCGCGGCGATGATGCCGACGAGAATGCAGAGGGCGTAGGTGTGAACCGTCAGCGGCCCGAGTGTGAACTGTGACCACACGGAAGGGGGACTGGGGATGCTGGTTAGTGCGGCCATCCGAATCCTTTCAGGGTGTGAAGGGTGATATCCCTCCAACTCTGGAACCCATTATCGCGCTCTGCAGGGAGGCGTAATTCGGTATTCCCGCAGGATGGCCCACAGGGTAGGGCGCGGGTTCTCAGTCTGAGTGCGAATGCAACCCGGAAACACGAGCGACGGTCACCGCGCGGATAGCCATGTCGTCGAGGTTCGGTAGCGCTTGACCGATTCGATGTTCGGCCTCGTGAACGATACTTTCGGATTGCGAGAGGGCTGTGTCCGCGACGGTGACTACCGCTGCGCCCTGGAGTCGATGCCCGACCCACCGCAGCTGCAACCTCGAAACGCCAAGAACCCCCGGGGTTGCCGAGAGAGCGGACTCGGCCCGAGCGACAAGCTCTGGCTCGATCGCATCCATCAGCCGTCCACCGATGCTTCGCACCGTGCCCCAGAGCAAGAAGATGATCGCCACCGAGATAAGGAGTCCGACAATCGGATCCGCGAGCGGGAAGCCGAGCATGACACCGATTGCGCCGACAACCACAGCGAGAGAGGTGAAGCCGTCAGTGCGCGCGTGCACGCCGTCGGCAACCAGAGCGGCCGATCCGATCCTCTGGCCGACACGGATTCGGTATATTGCGACCGCTTCATTTCCGATGAAACCGACGATTCCGGCAGCGAGAACCCACCACAGATTGTGGAGTGGCTGCGGGTTGAGGAGCCGGTTGATGGACTGCCATGCCGCCAGAACCGCAGACAGGGCGACGACCGCGACGATAAAGAGTCCCGCCAGGTCTTCCGCTCGGCCGAAGCCAAAGGTATAGCGGCGGGTTGCAACGCGGCGTCCCAACACGAACGCGATCCAGAGAGGTACAGCGGTCAGGGCGTCGGAAAAGTTGTGAATGGTGTCGGCAAGAAGTGCCACTGAGCCGCTGGCGAGGACCACAGCGAGTTGGAGAACGCTGGTTCCGAGCAGGATGAAGAGGCTGATTTTGAGGGCACGCACGCCTTCCTTGCTCGCTTCCAAGGCGTCGTCGATGGAGTCTGCTGCGTCGTGGGAGTGCGGCACGAATAGACCGTAAAAGAATCCTTTGAGACCGGTCGGGTGAGAGTGCCCCTGTTCTTCGGCGTGATCGTGCCCATGGCTGTGCTCGTGCTCGTGGCCATGGCCGTCAGAGTGGGGATGATGGTGGTCATCGACATGAGCGTGAGCGTGCGGCTCGTCGGCAGGGGAACGAGGGGGAGGGGTCGCGTTCACGAGTGGATCTCCGTTAAATCGAGGGGACGGATGAGTCGAGGCGAGGGACGCGTTGCCCGGGAATGACGGCACGGTCAATCTTGTGATGGTGGTGCGGGGGATCATTGCTGAGCGAGTGCTCGGCCTGGAAGATCGCGTCAGTCACCAGCTGCTTCGCGTGCTCGTTTGCGAGTTGGTAGAACACACGCGTACCCTCCTGGCGGCTGGTCACAAAACGCGCAAGCCGAAGTTTCGCAAGGTGCTGGGAGACCGCGGCAGGCGTTTTTTCCACGATGTCCGCTAACTCATTGACAGACAACTCTTCGCCACCCAACGCGAGGATGATGCGTACTCGGGTGGCGTCGGCGAGCATGGCGAACACTTCGACAGCCAGTTCGACGTATTGACTGTCGGGTTCCGTTCCCCCACATCGCATATCTGCATTCATACGCAGATTATCGCACAGGAGAAATGCGGATGCCCGACGACTCAATTGGGGATGGGCATCGAATGTGGCGCGATCTATCGGTCCGCCGTCGGAGGTTCTTATCTCCGCGCCCAAAAGTGCCACGCGCGCCCGAACTTTTCGACGCGCGTGGCACTTTTGGTCGCGACGGGGGAGGCGATGCGGAGGTCAATGCCGAGGTCGCTGCTGGGGTCGCTCCCGAGCGTGACCACCCAAAGCAGTGGTGCAAGTGGCGCCACACCGGTCAGCGCGGTTCGATCAGCCGTTCGAGAGCCGGGAGCGCCGCCTCGATCGAGGCCACCTCGTCGGCCGAGAGCGGCCCCAGCAGTTCGGCGACCATCTGTTGGCGAACCCGCCGAGCCACCTGCACGGCTTCGAGTCCGGCATTCGTCACCTGGATCAGCGAGGCGCGACCGTCTGCCGGATCGGGAGTGCGCGAGACCAGTGCTTTACCCTCGAGCTCCGCGACGAGCCGGGTGATGCTTGGGGCGGAAACGAGCTCGGCCTGCGCCAGGTCGGCGAGGCGCAACGGTCCGTGTTTGGCCACGGACACGAGCGTCGACAGCAGGCTGTGACTGAGCCCGCCACGCGCCGACCGGAGTCGACGCGTGAGCTGGCCGATCACGAATGCGAGTCGCCCTGCGGAATCGGTGAGGAGTCGATCGATGGTGCCACTCTCTTTCGCATCCGGCCAGCGATTAACGATCTAGACGGTGCTCATCGTAGCGGCGGCCCCCTGCGGGACCTCCGCACTGACCGGCTCCTCCTCGACGTGGATGTACTTGCCCCCGGCGGTGAGGGACGCGATCGCTCCGATCACCGACATCGCGGCCGCGGCGATGAAGACGATCACGAGGCCGGCGTGGAACGGTTCGGCGATCAGCTGCGGGAAGAAGGTCTTGCCGGTAAGCGCCGCCGCGTTCGATGACGACAGCGAATTCAGCACACCGGTCGGCCCGAGGATGGACTCGATCGGGTTGTAGCCCAGGAAGGCCGCGAAAAGGCTGCCCACCGGAGGCGTTGCGGCCACCTGGTTGGCGACGGTCGCACTCACGCCGTGCGCCGTCAGCCCCGAGCGAAGGGCGTGGGGAAGGGTCGAGGCGAGGCCGGCGATCATCAGCGAGAAAAAGATACCGATCGAGAGAGAGTTCCCCGCGTTCTGGAACGTGCCGGTCATCCCGGATGCCGCGCCGCGCTGGTTCGCGGGCACGCTGTTCATGATCGCGGTGCGGTTGGGAGCTGCGAACAGGCCCGATCCCACGCCGTTGAGGAAGGTGATCAGTGCGAACAGCCAGTACGGGAAGTCCACCGGAATGAGCAGCAGTGCGATGAAAGTCGCCGCGACCACCAACAGTCCGCCGGTCGCGAAGGCTCGGGCGCCGAACCGGTCGGACAGCGATCCGGATACCGGACCGGACACGAGGAACCCGATGGTGAGCGGCAACAGGTAGATTCCCGCCCAGAGCGGCGTGCTCTCATAGGAATAGCCGTGCAGCGGTAACCAGATTCCCTGCAGCCAGATGATCAGCATGAACTGCAGTCCCCCGCGGCTGATCGAGGCGAGGAGGCCGGCGAAGTTACCCCAGCCAAAGGCGCGGATGCGGAACAGCCGCATGTTGAACATCGGGTCCGCGGTGTGCAACTCGAGGAAGACGAACCCGATAAGAAACGCGATTCCGCCGATGATGCCGGTGAGCACCCAGGGGTTGAGCCAGCCGGTGGACGAGTCGCCATAAGGCTGGATGCCGTAGGTGATGCCGGTGAGAAGCGCCACGAGTCCGATCGCGAAGACGATATTGCCCGGCCAATCGACCTTTCCGGTGGCCCGGGTACCGACCTCATGCAGCGATTTGTACGACCAGATCGTGCCGAGGATGCCAAAGGGAACGCTCACGATGAAGACGGCGTGCCAATCCAGTTCGGCGAGCACGCCGCCCACGATCAGCCCGAGGAAGGTGCCAGCGATGCCAGCGACCTGGTTAATGCCGAGCGCGAAGCCACGGCGTTCGATCGGGAAGGCATCGGTGAGGATGGCGGTGGAGTTGGCGAACAGCATCGACCCCCCGACGGCCTGCACCACGCGCCATCCGATCAACCAGAGGGCTCCCTCTCCGCCGCTGAAGGGGTCGAAGACCAGGAAGATTGCGGAGATCGTGAAGATGACGAAACCGAGGTTGTAGATCTTGACCCTGCCGTAGAGGTCGCCGAGTCGGCCGAAGCTCACGACGAGCACGGCAGTTACGAGGATGTAGCCGGTGAGCATCCAGAGCAGGTAGCTCACGTTGCCGGGTTCGAGCGGATTGAGCTTGATGCCGGTGAAGATGGCCGGCAGCGAGATGAGCACGATCGACCCGTTGATGGTCGCCATCAGGATGCCGAGGGTCGTGTTGCTCAGCGCGATCCATTTGTAGTTCGGGTGGTCCTTGTTGAACATCCCGGTTCGAGTCTTTACGGTCTTCTGCCCCACGATTGCCTCCATGCCAAGGCCTCGTCGTTGAGCGCCATATAGTTACTTGTTGTAAACTAACCATAGACGACAGCGGGATGTGGGAAGCGTGTTTTGCCTCACGCTCGCGACGACGATGACCTCGTGGTGACGACGCTGGCGACGATCGGAAAGGTTAAACGCCTATGCAACAGCTCCCGTGTCGAGATGCGTGCGTGCGACCGCATGGGTTCAGGAAAAAGGGGGCCCGGCACAGTAACCACACGATGCCGGACCCCGGCGAAACCCGACGAAAAGAGTCGGCACGCGTCTGTGAAGATACACTCGCCGGTCGTGACCGGCAGTTCTCTCAGTAGTTTTGAAGGTTGCCGAGAGGAAAGCGCCCGAGGAATGTACCCCGCAGAGGGGGAGAAACGTGCATTCTGTCCCCTCGACGAGGGCGCATGACCGCAACGAAACGCCCCCACTTCGGGGCGACTTGGGGAGGTTGCCCTTGTGATTGGTTGTGGGAGCAGCGCACGGAGCGTAGCGTTGAACAGAGGTTCGGCGCGGGGACGCTGGCCTCACTGGGATTCGGGGGAATCTGACATGAAGCGATTTGCTCTTCTTACGACGGTACTGACTGCCGTACTCACACTGCTTTTACCGTTCATCGGTGGCAGTGGACCGGCACTGACCGGAGGCGCCTCCTACGCCTCCGCAGCCGGATTTAACGGTCCGCGCTACGCCTCGTCGATTGATGCTCCCGCGACGGCGCCTCCGACCGAAACGTCAATCGCCTCCCATCGCGGTCAGCTCGCGAAGTCCCGCGCGGCCACCACGGCCCATCTCACCGTCGACACCGAGCACCTCGGCCAAAAGCCCGTGCCGATCCCTGTCGTGGTCGCCAGTCCGGCCGACCCGCCCGCCGCCGGTAATCCTGCCAGTCGCGGAGGCGCGAGCAGCAGGACACCCAATCGTGGAGGCGCCAGCAGCGCAGGCGGGAGCACGGCAGACCGCAGTTCGGCGGCCGCCGCGGCCGGAACGTCCTGCCCGGGCAACGGGGGTGGGGGTGGAAGCGCGCCCGGTGGAAGCGAATCGGGCATCGGCGGAACGACCAGCGGTGACATCCAGTCATTCTCAGCCGCCCTCAACTCGATCCGCGCCGCCAACTGTCTCCAGCCCATCGCCTCCGGAAACTTCCGCTACGACTCCTGCATGGAGCAGCGCCTCTACTGGATGGCAGAGGACCCGAGCACGAACCCCGGAAACACCTGGGGCCACACAGGCGTGAGAAGCCTCGCTCCCGACGCCAACGGCGTCTACTACTCGGATGCCGTGCCGGCCAAGGGATGCGATGGCAACCTGGCGGGTGGATCGGGCAACAGCGGCGCCACGGTCGCGCAGAAGTGGTGGGACTCTCTCTCGCATCGCGCTTCGCTCTACCGCCCGTCCGTTACCAGCACTGCGGGCGTCTGCATCTACTTTGCGATGACCCACGGGGGAGTGCCCAGCGAAAACCCCGGATTCGCCCGGGCTGCGGCCCGCTGGGGCGGATGCTGAGGCCCTGCTAGATTCTCGTTTCATGACTTCTCCTGTGATCGCCGGGGCGACCAGCCCGACCGCACCGATCCGCTGGGGCATCCTCGGCACCGGCTTCATCGCTCACACCCAGACTGCCGATCTTCTCGGCTGTGGCTTCACGGTGGCCGCGGTCGGCTCGCGCTCGCAGGACACAGCGGATGCCTTCGCAGCCGAGTTCGGCATCCGTACGGCCCATGGCAGTTACGAGGCGCTCGTGGCCGACCCCGGGGTCGACGCGATCTACATTTCGACGCCGCATCCGTTCCACGCGGAGAATGCTCTACTCGCGCTGCGAGCGGGCAAACACGTGCTGATCGAGAAGGCCTTCACCCTCACTGCTGGCCAGGCGCTCGCGGTCGTCGAGGCGGGTGAGGCGCATGGACTCGTGGTGATGGAAGCGATGTGGACACGCTTTCTGCCTCATATGCTGCGCATCCGCGAGATCATCGCCGCCGGGACCCTTGGTGATGTGCGCACCCTTATTGCTGACCACAATCAGAACCTGCCGAAGGACCCCCTGCACCGCATCAATAATCCGACCCTCGGTGGCGGTGCGCTGCTCGACCTCGCCATCTACCCGGTGTCGTTCGCCTTCGACCTGTTCGGCACGCCCGAAACGGTGCGCGCGATCGCGGCGAAGACGGCGACCGGGGTCGATCGGCAGACGGCCATCCTGCTCGGATTTGAGGATGGCCGCCAGGCCGTGCTCCATTCGGCGCTCGATACGCAGGGTCCGAACACCGCCTCGATCCTCGGCACGGGCGGGCGGATCGCGGTAGACGCCGTCTGGTATTCGCCCACGACTTTCACGGTGTTCGACGACCGCAACAGGGTAATCGAGCGCTTTGAGAACGATGTTTCGCACCGCGGTATGCAGTTTCAGGCGTGGGAGTTCGAGCGCCGAATTCGAGAGGATGACCGCTCGCCGGCGATCCTTCCGGCCAGGGAGAGTGTGCGCATCATGGAGACTCTCGACGCTGTACGCGCCCAGATCGAGCTCTCGTACCCCGCAGAATGAGCTCCGGTTATTATGGGGAGGTGAGTGACCCGCAAGATCCGCAGGCCGCAGAGCCCCCGATCAACCCCCTGAATGTGCCGCAGCCGGCGCAGCCGGCGCAGCCAATGACCCGACGGGAAGCTCGCGAACTCGCTCTGTCGGGATCCGTGGACGAGGTTACTTCGGTGCTTCCCGCGGCCGAGGCCACGTCGGTGTTCCCGGCAGCCGAGCAGGAGACCACGTTGCTCGCGACGAACGCTCTAGCAGGAGGATCCGGGTTCGAAACCGCGCCTTCCGCTCGCGGAGGCATCTTTGCACTGGTCGCAAAGCATCCGAATACCTGGCTGTTCTCGGCGCTCGGCGTGGTTTTCGTGCTTCTGGCGACAGGGGCGATCGGTGCCGGTGCCGCTGTTGGAGCCTCGAAAGCGGATGCCTCCGTTGTGAGTTCCGCGGCGAACTCGAGCGCGACGCCCTCGCCGACGCCCACCCGGCCGGTACCTGCCGCGATCGCCGCCGCCGCCCGCCTGCGCACCTGTTCGGTCGCGGGGCCCGCCTCAGATCCGAACCTGCTCACCTTCCAAGGCACCGTAATCAACACCTCCACCGGCGAGGTGCTGTTCGATCGCAACGGAGCGACGCCATCTCCTACCGCGAGCGTGCTGAAGACACTGACGGCGGCCGCTGCCCTTACCGTGCTCGGCCCCGACTATCAGATCTCCACGAAGGTCTACGAGGGATCGACTCCCGGCACTGTCGTGCTGGTCGGTGGCGGAGATCCCACGCTCAGTGCTCTCGGCGCCGGCCAGGAAAGCGTGTATCGCGGCGCTCCGAAACTCAGTGATCTCGCCCTCCAGGCGAAAGCCAAGAGCTCCGTGCCGATCACCGATATCGTGCTCGATTCGACCTACTGGGACCCGACCGACAACTGGGATCCGAGCTGGGATCGCATCGAACAGTCCGAGGGCTCCCAGCCGGTAGTCACCGCCCTCACCGTCGACGGCGGGCGAGCAAACCCCCAGGCACAGAACAGCCCGCGGAGCAGCGATCCGATCGCGGCTGCGGGTGCGGCCTTCGCTGCGGAGCTCGGCATCTCCGGGGCGGCGCACGTGACCACCGGCACCGCACCGGCGGGCGCGACATTGCTCGGCGAAGTGAAGTCGCAACCGGTGAGCGCCCTCGTGGCCTATATGTTGCCCGTGTCGGATAACACCCTGGGAGAATACCTCGCACGCCAGACCTCGAAGGTCGCGGGCAACAATGGGTCCTCTGCCTCTCTCGCCAAGGTGATCCCGGCCGCACTGGCCAAGTACGGACTCACGACGACGGGCGTTGGCGTCCGGGATGGCTCGGGCCTCAGCGGCAACAACGTCGTGCCCGCCGCGTTCGTGGCCCGGTTGATGGCCAAAGTGGTCGGCGGCAAGCAGAACCTCAACGTCATTTACGACGCCCTGCCGATTTCCGGCAAGACCGGCACACTCGCGAGCCGCTTCACCGGGGCAAACGCGGTCGCTCGCGGAGCCGTCAACGCGAAGACCGGCTGGATCAAGTCCGAAAATTCCCTTGCGGGTGTGGTGCACGCCAGCGACGGCACGACGCTGTCGTTCGCGTTTTACGCTCTCGGGGCGGTCAACAGCCGCACGATTCCTGCCCTTGACACCATCACCACCGCCATCTTCACCTGTGGCAACAACCTGTCGAACAACTGATGCCTGTGATCCGCGCCCTCTTCATCATCGACGTGCAGAACGACTTCACCGAGGGTGGCGCGCTCGGGGTCGAGGGTGGCGAGGCGGTCGCCGCGGGCATCACGCGGTATCTGGCGGAGCATCCGCATCGCTATGACCAGGTATTTGCCTCGCGCGATTGGCATGATGCCGACAATGACAACGGTGGTCACTTCGCGACGACGAACGCCCCGGACTTCGTCACCACCTGGCCGGTGCACTGCGTGGCAGGCACGATCGGTGCCGACTATCATGCGTCGCTCAACACTTCGGCGGTGACGGTCGGTGTGCGTAAGGGCCAGGGCCGCCCGGCGTACTCGATCTTCGAGGGTGTGACGGATGAGGGCGAGCCGCTGACGCAGAGACTCGTCGATCTGGGCGTCGAGGAGATTGATGTCGTCGGCATCGCCACGGACTACTGCGTGCTGGCGTCCGCCCTCGATGCGGTGGCGACCGGGCGGATGGTGCGGGTTCTCGACGATCTCGTCGCGGGGGTCGCACCGGTGTCGAGTGCTCTTGCACTCGAGCAGCTGGCTGCCGCGGGAGTGCAGGTCGAAAGGTCAAGCTAAAACTAGACTGGATCGCATGAGTGCACTCTCTGAATCCGAACTTCTTTCCCGCGTGCCCGACCGACTCTTCATCGGAGGGGAGTGGGTGGAATCCACCTCCGGCCGAGCGATCGAGGTGGTGGATCCCTCGACCGGTTTGGTGATCAAGACCATCGCTGACGCGTCCGTCGCAGACGGCGCACGGGCGATGGATGCCGCTGCCGCGGCCCAGGAGTCGTGGGGGTCCACCGCTCCGCGGGTGCGCGGCGAAATCCTGCGCGGTGCCTTCGACCTGCTGCAGGAGCGGGCCGACGAATTCGCCATGCTGATGACTCTCGAGATGGGTAAGCCACTCGCGGAGGCACGCGGCGAAGTCACGTACGGCGGTGAGTTCCTGCGCTGGTTCAGCGAAGAGGCTGTGCGCATCGGGGGTCACTACGGCGTAAACCCGGAAGGTACCGGGCGCATGTTCGTCACGCGCTTCCCGGTGGGGCCGTGCTTCCTCATCACGCCGTGGAACTTTCCGCTCGCGATGGCGACGCGCAAGATCGCCCCAGCGTTAGCCGCGGGCTGCACGGCGGTGGTGAAGCCGGCCGAGCTCACGCCACTCACCACCCTCTACTTCGCGCAACTCCTCGAAGAGGCTGGCTTGCCAAAGGGCGTGCTCAACGTCATCACCACCTCGACCTCCGGTGACGTCTCCGGGCCGATTATTGCGGACCCCCGGCTGCGCAAACTGAGCTTCACCGGGTCAACTCCCGTCGGAGTGCGCTTGCTCAAGCAGGCCGCTGACAACGTGTTGCGCACCTCCATGGAGCTTGGCGGCAATGCGCCGTTCCTGGTATTCGAGGATGCCGATCTGGATGCCGCGGTAGACGGCGCGATGATCGCCAAGTTCCGCAACATCGGCCAGGCCTGCACGGCGGCAAACCGATTCATCGTGCATGAGGCGATCGCTGAAGATTTTGCCGCACGCGTGACCGCGCGTGTCAATGCACTGACAATCGGCCGAGGTACCGAAGAGGGTGTCGCGATCGGCCCGCTCATCAATGCCGCTGCGGTCGCCAAAGCCGACGACCTGGTGAAAGACGCGGTCTCCCGCGGCGCGACAGTGCTTACCGGCGGGTCTCCCGTTGACCGCGATGGCACCTTCTACGCGCCGACCGTGATCACCGGCGTGACGCCAGGCAGCGACATCCTGCGTGAAGAGATCTTCGGTCCGGTGCTGTCGATCACGACCTTCACCGACGAGGCGGATGCCGTGGCTAAGGCCAACGACACCCAGTACGGCTTGGTGAGCTACGCCTTTACGCGTGACCTGGCCCGCGGGCTGCGACTGATCGACAGCATCCAGACCGGCATGATGGGCCTCAACGTGGGAGTCGTCTCGAATGCGGCGGCGCCGTTCGGCGGGGTCAAGCAGTCCGGGCTCGGTCGCGAGGGCGGAGACGTCGGCATCGACGAGTACCTCGAGACGAAATACGTGCTGGCACCCAACACCGTCGCGTGACCGTCGTCGAGATCGCGGATCTGTCTGACCCCCGGCTCACCGACTACTCGCACCAGACGGATGTCGCGCTCAAGAAGGCCCGCGGCACCGAGCATGGCCTCTATATCGCCGAGTCGGCGCTGGTACTGCAGCGTGCGCTCGCTGCCGGGCACCGTGCGCGCTCCGTGCTCGCCCTCGGGAATACCGTTGATGAGGCAAGGGCACTTGTCGGAGGCGATGTGCCCATCTTCTGCGGGCCGAGCGAGCTGCTCGAGGAGCTCACCGGTTACCTTCTGCATCGCGGGCTGATCGCGGCGATGCATCGTCCTGAGCTCCCGACGGTTGCTTCGCTATTGGAGGGGGCCAGGAGGGTGATCATTCTCGAAAACGTGGCTGATCCAACCAACGTCGGCGCAATCTTCCGTTCGGTCGCAGCCATCGGAGCGGATGCCGTCTTCGTGACGCCCCGCTGTTCCGACCCGTTCTACCGGCGCGCCATCCGGGTGTCCATGGGCACTGTGCTCCAGGTGCCATGGACGCGTCTCGGGGACTGGCCGGGCGCACGGCAGGTACTCACGGCATCCGGCTTTCAGATCGCGGCGCTGGCCCTGAGCCCGGATGCCGTGAGCCTGCGTAACTTCGTGGCGCCCGACAAACTCGCGCTTGTGCTCGGCGCGGAGGGAGAGGGCCTGACGGTGGAGGCGCTCGCCAGCGCCGACACCATTGTGCAGATTCCGATGGCGCATGGAATCGATTCGCTCAATGTGGCGGCCACCGCAGCGGTGGCGATGTGGGCGCTCGCGTAACCATCAGGCGAAGTCGAACGCGCGCACGCACGGGCTGGTCCGCGCGCCCGCGAGTGACACCCGCTCCCAAACATTCGGGCGCGAGTGTCACTCATGGCCGCGGAGGCGGAGCCGCGGGGAGGGGCGGAGCCGCGCGGAGGAACGGGAGCTGCGGGTGACCCGGTCGACCTCAGACGAGCAGCTGGTGCTTCGCCAGCTCGCGGTATAGAGGAGTGCTCTTGACCAGCTCGGAGTGGGTGCCGGTGCCGACGACCCGTCCGTGGTCGAGCACCACGATCTGGTCGGAGTCGACGACAGTGGAGAGCCGATGTGCGATGACGATCAGCGTGCGATTCTCTGCGACGGCATCGATCGCTTCGCGCAGCAGCTGCTCGTTGAGACCGTCGAGCGACGAGGTCGATTCGTCGAGGAGCAGGATGGGCGGCGCCGCGAGCAGAGTGCGGGCGATGGCGAGACGCTGGCGTTCGCCGCCGGAGAGCATCACACCCTCTTCGCCGACCGCGGCATCCAGCCCATTCTCATTGCGCTCGAGCACCTCGGTGAGATTCACGTCGTGCAGTACCCGGATGCACTCCTCATCGGTCGCGTGCGGCGCACCGAGTGTGAGATTGTCCCGAAGCGAACCGGCAAGCACCGGCGCATCTTGCTCCACGTAGCCGATTTGGGCCCGCAGCGCTTCGCGATCGAGGCCGCGGATGTCGACGCCGCCGAGTCGCACAATCCCCGAGGTCGGATCGTAGAAGCGCTCGATCAGCGCGAGAATCGTGCTCTTGCCGGCACCGGACGGACCAACCAGGGCCGTGCGCTGGCCGCGCGGAGCATCGAAGGAGACACCGTGGAGCACCGTGAGATCTTTGCGCGCGACATCCTCAGCGCCGTCAGTGGCCCGGGGAGCGCGCGCCGCGTCCGGATAGGTGAAGACCACATCGTGGAAGCTGATGGCGGCATCAGAGGGCACGGGTGCCGCCGGCTCGATCGCTCCATCGAGCTCAGCCTCGCTCGGCAGAGTCACGATCTCCTGGATGCGCCCGAGCGCGCCGAGCGCCTGGTTTACCGACGTGATGGCGCCGAAGGCCTGGCCGAGCGGCATGATCAGCATGAACAGGAAGAAGATGAACGCCACCAGGTTCGCGATCGTAATCGCGCCGCTTGCCACCCGGAATCCGCCGACGCCGAGAACCACGAGCAGCGACACCTGAAGCGCGATCCCGGCGATCGGCACGACGAGAGCCGAGATTTTTGCGACCTGGATGCCCATCTCCCAGGCACCCTTCGCATCCTTCTCTATTGCGGCCGTCTCGCGATCGGTGGCATTGGAGGCCCGGACGGTGCGGATGGCTCCGAGTGCACGCTCGACGGAGGAGGCGAGATCCCCCACCTTCTCCTGTTGCTTGCGGCTGGCGACACGCACCCGGCGAGACAGCAGCACTACCGTCACCACCGAGACCGCGATCACCAGCACGGTGAGCCCGAGAAGCACCGGATCGATCACGAGCATGGCGATGAGCGCGCCGAGGAAGATGAGCGCGCCGCCCACCGCATCGACGAGCCCCTGGGTGAGAACGGCGTAGAGCAGCGTGGTGTCCGACCCCACCCGGGAAACCAGGTCGCCAGTGCGTCGGGTATCGAATTCGCTGATCGGGAGCCGCAGCATCCGCCGCACCAGCTGTCGTCGGGCCGAGAGCACAACGCTGGTTCCGGTGCGCTGCAGCAGATAGTGCTGCACTCCGGAAAGCAGGGCAGAGATCACCACAAGGCCCACGAGTAAAACGACGAGCGCGCCGAGCGGACGATTTGCTTGCACGCGGGAGATCACCTGGCTCACGAGCAGTGGTTGGCCGAGCGACGTGCCGGCGCCGAGCACGCTCAATCCGATCACGACCCCGAGCACTCTTTTATGCTCGAGAAGATACGGCAACAGCTGACGAACGCTCGCGCGCGGCCCCTCATCCTGCTTTCCGCGGGAAAAGGACGATCGAGATCGAGGGGACGGAGTGCTTGTGCTCATGGTGTCTTTCGAGTGGCCGAGGCGAACAATCAAGCTTAGGCACGGTGGGGTTATGACGAGACACTCCGCGGAGATCATCGACGGTATTCGTAGGATCTCAACGGAAATGGATAGGGTGGAATACCGTGCCTTCACCTGTCATCGCCGCCAAGCTCCTCACCAAAAAGTACAAGGGGTTCGCCGCTGTCGACGGCATTTCCTTTGAGGTCGAGCCCGGAGAGTCCTTCGGTCTTCTCGGTCCCAACGGCGCCGGAAAGTCGACAACGATGCGCATGGTGGGCGCGGTGTCAACGCGCACGAGCGGCTCCCTGCAAATTCTGGGGCTTGATCCCAATGAGCACGGCCCGGAAATCAGGTCGCAGCTCGGTGTCGTCCCGCAGCAGGACAACCTCGACATGGACTTGCGGGTGCGCGACAACCTCATCGTGTACGGGCGCTACTTTGGCATCAGCACCTCCGCCTGCGCGGCCAAAGCCGACGAGCTTCTCGAGTTCGCCCAACTCTCCGACCGCAGGAAATCCAAGGTCGACGACCTCTCCGGGGGCATGAAGCGCCGCCTGACCATCGCGCGGTCCCTCATGAATGACCCGAAGGTGCTTTTGCTGGACGAACCGACCACGGGACTCGACCCGCAGGCCAGGCACATCCTCTGGGATCGGCTGTTTCGACTCAAGGAGCAGGGCACGACTTTGCTGCTCACCACGCACTATATGGATGAGGCGGAGCAGCTCTGTGACCGCATCGTCGTCGTCGACAAGGGCACGATCATGGCCGAAGGATCCCCGGCGGATCTCATCCGCACCTATTCGACGCGCGAAGTGCTCGAGCTGCGGTTCGGTTCGGACAACAACGCCACGGTCGCCACGCAGATGTTCGGAATCGGCGACCGCGTCGAAGTGCTTCCCGACCGAATCCTCATTTACAGCAACGACGGCGACGGCGACCTCGACCGCATCCATGCGAATGGCTTCACACCCGTTACCAGCCTCGTACGCCGCTCGAGCCTCGAAGACGTGTTCCTGCGTCTCACCGGGCGGAGTCTGATCGAATGACCGTCGCCATCGAGAACGCCTCGGCCCGGGCGATCGCCGCCGGGATTAAGCCGCGACGCTATGGTTCCTGGTATGTGGCCGAGCATCGCATTCGTGGCTTTCGGAGCTACTACAAAACCCTGCTGTTCACGGCGGTCGGCAGCCCTTTCATGTACCTGTTTGCACTCGGGGTTGGGCTCGCGACTCTCGTTGACCGGCAGAACGCACTCGGCGGCACGAGCTACCTTGTCTTCGTCGCGCCCGCCCTGATCGCTTCGGCCGCGGTCACTGCGGCGGTGGAGGAGTGCACCTACCCGATTCTCATGGGCTTCAAATGGAATCCGATCTTCTTCGGGATGAATGCCGCACCGATCTCGGGCGCCCAGATTGTCAACGGCATCTTCATCGCCGTGCTCGCGCGGCTGCTACCGACCACCCTGATCTACTACCTCGTCATGCTGGTGTTCGGAGCGGTGCCCTCCCCGCTCGGTGTGCTCGATATCCCGATAGCGATCCTCACCGGCATGGCCTTCGGTCTGGTGATCGCGAGCTACATCGCAACAGTGGAGCAGGATGTCGGCCAGCCCGCTTTCATCCAGCGGTTCATCGTCATTCCGCTTTTCCTCTTCTCCGGCACCTTCTTCCCGCTCACCCAGATGCCCATTTTCCTGCGGTGGATCGGGTGGATCTCGCCGCTGTGGCACGGCACGGAGCTGGGTCGCGTGGTCAGCTATGGCGCGGTCGAGCCCGGCTGGTTGACCCTCGTACACGTGCTCTACCCGATCGGCCTCTGCGTCTATGGCTGGCGGCGCACGCAGGTTGTCGTCGCCCGGAGGCTCAACAAATGAGTGCGAACTCCGACCTCGCTCCGATGCATCCCGTGCGTCCGGTGCGAAAGCCCCGCGCCGGCGGCATCGGCTCGCTCTACGCTGGCAATTCCCGGTCGGTCATTGCGCGTGGACTCCTCGCCACGCGCAGTTCCAGCTGGCTCATTGTGTTGAGTGGATTTTTCGAACCGGTATTTTACCTGTTGTCGCTTGGCATCGGCCTCGGCGCACTGGTCGGCTCGGTCTCCACCTCGACCGGACAGCCTGTGTCTTACGCGGCTTTCATCGCGCCGGCACTGCTCGCGGTTTCGGCGATGAACGGGGCGATTTTCGACTCCACCTGGAACGTGTTCTTCAAGATGCAATATGCCAGGCTCTACGAGGCAATGCTCGCGACATCGCTTGGGCCGCTGGATGTCGCGCTCGGCGAGATCTTCCTCGCCCTGTTGCGCGGCGCGGTCTACGCAACGGGATTCCTTATCGTGATGCAGGTGCTCGGGCTCAACCGCTCCTGGACGGCGATCCTCGCACTCCCGGCGGTGCTTCTCATCGCTTTCGGGTTCGCGAGCCTCGGCATGGCAATCACCAGCTACATGAAGACATTTCAGCAGATGGACTGGATTAATTTCGTAATGCTGCCCATGTTCCTGTTCTCGGCGACGTTTTACCCGTTGAGTGTCTACCCGCAGGCGATTCAGTGGCTGATCCAGGTGCTCCCGCTCTGGCACGGCGTCGAGCTGGTGCGGGGTCTCACGACCGGAGCCTTGAGCGTCGCGATGATCGGGCATGTGCTCTACTACGTGGTGATGATCGCGGTCGGGCTGGTGTTCACGACCCGTCGGCTGCGCGCGCTCTTCCTCGACTGACCCCCTTTGCTCCCCTCTGGCCCGTCCACTTCACGTCTGCTCCCCTCCGGCCCGTCCACCTCCCCTTTTTGCGACCACCACGGTGTACTGACCCGGAGGTGGTCGCAAAAACGGGAGGTGGAAGTGGAGGTGGATGCGGCGGCGGGCTACTCCACTATCGTCGTGAAGTCGCTGTCGCGAGTTTCCCTGCTCAATCGAAGGGCCACGAGGGTGATCGCGGCCGCCAGCGAGAGGTAGACGCCGACCAGGATCGTGCTGCCGCCCGCCAGCGCCCAGAGCGCAAGCGCGATGTAGGGCGCGACCGCCGCACCGAGGATGCTCGAGAAGTTGTAGCTGATGCCCGAGCCGGTGTAGCGCACGTTCGTCGCGAACAGCTCGGGCAACTGGGCTCCCATCGGCCCGAAGGTGAGACCCATGAGGGAGAAGCCGAGGATGAGCCAGGCCATCACTCCCACGGTGCCACCGCCCGAAAGCGGCACGAACAGCAGTCCGAAGACGATGATGCCGATCGTGACCACACTGAGCATCCGTCGCCGCCCGAAGCGTTCCGCGAGCGGACCGGAAACGAGCGTGAAGATTCCGAAGAACACGACTCCGACGATGAGCATGATCAAAAATTCGTTGCGACTGTAGCCCAGTCCGGCCACGAACGACGTCGGATTGAACGGCTTGCCTGCCGCACTCGCTGCCGCCGCGGCATCCGCTGAGGTTCGCGCTGCGGTGCCGAAGGCCAGCGTGAAGGTGGTCATCAGATAAAAGAGCACGTAGGTGGCGAGCATGATGAACGTGCCGAGGATGAGTTGCCGCCAGCTGGTCTTGAACACCAGGGCGAGCGGTACTCGTGCCACTGCACCCTGCTCGATCACCCGGGTGAAGGCCGGCGCCTCGACCAATCGGAATCTCACGTACAGCCCGACGATCACGAGCACGGCACTGGCGAGGAACGGGATGCGCCAGCCCCAGGCGGCGAACGCGTCAGCGGGCAGGGTGAGGTTCAGCAGGAGAAAAAGCAGGTTGGCAATGATAAAGCCGATCGGCGCTCCCAGCTGGGGAAAGGTGCCGTAGATCGCGCGCTTTCCGACCGGGGCATTCTCGGTGGCAAGAAGTGCGGCTCCGCTCCACTCCCCACCGAGGCCGATGCCCTGGGCGAACCGGAAAACCACCAAAAGCAACGGGGCGAGCACGGTCCAGCCGGGGGTGGATGCCGAAGGCAGACAGCCGATGAGGAAGGTGGCGATGCCCATGGTGAGCAATGACGCAATAAGGGTGCCCTTGCGGCCGATACGGTCGCCGAAATGGCCGAAGAGAATCGACCCGATCGGTCGACCGATGAAAGCAGCGGCAAAGACCGCGAACGAACTCAGCAGCCCGCTGGCTGGTGACTGCGCCGGAAAGAACAGAGCGGGAAAGACCAGCACGGCAGCGGTCGCGTAGACGTAGAAGTCGTAGAACTCGATCGACGTGCCGATCAGGCTCGCAAGGATCACGCGGGAGCGAGGATTCGCGGGAGCAGAGGCGGTGGCGGCAGGCGATGACATGACGAATGCTCCCTAGAGACGAGATTGACCGTCTCCGACCTTACCCCGCGTTCGGGGGCCATCCCGCCGACCGTCTCCCGTTTTTACGACCACCCTCCTGTGCGAACACGGAGGTGGTCGCAAAAACGGGAGGTGGATGAGGTGGATGCTGCGGAGGGGTGGATGGGGCGGAGGGGAGGCGGATGCTGCGGACGGGCTACCGCACGCTTTTGATTGGCAGGATGGCGAGGCCGCCGAGCGTCGCCGCGATTGCCGAGCAGACGAAGAGCCCGGTGAAACCCCCGACGGCGGCGACCAGGAATGCCCCAAGGAGCGGAGCAAACGCTTGGGGCACAGCCGTCGCGATGTTCATAATTCCGAGGTCTTTACCCCGGTTGTGCGAGTCGGGAAGCACTTGGGTTGCGAGCGCCTGGTCGACGGCCATGAAGCATCCGTAGCCCAGACCGAGAAGGCCGGCCGCAGCCAGGGCGACAGGAAGCGCGGGCGCGAAGGCGAGCAGCAGGGCGGCGAGAGCCTGCAGGTAGGCCGCGGCATAGACGAATATCTTGCGCTGGCCGATTCGGTCGCTGAGTTTTCCTAAGCCGAGCGCAGCGGCGATGAAGAAGACGAGGTAGATCATCGTGAGAATGAGAAGCTCGTCCTCGGCGGCCTTTCCGAGACCGAGGCCGTACATGAGGAAGTAGAGGAGCAACGTCGTACCGAGCGCGTTGCCGAGGTTGACGAGCGTGCGGCTGAGAAGGGTCCAACCAAAGTCGGGGAAGCGGATCGGGTTGACCCAGAAGCCGCGCAGCAGGCTAGCGAAAGTGAACGGGGCACGAAGTACCCGGGGCAACACCTCATCCGGGGTGAACAGAACGAAGGGCACCACGAAAGCAATCAGAAGCACCGCCATCAGTGTGTAGCCGACGAAGGTCGTGAGCACGAGGGCGAGCACGAGCACGAGGCCGAGAACGGTGCCGACGGCCTGCGGGGCCGACACCCAGCCCGAGACGAAACCGCGCTGGTTGACCGGCACCTGGTCGGAGATGGTGGCCGTCACTGCTGCGGAAATGACACAGAAACCGCTGAGCGCGAGCGACCAGAAGACGCCGACCCCCACGATCGAGGTCTGCGCGCCGAGGAGGAACAGCGCGATCGCGAAGACAAGGGTTCCAACGAAGATCCATGGTCGACGGCGTCCAAAGCGCGATGTGGTGCGGTCGGAGAGAGCGCCGGTAAGCGGGTAGACAATGAGAGCGCAGGTGCCGGCGATGCCAGAGATGATGCCGAATGCGACGACGCTCGACACCCAGTCTTTTGTCTTCAACAGTTCTTCGACCTGCAGGGGAAGCAGCAGTTGGATCGGCGTGAGCTGCGCCATCCAGATGCCCAGCCATGCCGTGGCGAACAACGCGATCCAGCGTGCAGATACCTTCCGTCGCGGCTCGGCGAATGGGATGAATGCGGCAGGCACTGTCGGTGCAGTCATTCGTCTGGCTCCTTTGTCGCCAGATTAGCGTCTCGAATACACGAAGATCGGCCGCTGCGACCCCCCATTCGGGAGGTTCAGACCTGGCGCTTTACGCGCCGTCGGCCGTGGCCCAGCGGGCGAACAGCGCAGAGGTGTCGCTCACGAAAGTGCCGCGCGGTTCGATACGCCCACAGTCGTAGATGCGGAATTTTGCCGTCTTCGAATCGGCGAATTCGAGGGTGACGGCAGTCGCAAGTCCGCCGGTGCAGACATCGTTGAGAGTCCGGTCGAAGTCAGTTACGTCGATCGAGTACTTCTTGACAACCGCCGTGAACGCGGCGATGCGTGCTGAGTCCGAGGTCCGGTGCCTGGATTCAGAAAAACCCGCAACGGCCGTTGACTGGCTGTATTGGATGCCGGTGATCGGGGGGAGCTCTGGGCGTGAGCCGGAATTCAGCGCGACGATGAGCACCACGAGAGCCACAACCACGACAGCGCCGACAGCCGCAAAGAGCCGCACCGGCGGCCGCACGTCAGGCCGGATCGATTACGGAATGGCTGCTGAGGCTGCGCGAGACCTTACCGGGATCCTTCAGGAACACGACGTAGGTGAACCCGGCAGCGAGCACTACCGCGATGACGATGGCGATCACAATCAGGATCTTGAATGGGTTGCTCACGAAGTCAGCCTACCTTTCGGCGCCCCCGGTCGAATCAACCGGCAAGGCGGTGGAGAACAACCGCCGTAGCGAGCGCCGCCTGGGCCGCTTCCGCGCCTTTGTCTTCCTTCGATCCGGGGAGCCCCGCTCGATCGAGTCCCTGCTGCTCGTCCTCGAGGGTGAGCACGCCGAAGCCGACAGGCTTTCCGGTGAGGATCGCCACCTGGGTGAGGCCGCTGGTCGCGGCATCCGACACGAACTCGAAGTGCGGGGTACCGCCTCGGATGATTACGCCAAGCGCGACCACCGCATCCGCCCCCGCGTCCAGGGCCGCCCTGCTCACCACGGGAAGCTCGAAGCTGCCGGGTACGCGCACCTCCGTCACCTCTGCTCCGGATGCCGCGAGCACACGCCGCGCGCCGGCGAGAAGCCCGTCGGTGATTTCTTCATGCCAGCGTCCGGCCACAATGGTGACCTTGAGGCCGGTGCCGTCGGTGATGATCTCTGGTGCTCCGTCGCCGCTCATGCGAGGTGTCCTTTCGGGGTTTCCAGAAGGCGCTGGTGGGCACGCGCAGACTGTTCGAGTTCGGTGTTACTGGGAAGAATATGGCCCATGCGGTCGCGCTTGACCTCGAGGTACTGCTCGTTGAAGTCACCGACACCCACCACGAGTGGCACCTGCTCCGTCACGATGATTCCGCGGGCGCGCAGCTGGCGAAGCTTTTCCGGATTATTGGTGATCGCACGCACCTCGCTCAGGCCGAGGTCTTCGAGAATCGCGACGGCCGCGCTGTAG
>JANYEI010000009.1 GCA_025363205.1 Frigoribacterium sp.
CAAGGGACGTGGTGCGGTCGCGACCGTGCTCATCCAGTCGGGAACTCTCGAGGTCGGAGATGCGATCGTCGCCGGGACCGCCTACGGACGTGTTCGTGCGATGTTCGACGAGAACGGCACGGCAGTCGAATTCGCCACGCCAGCCCGCCCGGTCTCGGTGCTCGGACTCACGTCCGTTCCCCGCGCCGGTGACACCTTCCTCGTCACCGACGATGACCGCACCGCCCGCCAGATCGCCGAAAAGCGCGAAGCAGCGGAGCGTAATGCTCTGCTCGCCCGCAGCCGCAAGCGCATCAGCCTCGAGGACTTCACCAAGGCTCTCGAAGACGGCAAGGTCGAATCGCTCAACCTCATCATCAAGGGTGACGTCTCCGGTGCCGTCGAGGCACTCGAGGAATCGTTGCTCAAGATCGAGGTGGACGACAGCGTGCAGTTGCGCATCATCCACCGCGGTGTTGGTGCGATCACCGAGAGCGATGTCAACTTGGCGACGATCGACAATGCGATCATCATCGGGTTCAATGTGCGCCCCGACACGAAGGCGCGCGAGCGTTCGGCTCGTGAAGGCGTTGACGTGCGCTTCTACTCGGTCATCTATGCGGCCCTCGAGGACGTGGAGAACGCCCTCAAGGGAATGCTCAAGCCCGAGTTCGAAGAGGTGCAGTCCGGTGTCGCCGAGATCCGCGAGATCTTCCGTTCCTCCAAGTTCGGAAACGTCGCCGGTGTCATCGTGCGCAGTGGAACCATCACTCGCAATGCGAAGGCCCGTGTTATTCGCGATGGCGTCGTGGTCGGGGACAACCTGGCCATCGAGTCGCTGCGTCGTTTCAAGGACGACGTCACCGAGGTGCGTACGGACTTCGAGGCTGGTATCGGTCTCGGTAAGTTCAACGACATCCAGATCGGTGATGAGATCGAAACGATTGAAATGAAGGAAAAGGTCCGCGTCTAAGTTCGACGACGGCCTCCGGAGGAGGCAACCAGCACAGAGGCGGAGCTACGCAAGCTCCGCAAGCCTCTTTAGCTGGTCGCCTCCTCCGGACACCTCGAGCCGTGAGGCACGACAGAAGGAAGAGATTATGGCTGATCCGGCTCGCGCCGCCAAGATGGCGGACCGCATCAAGGTGATCATCGCGAAGACTCTCGAGCGCGGGCTCAAAGACCCGCGGCTGGGATTCGTGACGATCACCGACGTGAAGGTGACGGGAGACCTGCAGCACGCCTCGATCTTCTATACCGTCTACGGCTCCGATGAGGAGCGCACGGATTCCGCGGCGGCTCTCAAGTCGGCAACCGGGATGCTGCGCAGTGAGGTCGGCAAGAACATCACCGCCCGGCTCACGCCGTCGCTTGAGTTCATCGCCGACGCCGTGCCAGAGAACGCCAAGCACATCGAGGCGCTCCTTGCCGAGGCGGCCAGCCGCGACAGCGAGATCGGCGGTCTGCGGAGCACGGCGAAGTATGCTGGCGACGAAGATCCCTACGTCAAGCCGCGGGTCATCGCCGACGACGAGGACTAGCGACTTCCAGCTGAGCACAACGGATGTCACGGAAGGGCAGGCGAAGGGGCGGGCGCTACTTCAGCAGCCGTGACAGCACCCGGTCGGCCAGTCTCTTGCCACCGGTCTGGCAGGTCGGACAGTACTGCAGGGTCGAATCGGCGAAGATCACCTCTCGTACGATGTCGCCGCAGACCGGGCAGGCTTCTCCCGTGCGTCCGTGTACCTGAAGCCCAGATTTCTTCTCGCGCTTCAACTGTGATGCCGTAAGCCCGCCCGTCCGCGAAATCGCCTCACGCAGCGTCGATTGCAGAGCGGCGTAAAGACGAGCCGTCTCATCCGCCGTCATCGCCGCCGGTTTAAACGGCGACATCTTCGCGGTGTGCAGAATTTCGTCGGAGTAAGCATTTCCGATTCCCGCGATGTTCGACTGGTTGCGCAGCACGCCCTTGGCCTGAGCCCGCCCGGAGCGCGCGAGGATGCCCGCGAAGACCTCTTCGGTGAACTGCGGTTGCAGGGGATCCGGCCCGAGCCGCGCAATACCCGGCACGAGCGCCGGGTCGGTCACGACATAAAGTGCGAGACTTTTTTTTGACCCGGCCTCGGTGATGTCGAGGCCAGATCCATCGTCCAACACGAGCCGCGCCGCCAGTGGACCACCGCCGAGCCGGCTCGGCGCCAGAGGTGGGCCGTCGCGCCAGTGGATCCAACCCGCTCGGGCAAGGTGGATGATCACGTGAAGAACGCCACCGGCCGCAGTGGAACAGGTGATGTCGAGGAATTTGCCATGCCGCGACACGCCATCGATCGTCGCCGCGGCGAGAGCGGAAGGCTGGGGATCGAAGGTCTTCACTGCCGCGAACGACACGATGTCGAGTGAGGCGATGATGCGACCACCGAGGCGGGAGCCGAGATCGGTCACGAGGGCGTGGACTTCGGGCAGCTCGGGCACTCATCCAGTGTCCGCCTGTGCGCTGAGATTGTGAAGGGCGGGTCAGGTCGGCAATTCGTAGCCGGTTTCGTCCGACCCGACGACCAGCCCGTCGGCGAGCAGGCCGGCAAGACACCGGGAGCGCTGCGAAACATCCGCCCACACCAAGTCGAGCTCCGATGCCTGCACCGGAATATCCGAGGCCCGAAGCTCGGCAAGGAGAAGACCGCGTACCTGTCGGTCCGAGCCGTCGAACTTCTTCTGTATCGGCTTGCGCAGCCCCAAATAGGGTGGGTAGCCGGTGGCTCGCCACACGCAGACGGCAGCGAGCGGACACTCGTTGCAGCGCGGGGAGCGGGCCGTACAGATGATGGCCCCCAGCTCCATCGCGCCGGCATTGAAGAGCCGCGCTCCCTCGAGGTCGGCAGGCAGCAGGGTGTCCATGGCTGCCAGATCACGTCGCGTCGAGGGCGGTCCCGCCTCTGCATCACCGTCGATCGCGCGAGCGATCACCCGTCGAACGTTGGTGTCGACCACCGGATGCCGGTCACCGTAGGCGAACACCGCTACCGCACGAGCGGTGTAGTCGCCGATGCCCGGCAGGGCGAGCAGGTCGGAAACATCGCGAGGCACGACCCCACCGTGGCGCTCCACAATGGCGACGGCTGCGGCGTGAAGGTAAAGCGCACGTCGGGGGTAGCCGAGTCGGTCCCAGGCCCGCACGGCTTCTCCCGAGGGTACGGCGGCGAGGGCCGCAGGATCAGGCCATCGCCGCAGCCATTCTTCAAGCCGCGGGATCACCCGCACCACCGGCGTCTGCTGCAGCATGATCTCGCTCACCAGTGTGCCCCACGCGCTGAATCCCGCACGCCGCCAGGGCAGGTCCCGGCTGTTGGCCACGAACCACTCGGCGACGGCGCTCGCGATACTCACCAGTCCACTCTACGAACCCCAGCTCCAGGGGAATACCTCAGCGTAGGGTTAGCTCATGGCCAGATGGCAGCCCGAAAAAAAAGACGCACTTGACGCACTCGCCGCCGAGATTGTCGCGCTGTATGCGGGCGGCCGTGTCGTCGTCGCGATCGACGGGATGGATGGTGCGGGCAAGACCCACTTCGCCAACGATCTCGCCTTCGCTCTCACGGCGACGGGACGCTCGGTTTTCCGGGCATCCATCGACGACTTCCACCGCTCCCAAGCCGAACGCCATGCACGCGGAGCCGACTCGGCAGACGGTTACTACCGGGATTCCTTCGACTACTCCACGTTTCGGCGCGTTCTGCTCGAGCCCTTCCGCATGGGCGGGAGCACAGCGTTCGTGACTGCAGCGTTCGACCACGTGCGCGACCTTCCCGTGCAGTCGAAGTGGCGCACCGGGCCGAAGGACGCGATGCTTGTGCTCGACGGCATCTTCCTCAACCGTCCGGAGCTCGCCGGGTTGTGGAACTACTCTGTATGGCTCGATGTGACGCGAGAAATTGCCGAAAAGCGGATGCTAGACCGCGACGGTCCAACGGAGAATGTCGAGCGCTATCGGGGCGGACAGGATCTCTACCTGTCCGAGGTGAACCCGCGCACCGCGGCCTCGAGCATCATCGACAACAGCGACTTCGATCATCCGCGGCGCATATTCGCCGACTCCTGCTGAGCCGACTGCTGCTGCGCCCGACTGCTGCTGGGTGCTGTCGGGCTAACGCCCGAGCGGCTGACGCATGCGCTCGATCACCGTGGCGGCGGGGATGAACTCGCCGCTCTGCTCAACCTCGTGCACCAGTTTCACGAGCTCCGTACTCACCGGCGTTGGGACTCCCAGTGCGTCGCCGCGCTGAACGACGGCCCCGTTGAGGTAGTCGATCTCGGTCGGCTGGCCGCGACGGATGCTCTGGAGCGTCGATCCCGGATTCGGCCGCGATCCCATCCGCCGCCTCATCAACAGGGGGAGTAATTGCCCGACCGAGGCAGGCAGTCGATCGAGCGCAGACAGCGTGCGGTGGGAAAGCCCCTGCAGTGGCGCAAACTCGATGCCACTCGCCCGCGCCACGCGCACGGCTTCGCGCATGGTCTCGGTCATGATGGCGCGCAGCTGCCGATCACCGATCACTTCCTGCACGCTGAGGCCGGTGGCGGCCGAGAGGCCGTTGACGTGATTGACGATGAGCTTCGTCCACTGGGCACCCTCGAAGTTGTCGGTGAGCTCAACGGGCATTACGGCCCCGAGGATCTTCGAGGCATAAAGCGCCGGAAGCGCCGGGCCGCCAAGGAAGGTCGGCCCGGTCGTCGTCACGGTGATGATGCCGGGGGAGAGGTACGAGGCTGCGTAGAGGGCCAGCGCGCCGACGATGTCCGATCGAGGTGCCGCCCGCCGGGCAGAGGTGATTCCCTCCAGGCCGTTCTGCACGACGACCACAGGGATGCCGATGAGGAGCTCCGTGTTCGCGTGGAGGGCAACCCGAGCATCCTGCGCCTTCGTGGTGAGAAAGGCGATGTCGGGGCAGATGGTGAGGCTATCGACAGCGTCGAGGAGCACCGTGAATTCCCCCCAGCCGCCGGTGAGCTGAAGTCCGGTGCTCCGAAGGGCAGCCAGTTGCTCGCCGCGCGCCACAACCTGCACCTCGTGGCCGGCTCGTGCAAGAAGAGCGGCGATCGTTCCGCCGATTGCCCCGGCACCGATCACCGCTACCCTCATCTGGCGATCATAGCGAGCGATGCCAGTGTGGATTACCAGCAGCATCGGGGGCGCATGATCCACTGCTCGCGGCCTTACCTGCGGCGCTCGCCGATGACGCTGGGGTCTTCTCCGCGTTCATCGCCTATCCGCGTTTATCGCTTTCTCCGCAAGGAAGGGGGCCTCGCCGTGCACGAATCGCCGAACCTCCTCGTGGGTGGCATGCTGATCACTACGATGATGGGGCTGAGGATGACGGATGACTGTGACCGCGATCCGAGCTCACGGGAGCTCCTCAGGCGGTCTTCGCGGAGAGGCCTGATCTGATGTGCAGCCGCACCGAACCAGAACTCGAACCCGAACGTGAGCTCAAGAGGGAGACCGAAGCGTGAGCGAAGCGCACGGCCGCAGCGGCATCCTGCTCATCGACAAGCCGGCGGGAATCACCAGTCACGACGTCGTAGCGCGCACCCGTAAGCGGGCCGGAACCCGCAAAGTGGGTCACGCCGGCACCCTCGACCCGATGGCGACCGGCCTCCTCGTACTCGGTATCAACAACTCGACCCGGCTGCTCACCTCCCTGGTCGGACTCGACAAGGAGTATTTCGCCACCATCCGGCTCGGATCGGCCACGAACACCGACGACGCCGACGGCGAGCCGATCGAGGTCGCCGACCCCGGACGGGTCGAGGCGCTCACCGCGGCCGCGGTCTCGGCGGCTCTCGTTCCTCTCACCGGCGCGATCAGGCAGGTTCCGAGCAGTGTGAGCGCCATCCGCGTCGATGGTAAACGGGCGTACACCCTCGTGCGCGACGGCGAGACCGTCGAACTCGCCGCCCGATCTGTGACAGTCTCCGCGCTCGAGGTCTTCGGTTCGCGGCGTGAGGCGGGCTTTTACGATCTCGACGTGCGGGTGCGCTGCAGCTCCGGCACCTACATCCGAGCGATTGCGCGCGATCTCGGCGCCTCGCTCGGTGTGGGTGGCCACCTCACAGCGCTGCGGCGCAGCATGATCGGGCCATTCAGCGTCGCGGATGCCACGGAGCTCGAGTCTCTCGACGTCTCCGCCGCCCTGATTGCGCCGGCCGTGATCGCCACGGCGCTGTTCCCGGTGTTCGCCCTCGACGCCGACCAGGCCGTAAACCTGGGGCACGGTAAACGTCTCGTCGCCGAGCGCCCCGAGGGGTCAACGGGACCCGTGGCAGCGATCGCACCCGACGGCCGTCTCGTCGGCCTGCTGGAGTTCACCGACGGGATCGGCAAGCCGATCGTCAACTTCGCGCCCGACGTGCTCACCGAGCCGGCGGCAGAGAAATGATCGAGTGGTTCACCTGGCTGCAGGTCGGAGTCGCCGTGATTGCGGGGCTGTTCTGCCTTCTGCTCGGCCTTCTCGGTCGCCAGCCCAACGACTATTCGCTCGGGGCGACACTTCTCGTCGAGCTTCTGCTCGTTGCCCAGCTGGTCGTGGCGATCGTGGCACCCTTCGTGGCAAATCCACCCCGCGGCAGCCTTCCGGAGTTCTACATCTATCTCGTGTCGGCGCTCCTCCTCCCCCCGCTCGCCGGATTCTGGGCCCTCCTCGAGCGCAATCGGTGGGCGACGGTCGTACTCGGTGTGGTCTGTCTCGCCGTGGCGGTGATGGTCTACCGCATGTATCAAATCTGGGTCTTCCAAGTGGCCTAATCTTGACATGATGGCTGCCAACACTTCCCCCCGCCCGGCGCGGGCCAGATCCCTCGGAATCGGACGGGTCCTCGTGGCCGTCTACGGCATCCTCGCCCTCGCCGCCACCGGGCGTTCGGTGTTTCAGATCATCGACCGGTTCGCCGAAGCGCCGCTCGCCTTTTCTCTTTCCGCGCTGTCTGCGGTCGTCTATATCGTCGCAACGATCGCCCTCGTCGCACCGGGAGCAACCTGGTATCGCGTGGCGAGGCTCACGATCGGATTCGAGCTCGTCGGCGTGCTCGTGGTTGGCACTATCAGCCTCGTCTCCCCTGGCCTGCTCGGGCTCCACAGCATCAATCCGTTCGGACGGGAGGCGACCGTCTGGTCAGCCTATGGGCTCGGCTACCTGCTCATCCCGCTCGTGCTTCCGGTGCTCGGGCTGCTCTACCTGCGTGCGCGGCGCCCCGCAGCTCTCGAGCCGGACCGGACGGCATGAAGTTCTACCCCTCCCTCAAGGACGTGCCGGTTGACTTCGGCCCCTCCGCCGTCACGATAGGGAAGTTTGACGGGGTCCACTCCGGGCATCGCAGCGTTATTGCACGACTGCGACGGGAAGCCGCGGCGGCCGGGCTCGTGTCGACGGTGCTCACCTTCGACCGGCATCCGCTCGCCCTGCTGAACCCGGGCTCCTGCCCGGAGAGCCTCACGAGCAACGACCAGAAGCGCGCCGTGCTCGAGACGACCGGCATCGATGCCCTCGTGATGATCGAGTTCAGCTACGGGTTCAGCCTCAAAGAACCGGAAGACTTCGTGACCGATGTGCTGGTCGCGGCCCTTCACGCCAAGCTCGTGTTCGTCGGACCCGACTTTCGTTTCGGCCATCGCGGACTCGGCACTGTCGAGTTGCTCGAACGCCTTGGTCGCCTGCACGGCTTCGAGGTGCGGATGATCGAGGCCGTCCGTCCGCTCGGTGACCGGGTGATCTCCTCCACCTGGATCCGCAACCTGTTGGCCGAGGGACGCGTTGCCGAGGCTGCAACCCTCCTCGAACGCCTGGCGACCGTGCGCGGGATCGTGGTGCCGGGGGAGCGTCGTGGCCGTGAGCTCGGGTATCCCACCGCCAACCTCGCCCGCTCGGTCGAGGGCTTCGTGCCAGCCGACGGGGTCTACGCGGCCTATGCGACGGTCGACGGCCGCACCATGCCTGCAGCGGTGTCGATCGGCAACAACCCCACCTTCGTCGGGGTGCCCGACAAGCAGATCGAGGCCCATCTGCTCGATGAAGACCTCGATCTCTACGGTAAGACTGTTGAGATCGCCTTCGTGGAATACATCCGCGGCATGGAAAAATTTGCGAGCGTTGGCGAGTTGGTCACTCAGATGACTCTCGACGAGGCCCGGGTGCGCGAACTGCTCGGGGTGCCGGCACGTACTACCCCGATCGGCCCGCGCGCGTAGCGAGCTGGATGCCCTGCTGGGATCTCGTGTTGGGAACCTTCGTGGATACCCCTGCGAGCTGGCCTGTCAGGTGCGTTGTGATGGCCGGGTGCGGGGCCGCTCGCCAAATGCGCGCTCACTGGCGAGAAGTACACGGGGATGCGGCGCGCGAAGCTGTCTTACTCGCCAGTCACGATCGGGGTACGTCCACGAACCGAGGTTGCCGAAGGATGTACCAGCGCTAGCGCTCGCTACCGTGCCTCAGCACCAGTCAGCACCAGTCAGCACCAGTCCGCATCCGGTTAGCGCCGCCCGCTCCGGGTCAGCCGACGACCTTAGAGCGGTGGATAAGGGCTGCAGCCCCGATGAGCGGACCATCGCTTGACAGCCCTGAGGGCACCACCTTCACCTTGGTGACGAAGCCAAACTGCCAGCGCGTAGCGATCGCGGTGCGCATATGGTCGAACAAGACCGGGGTCACCTGGGAGAAACCGCCGCCGATCGCTACGATCTCGAGGTCTACGAGGGATGTCGCGGAGGCGATGACCTGCCCGATAGCGCGCCCGGAGCGCTCGATCGCCGCGGCGGCGATCGGATCGCCCGCGCGGAAGCTCGCTCCGAGCTCCTCTCCCGTGGTTCCTGTCCAGCCCTGGCGGCGCGCCCAGGCCACAGTCTTGGGTCCGGAAGCGATGGCCTCCACGCATCCGATTCCGCCACACAGGCAGGGATCATCGAAACCCGCAACCTCGACATGGCCGATGTGACCGGCGTTTCCGGTGGGGCCGGATACCGTGTTGCCGTGCAGCACCAGGCCGCCCCCGATTCCGGTGGAGACGATCATGCCCATCACGTTGTCATAGCCGCGACCGGCGCCGACCCAGTGTTCCGCGAGCGCGATACAGATGCCGTCCATGCGCAGAACGATAGGAATGTCGGGAAGCGCGGCGGCCACCTGATCGCACAGCGGATAGTCCCGCCAGACCGCGAGATTGAGGGGGGAGACGCGCCCCTCAACCTCGTTGACGGGCCCCGCGGAACCAATGCCGGCACCTACAAGGGCCGCTCCGGTCGGGAGGGCTGCGGCAGCGAGGGCGACAACTTCGTCGACGGAACGGGCGAGTTGGTCGGAGTCCCGATCCGCACCGGTGGGCGCTCTAAACCGGCTGCTGGCGAGCACCGCGCCGGCGGGATCGACGAGGGCCGCCTCCACCTTCGTGCCGCCCACGTCCACGGCCAATGCATACGACAAGCTCATGCGGTGACCCGCGATGCGACGAACAGCACGAGATAGTAGAACGCGAACATCGAGACGATTCCAATCAACGGCCAGTAAAACGCGTAACGCCCGCGGACTTCGAAGAGGATGAATAGTGCCGTGCCGGCGAACCAGGACAGCACGGAAAGGATTTTTGTGAGGATGCCGAACACCGGCACGATGAACTGGTCGGCGTAGAAACTCGCCAATGCGAGCATGAAGATCAGGCCGACGAGGCTGAACGCTATCGCGACCACAAT
>JANYEI010000064.1 GCA_025363205.1 Frigoribacterium sp.
GTCGTCGTCGGCGGCATGATCGTGGCGCTATACCTGCCGATCTTCAACATCGCGACGCTGATCAAGTAGTCGGCCGGCAGCCTTGCCGGCGAACTGTCGGCTGGGCACGGTGGGCCAAAATTCGGGTGTCCGCATACAAGGCGTGCAATCGACCTCGCGCGCGATGCCCGCTCCCGAACACCTATTTGGTGCCGGAGTGCCTCTAACTGGGGTAGTAAAACTAGCAAAAGTGCCCTGATCGGGGGCGTGTCTTCCACGCGATGCACCCATACGCTCACTAGAGGGGGGGCAGGGATGACTTGCACCCGAACAAGTAGTTCCTCAACGAAATGGAAGAAAATCATGATTCGCATTAACCGTGCGCTTGACGCACGACTCGTGGCACTGCGTAAAGATGGCGATAAGGGCTTCACCCTGATCGAGCTTCTCGTGGTCGTCATCATCATCGGCATCCTCGCCGCGATCGCCATCCCGGTGTACCTGGGTATCCAGAACAATGCGAAGAACTCGGCGGTCCAGTCGGACCTGACAAACGCGAAGACTGCGGTAGTTGCCTACTTCACCGCAAACCCGAGCGCAGCCGGCCCAGCGCTGACCACGGCCGTGCTCAGTACTTACGGCTTCACCGTCACAGCGTCGAACACAATCGCGTATGGGACCGCCTCGGGGACACCTGCCAGCGCCTCGGCGGCTTTCTGTATCAGCGGGATCCGGGTTGGTGGAGTGGCCGCGACAGACACTTACAATGTCACATCATCTGGCGGAGTTGGAGCCGGTGCCTGCCCGTAACTGATTGAGGCAATGCCGACGATCGCGATCCTCGGTATCGTGTGGGGTGCCCCTTCGGGGCACCCCACAACGCCTCTCTCCCCCCGGCAGAGAACATACTCCGTCACCCGATGCGTGAGAAGAAAGGCAGGAGAGTTGTGGACGCGATTGAGCTCCTTAGTTTCAGGTGGTCTCGTCAGTTCCGCGGCGACCGCGGCTTCGGTCTCATCGAGATCGTCGTTGCCATGTTCCTTTTGGCTATCGTCACTTTGGCGGTTCTGCCGCTTCTCGTTCAGGGTCTGAAGCTGTCGGCCTCGAATGCGACAGTAGCCGCCGCTTCACAACTCGCGAACCAACAGGTCGAACTCCTTCGCTCTCAGAGCCTTTGCGGCGCCATCATGCCGGCCACGTCCACCGCGACCGCCCAGGGGGTGGTGCTTCAGATCAGCCGCACCGTGGGAGCAACCTGCCCCCTTCTGGGCTATCCCATCACTGTTCCTGTCTCTGTGAGCGTCACTCGTACAGACACGAGCGTCGTGGTCGCCAACGTAAATACGCTGATCTTCGTGACGGGACCATGACATGACTACGTCTACCGAGCACGACTCCGAGCGGGGCTTCACCCTAGTGGAGCTGCTCATTTATAGCCTGCTGCTACTAATCGTTATCGGCATTGTCGGCGCGATGTTGGCGAGCACGGTGTCCACATCGAAAACCGTTAACTCAGTGACATCGGCGTCCACAGCGGCTCAGCTCGCGTCGGAGTCTGTGGTGCGCGGCATTCGCAACGCGTCTGATTTCAGCCTCACGACTCCCACGGGAACGGACCAACTGCTAGTCGCTCGAACCGCCCGGGGCGGCGCGACAATGAGCTGGGTATGTGTGGCCTGGTACTACTCGGCGGCGGGCGGCGGGACCATTCGCTACACCACCTCGCCGACGACGATCCCCTCGACGCCAACCGCGGTTCAACTCGCGAGCTGGCAGTTGCTTGATACCGGGGTGGCGCCGGCAAGCGGCACGGGTATCTTCAGCTTTGCGGGCGCCCAACTCAATCTTGCGTTCAACGGCATGGCGGGTACGCGTCCGGCAGTTTCTATCACGAGTTCGGCGATCAGTCGGGCCGGATCTACGGGGGTTCCAGCATGTTACTGAGGCTTTGGGAACAAAAAAATTCAGCGAATGAGCGCGGTTCGGCTCTGGTCGCCGTGCTCGGTGTCATGGTTGTCGGGCTCCTCCTAACCACCCTGGTCGCAAGTTCCGTCGTGCGAGCCTTCGGTTCGAGCACCTCGTCACGTGCCGCAATGCAGTCCCATGCGGCCGCCGACGCCGGCGTCGCTGCGGCCAGGGCCGGTCTTTACACCCTGGGAAATTGCGCTTCGCAGCCAACGCCCGGGAAATATGTCTCCTCGGGCTCGCTTGTCTACACTGCCACGGTGCTATTCGATTCGGGGTCCGGTTTCACGGCCGGATGTCCCACTTCGACGACAACACGGGTGCAAATCGTTTCCACAGGGAAAGCTCAATCCATGGGGGTGGCCGGCGTGACCGGCGGTAACACGCGCACCGTGGAGGCAACGTTGAATTATCTGACGCCCGGACCAAAGCCAAGCGGTCCCGCCATCGTTCTCTACCGCGGTGGTGATGTCAATGCAAACTCGAGCTTCGACCTCTCAGAAAGCGGCGGTTTGGTCATCCAACACGGAGACCTCACGTGCTCGAAACCCAACACCACTATCAACGGCAGCGTACAGATAGGGGGAAATCTCCTTTTTTCGGCCAACCACTGCCGCATTACCGGAGACGCCTCCGTGTCGGGGGCGGCCGTTCTCGGGACTGGAACCATCGGCGGGTGCCTTTCCTCGGCAAGCGGCGGCCCTTACACACCGCCCCAGGTTGGCAGCTGTCCGTCGGCTACCACCATCAAACCAGCGCCACCCTGGACGGACGTGGCTTACACCCCGACTGACTGGGTGGCTTCAAGCGGTGCAGCATTCCAAGTTACGACTTTGATAACGCCCGCAGCATGCACGTTGAGTACCGGAGACCTCGGAGGCACGCCGTCAGGTAGCGGTTTGATATTGAATATGCTCGGGTGCGCGACTGGTCCGATTGTCGGCCAAAACCAAACGTTCTCGCTCACGAGTGATGTCGTCATCTTTGCGAACCAGTTCGACTTTAGCTCTGTGAATGGCTTAACATTCCAGTCGAAGGACAGCTCAGTGCATAAGCTCTGGTTTGTCACCCCAGACACAGTGAAGGATAGTCAACCTACTTGTGGTGTGAATCAAGGGCCGTTCAACACCAAGAACAACTTGTCCGCCGGCAACGTAATCGTGACAACAAATGCGATTCAGGCGATGATTTACACGCCGTGCGCGTTCCTGGCAGCGAACGGGTTCGTCCTCAACGGGCAGATTTACGCTGGGCAGTTGAGCGTACTTCAGAACAACCCACAGTTCACATTTGCCCAGATTGGCATTGCGGGCTGCGATCTGAGCACCGGCACCTGCAGTCCCTCGCCCCCGTCTTTGCCAAAGCCTGGGTCTGTGATCTCGAATCGTGATCTGGATGGCGGCTAGCGTGACCGCGATTTTCGTCGGTGCGTTCGGCTCACTGATCGGGTCTTTTCTGAACGTCGTCATCTTCAGGGTGCCAGCGGGCAAGTCAATCGTGTCACCGCCAAGCACCTGCCCCGTTTGCGGGGCTGGAATCAGGGGTCTCGACAACATTCCCGTTATCTCCTGGCTCGCCCTGCGCGGAAAATGTCGCGATTGTCGGGCGAAGATTTCCGTTCGATATCCCCTGGTCGAGTTGGGGACTGCAGTGTTCTTCAGTCTCGTAACGCTGAGGTTCTGGCCGGGCGAATTTGCGGCTGGTGCGGACGGCCCCACCCACCTCCTCGCCGCGGGGCTCGTGCTCATCGCGTTCCTCTTCCTCGCGGCGGTGAGTGTGGCACTCGCGCTCATCGACATCGACACTCACACTCTGCCCAATCGGATTGTTCTGCCAAGCTTCCTCGTCGGAGGAGTGTTTCTCGCAAGCGCGTCCGCTCTCAGCTCGGACTGGGGTGCGTTGGTTCGTGCCGCGATCGGGTCGGCGGTTCTCTTTCTCGCCTACGCGGCCCTGGCGTTCGCCTATCCCGGCGGTATGGGCCACGGCGACGTGAAGCTTGCGGGGGTGCTCGGGCTTTTCCTCGGCTACCTGGGCTGGAGTCAGCTGATTGTTGGTGCGTTCGGCGCATTCCTCCTCGGAGGGCTGTTCAGTGTGGCGTTGCTGGCGCTCAAAAAGGCGAACCGCAAGAGCGGGATCCCGTTTGGGCCGTGGATGCTCGGAGGCGCGTGGCTGGGCGTCTTCGTCGGTGAGCCGATATCGCTTGGTTATTTGACACTATTCGGATTGGCATAGCCCGCACAGCGGGCGGGGGAAGCGGGGCAAGAATGGCAAGAAATATCGTGGCAGTCGACATCGGGAGCACGTCGGTGCGCGCTGTCGAGGTGGCTGGATCGAAGTCGCAACCGACCCTCGTGCGCTTTCTTGAAATCGCCCTGCCCGAGGGAGCGGTCAGCCGAGGAGAGGTGATTGAAGCACACACCGTCGGCGGCATCATCAAGCGCATCTGGTCAACTGGCGGTTTCAAGAGCAAGAACATAGTGCTGGGGATGGGCAACCAACGCGTGCTTGCTCGTGACCTAACGGTTCCCCGAGCGTCTCTTGCACAAATCCGAGAAGCTCTGCCGTTCCAGGTGCAAGAGATGCTTCCCGTACCGGTCAGCGAGGCCCTGGTCGACTTCTACCCAATCTCAGAATCCATGACAGACAGCGGTCCCGTGGCCCATGGTCTGCTCATCGCCGCCATCAAGGACGCGGTGCTCGGCAATGTGAAGGCTGCGCAACAGGCCGGCCTCAACCCGCTGAATGTCGACCTCATCCCCTTCGCGCTGTGCCGGATTCTCATCAGCCGACCGAAGCTGACTGGCACTACAGTGCTCATCGATGTCGGAGCGAACGCGGCAAGTGTGGTCATCGCCATCGACGGGGTCCCTCAGTTTGTGCGTATCATTCCCGCGGGTGGGGACGACCTCACCCATGCGCTCAAGCTCAAGCTGGAGATTGACACGGCAGAGGCCGAAGCTTTGAAACGAAGACTTGGTCTTGCTACCCAGGTCGCAACGGAACAGGAACGCAGCGCAGTCGAGACCATTTACGAGGTGACCGGCGAACTGCTGGCAAGCCTCAGAAACACGATCAGTTATTTTATGAGTCTTCGCCCCCAGGAACCGATCAGCCGAATTGTCGTCACCGGAGGGGGAGCTCAGCTTGTCGGATTGTCGGAAGCGCTGGCGGAGATGACACAACTTCCGGTCATCGCCGCCGACCCGTTCGCCACGATCGCCGTGTCACACAAACTCGACAAGGATGAAGTGAATCGAAGTCGCACGTCGCTAACAGTGGCGCTCGGACTAGCTCTGGGAGGTATGGCATGAGCCGCGCCGCCAAGCCCCCGACGCTCGAGATTGCCGGCGAGGCCCGGGCCGACCTGCTACCCCCGGAGCTGCGTCAGCAACGCAATGCGGTGAGGACACGTCATCGCCTGTGGGCGAGCACCGCGGGACTGGCGGTGCTGATGCTCCTCGCTACCGGTATTGCCGCGTTCCAGGCAGCCCAGGAACGAGTGGGCCTCGCGGCGGAACAGCAGCGCACCTCCGTGCTCCTCGCTCAGCAAACCAAGTACATCAAGGTGCGAGTAGTGCAAGACGAGATTGGATTCTTGCAGGCCGCTCGGCAGGTCGGCACATCAACCGAGATCGATTGGCAGGCGTATCTCAATAAAGTGCAGGCCACGCTCCCTGCGAACGTGGCGCTGACGTCGGTGGCGATCGAAGCGGGTTCGCCACTCGTGTCTTTTGCCCAGGCCGCAGTTCCCTTGCAGGGCTCTCGAATCGCAACGCTGAGTTTTGTCGCCACCAGTCAGACCCTTCCCGAAGTGCCCGCCTGGCTCGACTCGCTCACTACGCTCCCGGGATACACAGACGCCTCTCCCGGTAACGTCGCTCGCGAGGCTGCCACCGGCGTCTACACCGTCAACATCACAATGCACATCAGCGAAGCCGCCTTCACAAACCGCTTCGCCGCGAAAGGGAAGTGAAGTGGACAGGAACAGACTGTGGGTCATCGGAACGGTCGCCATGATGGCCGTCGTCGTGGTGGGGGGATGGTTTCTCGGGATCCAGCCGCAGCTGAATGCGGCCAACGCAGCGAGTGAGAGCCGCACGAGCGAGGCGGCGCGTAACGCCGCGAGCGAGCGACTCCTCGTCACTCTGAAGAAGGATTTCGAGGGCATCGGCGAGCTCAAAGATTCAAACGCGACGCTGCGACGGTCAGTTCCGTCGAGCGCGCAGCTGTCGACGTTCGTCACCGAACTGAACTCGCTCTCCGGCCAAAACTCAGTTGCCGTCACGACGATTGCGGTGTCCGATGCGAAGGCCTACACGCCTCCCGTGATCGTCGCAGCTGCGGTCACTGGAGCGGCGGCAAGCCCAACGCCCTCTCCCACGGCGAGTGCCGCACCCGTGGCCGCGGCCCCGGCCGCTCCGCAAGCACCGCCGCTTGTCACAAACCCGAAGATCACTGCGTCGAATTTCATTGCGATACCGATCGCCTTGAAGATCAGCGGACCCTATGCCAACGTTCTCAATTTCGTCAAGGGGCTGCAGGCAGGCGAGCGACTCTTCCTCGTCACAAACCTTTCGACGAAGACGGTTGTGCCACCCACAGTCGACGCTGACATCACGGGACTCATCTACGTGCTCCTTGCCGACGGAGCCAAGTAGCGCGGGCGTTGCTAGGCTGACTTTACTGCCGCGATGTCTTGCCGGCCCGTGAGGAGCACAACGATGAGTAACGAGACACCAGCGCCCGAAGGCGCGAAGACCCGTCCCGTTGGTGCGCACGACGAGGAAATCTCTGACGAAAAGGCGCGAGCGGTGGTCGTCGACAAGAGCGGCAGTGACATGCAGCAGCCGACGCCGTTGCCGCTGGTGGAGCCTGTGCGCGGCACGAGCCACGTGACCGAGACGCCCGCGGATGTTGCGGCCCAGAACAATGTCGATGCACCCGCCCCTGCGCCAGCAGAGGCGGGAGCCCGCACCGAACAGGACCCCCCGCCGCGACCCGCGACATCCGCCGCCTCGATGCAGACGGTCTATGTGCCCGCCCCGGTGCCCCCGATCAAGAAGGGCAACCGAGGATTTGGGCTACTCATCGCGCTGCTCTCGACCGTGATCTTTGCGGGCCTCTACGCCCTGATCATCGCCTCGATCCGGGCGCTGGAGCTTGGCGTCTTCCAATTCGATTTCTTCGGCTCGCTCGCCTTCTACACGCCCGCGATCTTCTTCTTCGTCGGATTTGCAATCGTGGTGCTTCTCGCCAACCGTGCCTCCTGGTGGGGATACGTGCTCGGGAGCATCTTCGTCGCGTTGTTCGTCTACTTCGGAACTGTCGCAACCGGACTCCTGGTCAACAACATCGTGGCGGAAACCCCCTCGGGAGCCGCGCGACTGCTTTCCACCGCCCTCTTCAGCCCGTTCATCATCGCGGCAGCCCTTCTCGCCCGCGAGGTGTCGATGTGGATGGGCGCCCTGATCAGCGCGCGCGGCCGTCGCGTGAAGGTGCGCAACCTCGAAGCGCGCGATGCGTTCGATCGCGAATCGGCTGATCGTGCGACGGATCTCGAAAACTCGCGCTACGACACCCGCGAAGTCACCGTCTAGCGGTAGCCCCTTACAGCGACACCAAATGAACGCGCGCCGCCGTTATGCCTACACCGTCGCGGTGTTCGCGGTGGTGCTGTTCCTCGCCCTCGCCATTGCCGCGAGCGGAATTATCAGCCTCTTCGCTGACCGTGAGGTGCTCACCGAGCGTGACGCCGGGCCGCTGATCGCGCCGGTCATGTTCGCGGTGGCGACAGCCGCGCTCTACACCCAACTCGTCACCTTCGGCCTGAGGCGTGGATCCATCGTCCTGAACGCGGTGGTCATCGCGATCGTCTGCTATTTTCTCTTCCTGTTCAGCGGAGCGACGCTGTACTCGCTCGGCAAGGGCCGGCCGCTGCTCGGGCTGCTGTTCTTCGGATCGAATGCGCTCGGCCCATTCGCCGCTGCAGTGTTGGTGATCGCCTTCGTCGTGGCGCTCGCCTTCCTGCTCCTGCTCTTTTATCGTGACAACGGGGGAGCGGCCCGCACGCCCCGGTGGTGGTGGGAAAACCGCGACGACCGCGATCGCCGCGAGTGAGCCCGCGCAGACGCTCCGGTGGCAGACCCTCGGCACCCGCGGCTATTTGACCGCCACCCCCCGCGACGGCTAGTATCAGGGGTGTATGCGATGTGTCGGGTACTTGTCCTATGCCCGCTTTCTCCGGGGCTCCGGCCAAGTCCGTCACCAGCACTACAAGCTGGGTTTGCCAATCTGTGAAAGATCGGCAGCCCCCACGGCATATCACCCAGGATCACGCACTTGCGTGATTCGCGTGTGGTGCAAAACCTTTCCGACGGACCTACAGAACGTCGGAACGGATGCTACGCAAGATCTGTCACCGTGCAGTAAATACAAGGAGTATGTAGTGCCCACCATTCAGCAGTTGGTCCGCAAGGGCCGCAGCCCCAAGGTCGTCAAGACCAAGGCGCCCGCCCTCAAGGGCAACCCGCAGCAGCGCGGTGTGTGCACCC
>JANYEI010000090.1 GCA_025363205.1 Frigoribacterium sp.
CCTCGGTGGCGTGTTTGCTCCGCTCCTCCCGGGAATCGTCGTGCCAATAGCCCGTCGGGTTCTGCGCGGTATGGTCGGCCACCTCATCGTGGATGCCACGCCGGCGAAACTCGGCACCGCGATCGGGTCTCTCCGCGCTCAGGGCGCGAAGCTCAACATGAACCTCCTCGGGGAAGCGGTGCTTGGGGAGCGGGAAGCGGCCCGTCGACTCGCCGGTACCCACGCTCTGCTTGCCAGGGATGACGTCGACTACGTGTCGATCAAAGTCTCGTCGACCGTCGCTCCGCACTCGCCCTGGGCGTTCGAGGCGGATGTCGCGCACGTCGTTGCGAGTCTGGCTCCGCTGTTCGAGCGCGCAGCCTCCTCGACGCCGGCCAAGTTCATCAACCTCGACATGGAGGAATACAAGGATCTCGATCTCACTGTCGCCGTCTTCACGCGGATCCTCGACCAGCCCCGATTCGCGCAGCTCGAGGCGGGCATCGTGCTGCAGGCCTACCTGCCGGATGCCCTCGCCGCGATGGTGACACTCGGTGATTGGGCCACTCGTCGCCGGGCGGTCGGTGGCGCTGCGATCAAGGTGCGCCTGGTCAAAGGCGCCAACCTGCCGATGGAGCAGGCGGAGTCCTCGGTGCGCGGCTGGCCACTCGCCACCTGGTCGACAAAGCAGGACACTGACACCAACTACAAGAGGATCCTCGACTACGCGTTGCGACCGGAGCGCATCGATGGATTGCACCTTGGCGTTGCGGGTCACAACCTCTTCGATGTGGCGTACGCCTGGTTGCTCGCCGGAATGCGCGGCGTGCGGCATGGCATCGAGTTCGAGATGCTGCTCGGCATGGCTACCGGCCAGGCGGAAGCGGTGAAAAAGGATGTCGGTGGCCTTCTGCTCTACACGCCCGTCGTGCAGCCGAAAGAATTCGATGTCGCGATCGCCTATCTCATCCGTCGGCTCGAAGAGGGCGCGAGCCAGGACAACTTCATGTCGGCGGTGTTCGAGCTCTCCGACAACGAAGTGCTGTTCGAGAGGGAGAAGGGCCGCTTTCTCGCTTCGCTCGCCTCGCTCGACCGGGCCATCCCACTGCCGCGACGCAACCAGAATCGCTCCGTCACCGAGATCTCACCGACCGATCGCTTCGTCAATCAGGCCGACACTGACCCCTCGCTTCCGGCCAACCGCGCGTGGAGCGCCCGCATCCTCGAGCGCGTTCCCGGCTCGCGGCTCGGCATCGCCGCGGTCAGCGACTCCGTCATCAGCACCGAGGATGCCCTCGACCGGGTGATCACCGCGGCCGCCACTGCTGGCGCCGAGTGGGGGTCCCGCAGCGCTGACGAGCGTGCCGCCATCCTGCATCGCGCGGGAGATTCCCTGAGCGCACACCGCGCAGAACTGCTCGAGGTGATGGCGAGCGAAGCCGGCAAGACCATCGACCAGGGAGACCCGGAAGTGAGCGAGGCCATTGACTTCGCCCATTACTACGCCGAGCTCGCCCGCACTCTCGAGACCGTCGACGGCGCAACTTTCCTGCCCTCGAAACTCACCGTCGTAACCCCGCCGTGGAATTTTCCCGTGGCGATTCCCGCAGGTTCCACCTTGGCCGCCCTCGCGGCCGGCAGCGCCGTGATCCTCAAGCCGGCGGCGCTCTCGGCCCGCTGTGGAGCCGTGCTGGCGGAGGCCCTTTGGGAGGGCGGTGTGCCGCGGGAGGTGCTGCAGATCGTGCAACTGAGCGAACGCGACCTTGGCACCCAACTGATCTCGCACACCGCAGTAGACCGGGTGATCCTCACCGGAGGCTACGAGACCGCAGAGCTGTTTCGTTCCTTCCGCCCCGACCTGCCCCTTCTTGCCGAGACCAGCGGCAAGAACGCGATCATCGTCACGCCGAGCGCTGACCTCGACCTCGCCGTCAAGGACGTAGTCGCATCGGCGTTCGGCCATGCCGGGCAGAAGTGCTCTGCAGCCTCCCTGGTGATCCTGGTCGGCTCGGTCGCTCACTCGGCGCGCTTCACCAATCAACTGCGGGACGCGGTCGCCTCGCTCAAGGTTGGCTACCCCACCGACCCAGCGACCCAGATGGGGCCGCTGATCGAGCCGGCCAACGGCAAGCTTCTCGGCGCTCTCACCACTCTCGGCGAGGGCGAGGCCTGGATGCTGACTCCGAAGAAACTCGACAGGGACGGCCAGCTCTGGTCGCCCGGGGTGCGCACCGGGGTGCGTCGCGGATCGGCCTTCCACCAGACCGAGTACTTCGGGCCCGTGCTCGGCGTGATGACCGCACCGACGCTCGACGAGGCCATCGCCATGCAGAACGAGACAGACTTCGGGCTCACCGCGGGCATCCACTCCCTCGACCCTGCGGAGCTCGGCCTGTGGCTTGATACCGTTCAGGCCGGGAATCTCTATGTGAACCGCGGCATCACCGGGGCAATCGTGCAGCGCCAGCCCTTCGGCGGCTGGAAGAAGTCCTCGGTCGGAGCAGGCACAAAGGCGGGCGGACCGAACTACCTGTTCGGGCTCGGCTCGTGGGTGCCAGCACACCACTCTGCACCCGGCGAAGCGATCACCCATCCTGAGGTGAAAGCGCTGCGTGCGGCAGATGACTCGCTGTCTGGCGCCTTCGGCAGCGACGCCGCGGCCTGGCACAGCACCTTCGGGCAGGCTCAGGATGTCTCTGCCCTGGCCGCCGAGCGCAACGTGTTCCGCTACCTCCCCGTGCCTGTGACGATCCGACTCTCTGAGGGAGCGCCACTCTCCGAGCTGCTGCGTGTCGTGGGCGCAGGGCTGCGTGCCGGATCCAACCTCACGGTGTCCACCGCAGTCGCGAGCGACGCGCTGGTCGGCATCCCGGTGCTGGTCGAGAATGACGCGACCTGGCTTGCACGAGTGCCGTCACTCAATCCCAGTCGCATCCGTCTCATCGGCGGCGACCATTCGGCCCTCGCTGCCGCACTCGGCGGACGCCCGGATGTCGCCATCTACGGCGGTCCGGTCACTCCGGCTGGCCGAATCGAGCTTCTGCCGTTTCTGCGCGAGCAGGCGGTGAGCATCACCGCTCACCGGTTCGGCACGCCAAACCACCTCACGGTCGACCTCATCTGACCTCATTTCAGAGTGTATTTATCTGGGAGCTGAACCCGGTCGCACGCCTGCGCCCCGGTTCAACACAGAGCGTTTCTTCATTTCCTCGGCCTAGATTCAGCCGGTGATCATTCCCCTCGACGGCGTCTCCCCCGTAGCCGTGGTTGAACGACACCTGTCGCATCTCGTAAGCGATCGGATCAGGGCGAGCCCCGACATCCGCGGTGGCCAAATGGCAGCGGATGCTGCGCTCAACGCGTTCGACGTGGCCGGGT
>JANYEI010000083.1 GCA_025363205.1 Frigoribacterium sp.
TGAGCGCAGACATCGACGGAACAGCCGCCGGAGAGTGTGGTCGGTGCCTGATTGACATCGAACAGGCCGTTCAGGTCGAAATTCAAGAGCTTTTCGCGTATTCTTCAGACGAAGCTTTTGAATACGAGGTTCACGAGGACATGATCGATCTCGAACCTGTAATCAGGGATGCGGTGGTGTTGTCACTCCCGTTCCAGCCGGTCTGTCAAGAAGATTGCCTCGGCCTGTGCCCGCAGTGTGGGGTGCGGCTCCTCGACAACCCGGGCCATGAGCACGAGAATCCCGTTGATCCACGATGGGCGGCTCTCGGAAGCCTGGCCGCGTTTGACAGCACGACAGAGACCAACACCACAACGAATGTGACCGACGCTGCCAGCAGCGCGGAGTAGAGAAAAGAGAAACTCATGGCCGTACCGAAGCGCAAGATGTCTCGCGCCAGCACCCGTGCGCGTCGCGCCCAGTGGAAGGCGACCCCTCCCACTCTGGTGAAGACTGTTGAAGGGGGAAAGGTCACCTACAGCCTTCCGCACCGCGCGAGGGTCGTGGAGGACTCCACCGGCGCCCCCCTCTACATGGAGTACAAGGGCCGTAAGGTCGCGGACGTCTAGTCGAATTGGCGTCACCGGCGAACCCGTCACCGGCGAAGTTGGCTTCGATGAACCCATGCCAAATGAAACCATCCCGACGAACCCGTCTCCGGTGATGCCAGGAACTGAGGCCGCTCGAGTGGAGCTCGAGCAGCTTCTTGCGGTTGATGTGAGCCCCGCGTTGCTTGAGCTCGCGTTGACCCATCGGTCCTATGCCTACGAGCATGGGGGCCTCGCTCATAATGAGCGCCTCGAATTTCTCGGCGACTCGATTTTGGGCCAGGCCGTGACCGTGATGCTCTATCGCGACAACCCGAAGCTCGACGAGGGTGAGCTTGCCAAGCGGCGCGCCTGCCTCGTCAGTTCCGGCGCACTCGCCGAAGTCGCCCGGATGATCGGGCTGGGGCGCCACATCCGCCTCGGTCGTGGTGAGGAACTCACCGGGGGGCGCGACAAGTCGTCCATTCTCGCCGACACGGTCGAAGCCGTGATCGGAGCGGCCTACCTCGATGCCGGTGGCGAGGCAGCCACCGCGCTCGTGTTGCGGCTAATCGCGCCCCTGATGCTCGATCCGGATCGCTTCGGCGCCGCGATGGACCCAAAGACGAGTCTTCAGGAACTTTCCGCACGGGTCGGTCAAGGCCTGCCCCGCTATGCCGTCACCGACAGCGGTCCCGATCATTCGAAGCGATTCCATGCGACGGTCTCTCTCGAGGGGACTGACATCGCCAAGGGCGACGGCACGAGCAAGAAGCAGGCCGAGATGGCCGCCGCGCTCGAGGCCTGGACCATACTCTCCACCACGCTTCCTCCCCAGCGATAACGGTGCCGGAACTCCCCGAAGTCGAGGTGGTGCGCGCCGGCCTCGAACCGGCGGTCACCGGTGCAACCATTGATTCGGTAACCGTGTTCGAGGAGCGGTCGTTGCGTCGCCACGATGGCCCGAGTGAGGATTTCGTCGAGCGACTGGCGGGACGCGATATTCTCGCCGCCGTGCGCAGGGGCAAGTTCCTCTGGCTGCCACTGTCTGCGTCCCCTGCGCTTTCGGAACCAGGGGAGGCGCTCGTCGTGCACCTTGGCATGAGCGGGCAGGTATTGCTACGCGACGTGAACCAGGCGGATGACTCGCTCCTGCGCATCCGGCTGGACATCACCTCTCCGGCTCATGGCCCCCTTCGCATGGATTTCGTCGACCAGCGAATCTTTGGATCGATGGCCATCGACCGGTTCGTGCCGACCCCCGATGGGCATGCTGCGGGAATCGGCTCGGATGCCGCTCTCATCCCGAGCCAGGTGTCGCATATCGCGCGGGATCCCCTCGATCCTGCGTTCAGTGATCGGCGCTTTTTCGACGCGCTGGCCAGGCGCCGAACCGGCATCAAGCGGGCGCTGCTCGACCAGGGGCTGATCAGCGGCATCGGCAACATCTACGCGGACGAAGCGCTCTGGGCCGCCCGCATCCACTACGACCAGCCGACGGCAACACTCACCAGGGCGCGGGCCCGCACGCTGCTCGCCGAGGTGCGGCTCGTGCTCGGCAGGGCGCTCGCGGAGGGTGGCACGAGCTTCGACGCGCAGTATGTGAACGTGAACGGGGCATCCGGCTACTTCTCGCGCTCGCTCAACGCCTACGGACAGCACGGCAAGAGCTGCCCGAGATGTGGCCGACCGATCATCCGCGAGTCGTTCATGAACCGCGGCTCGCACTTCTGTGCGTTTTGCCAGAGGATCCGCGCCGCCTGACCCCGAAGCATTGACACCTCATCGCAATGGGTCTCAGGCTCACTCATCGGTATTACTAAATAGATTTTAGTAATCAATTCGGGGATACGGGTCACACAGTGGTCGCCACCTTCGGCGCACCCGGCGATGGCTGGTCCCCGCACTTTCGAAAGAGCGGATGTGCGAAGCATCAGGTGCGAAACACAATGTCAAGGGAGACAGCGAACATGTTAAAGAAATCAAGTCGCCCGCGCACGGCGACTCTGGCGATCGGCAGTCGTCGAACTCCGCCCGAGCCGCGGCATCCTTCCGCGCCTTGCAGGCCAACCTGGGCCACCGATGGCTCAGGGCTCTATCGCGGGCAGTATCCGGTGGAGGCCGGAGACAACGCGTACTCCTATGAGTGGCCGTTCTCCCAGGTGCACATCGCGATCGCCGTTGCAGCGCTCTTCGTCCCCGCGGCAGCATCTGCCTCGCCGGCCCCCTCCCACTCGACTCCCGGGGCGTCACCCGCGAGCGTCGCGACGGCGAATGCGAAGTCGGCGGCAGGGTGCTGATGGCCTCGTACGATCCCGAGAAGGCGTGGTGCCCATCCAGCTGGTGGAATTCGGCAGTGGCACTGCAGACCATTGAGGATTACCTGCTGCGCACCGGGACACCAGCACCTGCGGTGGCGGAGTCTGGTGGAATGCCGAGCGCACCTACAAGAACTCCATCACCAACGGGCTCTACATCCGGCTGACCGCCGAGCTGCACAGCCGCATCCACGGCGACACCACCTGGCTCGACCGATCGCAGACCGCCTGGACCTACAACCAGGGCCTCGCACTGGGGGCCGGGCTCGAACTCTGGCGGGCGAATCACGACCCGAAGGTGTTGGCCACCGTTCGGGTGCTCGCAGACTCCGCAATCGCCTCACCGCTGCTGGTCTCGAACGGGGTGCTCACCGAGTCGTGCGACACCCTCGATCGAACCTGTGACGACAACAGCCTGGGTGAGCGGTGGCCCGGCGCGGACAACGCCGCCTTCCCGAACGCGCGCGACTGGCGCACGCAGGCGAGTGCCCTGAGCGCGCTGATCGCCGTGATTCCGACCCGACGCGGTCACTGAGCCGCCCGCACGAAGAAGGCCAGCCCCGCAGTCCGGGAGCGGGCCTTCCTGGTGTGCGGGACCGCCCTCCGCCCACCGCATCGAGATGCCACTTTCTGTCCCTCCCCGCGGATCCTGGGACAGATAGTGGCATCTCGAGGGGGCGTCGGGCGGCAGAGCTTGCCTAGGCTCGGGCGATGCGCAGCGTCACGAGCTGGAACGGCCGCAGTGTGAGCTTCGCGATGCTCGCCTTCGCCGACGAAAGGTCGACCGAGACGAGCGCCGTCGGTTCCACCAGCTCCCGTTCGAGTAGGTCGGTCTCCGTGACCGCCGTGGCGCGCACGTCGAAGGTGACAAGGGCCGTCGCCCGGGCACCGAGTGACTCGTAGAACCGCACCACCAGGTCGCCCGAGCGATCCTCGGCGAGTTTGATGGTCTCGATCACGACCGCCGGATTGTCGATCGAGAGCAGTGGCGCGACCGCACCGCCCTGGCCGAGAGGGCCGCTCCGGAGCGGGATGCCCAGCCGGTAGCCCTCGCGCACGGCGTCGGCGATCTCCGCTCCGATGGTGAACGACGCCCGGAAGTCGTGCTCGCCCTGGTCGGCATCCGGATCGGGGAACAGCGGTGCCCGCAGCAGCGACTGGCGGAGCACCGTGATCGTGCCACCGCCCCGCCTCGGCTGCCGGGTCACATCGTGCCCGTAGGTCGAATCGTTGGCGATGGCGACCCCGAAGCCCGGTTCACCCACCTGCATCCAGCGGTGGGCGCTCGTCTCGAACCGCGCGGAATCCCAGGAGGTGTTGTCATGGGTCGGCCGGTAGATGTGCCCGAATTGCACTTCGGATGCGGCACGTTCGGCACGCAGATCGAGCGGGAACGCGAGCTTGAGCAGCTTCTGGCGTTCGTGCCAGTCCACGTGGGTGGCGATCTCGATACTCGCGCTTCCGGCCTCGAGCGAGAACTGCTGGCTGAGACGCGACGCCCCGAACGAACGCGTGAAGGTTACGGCGACCCGGCCGGAGTCCTCGGTCACGCTCATCCCGTCAACGACGTCGATGACGTCACCATGTCTCTGGTAGTGCACGTCGATATCCCATGCCTCCCACTGGGTCGGGGTGTCACGGAAGAGCTGCAGCTCGGCCGCGAGAGTTCCGGGTGGAACAGCCTCGCGCCCGATGCGCAGGTCGATAGCCGAGCGGATGCGCCCCGAGCCGTCCAGCTCGAAGCGCGCGCGGTCGCTCTCCAGCACGAATCCGTCTCCGAGGCGCTCGAGCCGAACGGATCCGTCCGCCACCGCCACTCCGGACGAGAGCGGGGCGATTCCGTCGACCTCGAACGGTGACGCGTTAAACGACGTGACCGGCCCGCTGTCGTCATCCGTCGCAGAGAGCGACCCGAGGGCGGCGGAGATGACGGCCTCGAGCTCTGCTTCGACCCTGGCGTATTCCTGCTCGGCCACTCGGTACACCCAGGCGATCGAGGTTCCGGGGAGGATGTCGTGGAACTGCTGAAGCAGGACCGTGTGCCACAGGCCCTCCAGCCGGGCGTAGGGGTACTCGAAGCCTGACCGGATGGCGGCGGTAGCGGCCCACAGCTCGGCCTCGCGCAACAGCCGCTCGCTACGTCGATTGCCACGTTTCGTGCGAGCCTGCGAGGTGTAGGTTCCGCGGTGGAACTCCAGGTAGAGCTCCCCCGTCCAGACAGGCGGGCTCGGGTATTCGGCTTCGGCCCGCTCGAAGAAGCTCTGGGGGGAGCTGATCTCGACGGTGGGGGAGCCTTCGAGCGACCGGGTGAGCTTCGCTGCGGCGAGCATCTCGCGGGTCGGCCCGCCCCCACCGTCGCCGTATCCGAAGGGCACGAGCGACGAGTTTGCGTTTCCCTTCTCGGCGTAGTTGTGCTCGGAGAGCGCGAGCTCTGCGGCGGAGAGATCTGAGTTGTAGGTGTTCACGGGAGGGAAATGGGTGAGGATTCGGGTGCCGTCGATCCCCTCCCAGTCGAAGGTGCTGTGGGGGAAGACATTCGTCTCGTTCCACGAGATCTTCTGGGTGAGGAAGTATCTCGAACCGGCCGCAGCGACGATCTGGGGGAGCGCGCCGGAGTATCCGAAGGAGTCGGGCAGCCAGACCTCCTTGGGATCGACGCCGAACTCGCGCTGGAAGAAGCTCTTTCCGGCAATGAGCTGGCGCGCCATCGACTCGCCGGAGATCAGGTTTGTGTCGGATTCCACCCACATCCCACCCACCGGGATAAATCGCCCCTCGGCGACTCGCGCCCGGATCCGTTCGAACAGCTCGGGGTAGAACTCCTTGATCCAGGCATACTGCTGGGCCGAGGAGCAGGCGAAGACGAACTCGGGATCATCGTCCATCAGCTGCAGCACGTTGGAGAAGGTTCGGGCGCACTTGCGGATTGTCTCGCGCACCGGCCACAGCCACGCCGAGTCGATATGCGCATGTCCAACGGCGGTGATGTGATGGGCGCTGGCGGATGCCGGCTTCGCGAGTACCGCGGCCAGTTCGGCGCGACCGGCCGTCGCGGTGGCTGCGATGTTATGCGGATCCATGACGTCCATCGCCCGTTCGAGGGCGCGCTGGATTTCTGCCGGTCGCATCGTGCTGTGCGGGAGCTGCGCCATCAGGCCGCCGAGCGCGGCGAACTCACGATCGAGTTGCCACACTTCCCGGTCGAGCAGTGCGATGTCGATGTGTCGCAGCGAGTAGATCGGCTCGATGCCGGAGGTCAGCGTGTCGCCCATCCGTGTCGGCCGGGTGAACCCGCCGGCGGCGACATCCGGATTCGACGCGGCCTCGATGTAGAGGTCAACCGTTCCGCCTGGGTCGATGGGCACGTAGGCGTTGAACGGTTCGATCGCTTTGATCACCGAGCCGTCGGCGCGGAAGACCAGCGCCTCCGCCTGGAAGCCGGACTGCCCCGAAGTGAATCCGAGGTCGACCAGGAGCTCGATTCGCGTGCCATCTGGCTGCCATTCGGCGGGGGCCTGGCCGGTCACATGGAACCAGGTCGTGCCCCACGGTTTGCCCCACGGCTGGCCGACGGCAAACGGCCGGTATGTCGCGGCGCGCGCCTTCGAGAACGGTACCGGCTCGTCGGGCACCTCCCAGGCCTCGATCGTGAGCGGGCGGCGATCGCGGTAGATCGCCGGCTCGATCCGCTCGCTGACGAAGCGGGCGATCCGTGCCCGGACCAAAATGGAATTGTCGTGCATTAAGACTCCTAGTTACATTGAGGGCAGGTA
>JANYEI010000102.1 GCA_025363205.1 Frigoribacterium sp.
GCTCCACTGTGAACAACTCCGTCACCGACGTCGGCACGGTCCTCGGCTCGGCGGTGAATAACCTCGCGAATCCGGCGAACTCGCTCATCCCCGCAATCACCATCGGTCAGGGCGCCAGTGCCGCACAGACGGCTCCCCCCGCAGTGTTCGGAGTGCTCGGAGGCTCGAATGCTCTCGATCTGACCGGTACAGGAATCCCCGGTGCGACCGTCTCGCTTCAGGCGGCTGGCGTCGTGTTCGCCACGACAACAGTGGCGCCCGGGGGCACTTGGGCAATCCATGTGACCACACTGGCGACATCCACGGCCGGACTGCAGCTGAATCAAACCGCGGTGAGTGTGCTCGGCATCGCTCCTGACATGACGCTGAAGGTCCTGTCGAACAGCCTGGGCGTGACCATCGAGGTGCTCGCGCACTGAGCTGTGGCCACCCGCGCGAAGTTTCTCCGCAGATCCGCGTCATAATCGCCCACGCTCGCGGTCTCTTCCGTTAAGAAGAGAAGCGATTCTCTTCCCACCTCCCAGATGCAGAGGGTCAGGGAGGGCTATCGGGGGATTGGAAGCACCACCCAGAATCTAAATCGCCGACCGCCCTTCGGGTGGGCGGTCGGCGATTTCATTCAGGCTGGTGCTACGCCTTGCCGCGCAGGATGGCTGCCTTGACCTCGGCGATCGCCTGGGTCACCTGGATGCCGCGGGGGCACGCCTCGGTGCAGTTGAAGGTCGTGCGGCAGCGCCACACACCCTCCTTGTCATTGAGGATGTCGAGCCGAACCTGTGATCCCTCGTCCCGCGAGTCGAAGATGAACCGGTGCGCATTCACGATCGCGGCCGGTCCGAAGTACTGGCCGTCGGTCCAGAACACCGGGCAGCTTGAGGTGCAGGCCGCGCAGAGAATGCACTTGGTGGTGTCATCGAACCGAGCGCGCTCCACGGGGCTCTGAAGACGCTCTTTGTCCGGCTTCGAAGACGCGATCAGGAAGGGCTGCACCGCTTTGAAGCTCTCGAAGAAGGGATCCATGTTGACGATCAGGTCTTTTTCGAGAGGGAGTCCCTTGATGGCCTCAACCGTGATCGGCTTTGTCAGGTCGAGGTCTTTGAGCAGAGTCTTGCAGGCAAGGCGGTTCCGACCATTGATGCGCATTGCGTCTGAGCCGCATACGCCGTGCGCGCACGAACGACGGAAGGTCAGCGAGCCGTCCTGTTCCCACTTGATCTTGTGAAGGGCGTCGAGCACGCGATCGGTGCCGCCCATCACCACGTCGAAACTTTCCCAGCGCGGCTCTGGGTCGACCTCCGGGTCGAAACGGCGGATCATCAGGGTGGCGGTGAACGTCGGAATCTCTTCCGGCACCGACGGGCGATTCTCCAGGACTGCGTTGCTCATGGATCAGTACTTTCTTTCCATCGGCGGATAGTTGGTTATCACGACCGGCTTCCAACCGAGCTTGATGTGTTCTTCGGCATCGGCAGACTCGGGGTCGCCGACCAGATAGGCCATCGTGTGCACCAGGAAGTTCGTGTCATCCCGATCCGGATAGTCCTCACGCATGTGACCACCGCGGCTCTCTTTGCGCGACCGAGCTGAGTAGACAACTACCTCGGCGAGGTCGAGCAGAAAGCCGAGTTCAACGGCCTCGAGCAGGTCGGTGTTGAACCGCTTGCCCTTGTCACGCAGGGCAATATTCTTGTACCGCGCGCGCAGTCGCTCAATGAGTTCCGTCACCTCGGCGAGAGATTCGTCGGTGCGGAAGATCTGTGCGTTCCGGTCCATCGAGTCCTGCAGCTCTTTGCGGATGGCGGCGATGTTTTCCGACCCGTCTCCGCTGCGCACCAGATCAAGCAGCTTACGCACGCCAGCCGCCGGGTTGTCGGGCAGTGGCACGAATTCGGCCGTCTTCACGTACGCGACGGCGCTCTTGCCGCTGCGCTTGCCGAACACGTTGATATCGAGCAACGAGTTCGTTCCGAGGCGGTTCGACCCGTGCACGCTCACACAGGCGCACTCGCCGGCCGCATACAGGCCCGGAACCACTTCGGTGTTGCTGCGCAAGACCTCGGCGTTCACATTGGTGGGAATCCCGCCCATTGCGTAGTGCGCGGTCGGCAACACGGGAACGGGCTCGGTGTAGGGCTCGACGCCGAGGTAGGTGCGAGCAAACTCGGTGATGTCCGGCAGCTTCTCGTCGATGACGGCCGGTTCGAGGTGGGTGATGTCGAGGTAGAGGTAGTCCTTGTTTGGTCCGGCGCCCCTTCCCTCCCTGATCTCGGTTGCCATCGAGCGCGACACAATATCGCGCGGGGCAAGGTCCTTCAGCGTTGGGGTGTACCTCTCCATAAAACGCTCGCCGCTGGCGTTGCGAAGAATCGCGCCTTCGCCGCGCGCCGCTTCCGAGAGAAGAATTCCGAGGCCGGCGAGGCCGGTGGGGTGGAACTGGTAGAACTCCATGTCCTCGAGTGGCAGACCCTTGCGCCAGATGATGCCAACGCCGTCACCGGTGAGGGTGTGGGCGTTCGAGGTGGTCTTGTAGATCTTGCCGAACCCACCGGTGGCGAAGATGATTGCCTTGGCCTGGAAAACATGCAGCTCTCCAGTGGCGAGCTCGTAGGCGACAACGCCAGAGGGCCTCTCCGTCGTGGTGCCGAATGCGTCCGTGACCTCCGTCATCAGCAGGTCGAGCACGTAAAACTCGTTGAAGAAGTTAATGCCGAGCCTGACGCAGTTTTGAAACAGGGTCTGTAGGATCATGTGACCGGTACGGTCAGCGGCATAGCAGGCACGACGCACCGGTGCCTTGCCGTGTTCCCTGGTGTGACCGCCGAACCGGCGCTGGTCGATCTTGCCCTCCGGTGTGCGGTTGAAGGGGAGTCCCATGTTCTCGAGGTCGAGAACGGCATCGATGGCCTCTTTGGCGAGGATTTCAGCCGCGTCCTGGTCAACGAGGTAGTCGCCGCCCTTGACGGTGTCGTACGTGTGCCACTCCCAGTTGTCTTCCTCCACGTTGGCGAGTGCCGCAGCCATTCCCCCTTGCGCGGCACCGGTGTGCGAGCGCGTGGGATACAGCTTGGAGATCACGGCGGTGTTCGCGTGCGGTCCGGCCTCGATGGCCGCCCGCATTCCGGCCCCGCCGGCGCCGACGATGACGATGTCGAACTGGTGGTGGTGCACGCCGTCGATGATTGAGGAGGTGCCGGGCGCGTCGGTTCCGGTGGTGTCTGCGGCCATTATCTGATCAGCCTTACTTCGCCGCGCAGAACGAGGGGAGCAACTCGGCGGGCGAGCCCGCAGGACAGGGGTCGAAGGTATAAATCACAAGAGTTCCCAGCAGGATCAGTAATACGGCAGACGCGAGGAGGGCGCCCTTGAATACGCGACGAACGAGGGGGTTGGCCGCGTAGTCGTTCACGATGGTGCGCATGCCATTTGCGCCATGGATGAGGGCGAGCCAGAGCAGGAGGGTGTCCCAGATCTGCCAGAACGGCTGGGACAGCTTGCCGCCGACAAAGCCGAAGTCGATGGCCTTGACTCCTTCACCAGCGACGAGGTTGACGAAGAGGTGACCGAAGATGAGCACGATCAGCACGACGCCGCTCGCGCGCATGTAGATCCAGCCCCACTTCTCGAAATTGAAGCGTGACCGCTGTGGGGTGCGCGCCGAACGCGGGGTCTCGATCGTTGCGGTCATGATCACGCCCCTCCGAAGATGTGAATGAGCTGCCGGGGCAGGAAGCCCGCCATCAGAACTACCCAGAGGCCGATGACGATCCAGAACATCAGGCGCTGGTGCTTGGTGCCAACGCTCCAGAAATCGATGAGGATGATGCGGAGGCCGTTGAGAGCGTGAAACCCGATCGCTGCGACAAGGGCAGCCTCACCGAGTCCCATGATCGGCGTCTTGTACTGATCGATGACCGCGTTGTACGCCTGTGGGCTGAGCCGCACGAGCGATGTGTCGAGGATGTGCACGAGCAGAAAGAAGAAGATCGCGACCCCGGTGATGCGATGCAACACCCACGACCACATGCCTTCCCGACCGCGGTACAGCGTTCCTCGAGGCACCCGCGGAGCTGAGATCCTGGGCAGCGGAATTTTTTTCTCTGGCATGGGTGCAGCCAGGGCCCCCGCCGACTTCTCTGGCACGGACAACCCTCCTTGGCATAGGTAAGCCCGGCAATGGGGCCTATCAAATAGGTAATAAGCGAACTTCTTCTACTCTATTCCTGACGATCGGGAGCTTGCTGCCAAACGGCGGCCACAGTATCTCGATAGCGAGAGACTTCACAGCCAGCGAGGCAAGCGGCGGTATGTCGGCTGCGGGCGAAAAAATTCTCAAGCGACCGCGCCTTCCGGATGACCCGTACCTCCGCGCCGGCTGCGCCTCCGGATAGTGTGGGCGTCATGGCCATACCGATGGAACCGCTCGACCGTTTCTACTGCGTAATCCCGGCCGGCGGCATCGGCTCGCGTCTCTGGCCGCTCTCGCGCGCCGACGCACCGAAGTTTCTTCACGATCTCACTGGGTCGGGAAGCACCCTGCTTCGCGCCACCTGGGATCGACTCGCGCCGATTTCGGGCCCGGACCGCATCATGGTCGTCACCGGCCGCGCCCATCGTGCCGCAGTAGAGGCCCAGCTTCCCGATCTCATCGATTCGAATGTTGTGCTCGAGAGCGAGCCGAAGGATTCGTCGGCCGCGATCGGACTGGCCGCCGCCATCCTCGTTCGGCGCGAACCGGATGTCATTATCGGTTCGTTCGCCGCTGACCACGTGATCTCCGACCAGCGCGGTTTTCGCCGGGCGGTGGTCGAAGCGGTCGCGGCGGCCGAGGCGGGGTACATCGCGACGATCGGAATTACTCCAACGGATGCGGCAATCGGCTTCGGCTATATCCACTGCGGTGTCGCTCTCGAGATCCCCGAAGCTCCCCGTGCCGTGACCGGTGACAGTTTCGTCGAGAAGCCCGACCTGGCCACCGCGCAGGCCTATCTCGAGGACGGCAACTACCTGTGGAATGGTGGAATGTTTATCTCCCGCGCCGATGTGCTGCTTCAGCAACTCGGCGAGACCGAGCCGGAGCTTCTCGCCGGGCTCGAAGAACTCGCGGAAGCCTGGGATACCCCGCGCCGCGGAGCCGTGGTCGACAGGGTGTGGCCTGAGCTCAAGAAGATTGCAATCGATTACACCGTCGCCGAACCGGGGGCTGCAGCGGGCCGCCTAGTAGTCATCCCCGGCGATTTCGACTGGGACGATGTCGGCGACTTCGCCGCTATCGCCAAATTGCACTCCGGAGGCCGCAAATCCGATCTCGCGATCCTCGGTGAGAATGCCCGGGTGCTCGCGGATGCCTCGAGCGGGGTGGTCATCAGCCAGACCGGCCGCCTGATCTCTCTCATCGGCGTCACCGACATCGTCGTGGTCGATACACCGGATGCTCTCCTCGTCACCACCAGCGCCAACGCGCAGCGAGTGAAGTCCGTCGTCGATGCTCTCAAGCTGTCGGGTCGAACCGACGTTCTTTAGGCGTGCAGCGGGGCGTGACCCAGGCTCGCGCTCACGCCTCAGCAGGGACGTTCGGCTGCGTACCGCGATTGCGGCGTGATGAACGGCCCGTGTGCTGCAGGCCAGCGAACGATGGCTTTTTCTCCTGACACTTCCCGGTCGGCCTCCTCCTGATCCTTCCGCCGGACCCATGGGGGCAGGGTTACATTTCTTGAACATTTCAGAGCTGGCGCCGCTAGGTGACGGTTCGGCCACGGCCGTGCCGTGAGGCCCTACGAGGTTCGTATCGTTCGCTAACCTGTACTCCACTAAGCCCCAGCGTTTTCCGCTGGGCAGCATCTTGGAGGACACCTTGAGACTCACTTATCGCAGCCGACTGTTGGGCGGCCTTGCCACAATCGGAGTTGCAGCGCTGCTCGCCGGTTGTGCATCGGCGCCAGCCCCAGCCACTAAAAATAGCGCCGCGGCGTCCAATTTCAAGCCCTGCATGGTCTCTGACCAGGGCGGGTTCGATGACAAGTCGTTCAATCAACTTGGCCTCGAGGGCCTGCAGAGTGCCGCTAAGAAGCTGGGTGTGAAAGAGGCCCACGTGCAGTCGGTCACCGAGAACGATTACGTACCGAACCTCGCCCAGATGGTTGGCCAGGGCTGCAACCTGATCGTGACCGTTGGATTCAACCTGGCCAACGCAACAAGGGACGCGGCCAAGGCGAACCCCAAGGTAAACTTCGCACTGGTTGACTCCGCGCTCTCCAACGCGGATTTTTCGACGCTGACCCTCCCGAATGTGAAGCCAGTGCTTTCCGACACCGCGCAAGCGGCATTCCTCGTCGGTTACGCGGCCGCGAGCTACAGCAAGACCGGTGTCATTGGCACCTTCGGTGGAGTAAAGATCCCGCCGGTTACCATTTTCATGGATGGCTACGCTGACGGCGCGGCGTACTTCAATAAGCAGAAGAACAAGAACGTCAAGGTGCTTGGCTGGGACGTCAAGGCGCAGAACGGTGCCTTCACCGGTGGTTTTGCCGCCGGCACCGAGGCGCAAAACGCCGCTCAGACCCTGATCGATCAAAACGCCGATGTCATCCTTCCGGTCGGCGGACCGATCTTCCAGAGCGCGGGCGCAGCCATCGTCAGCTCCGGCAAGCCGATTGCCCTGATCGGGGCGGATGCGGATGTCTTCGTGACCTTCCCGAAGTACGACGACCTCTAC
>JANYEI010000117.1 GCA_025363205.1 Frigoribacterium sp.
GATCATGCTCCAGGCCAACACCTTCGAGCGTCTCTGCCTCGGCCAGCTGCACGAGACGATCGGCCCGCGCGACGGCGAAGACCCGATCGACCACTACATCCAGGTACTCGCCGACAAGACCGGATCGCTCATTGCCGCCGCGGCGGAGATGGGCGTGATGTTCGGCAATGCTCCGGAGGAGTACCGCACCCCGGTGAAGGTCTTTGGCGAGAAGATCGGCGTCGCGTTTCAGCTCATCGACGACGTGATCGATCTGGCGGCCGGCGAGGAAGAGACCGGCAAAACCCCCGGAACCGATCTGCGGTCCGGGGTCGCTACGCTCCCGCTGCTGTACCTGCGCGACCTCGCGAAGACCGATGTGGATGCCGCCGACCTGCTTACCCGCCTCGAGCGCGACGTCAACGCTGCTCACTATTCACCCGGAGATGAGGACGAGGCGGAACTCGCCCGCGCGATCGCCGAATTGCGCGGCCACGAGGTGACGCAGAAGACTCTCGACGAGGCACATCGGTGGGCGCGGGAGGCCGTGGAGGCGCTGGTTCCGCTGCCAGCCGGCCCCGTGAAGAAGGCCCTTACCCGTTTCGCCGAGAGCGTCGTCGAGCGCTCTAACTAACCGCAGCGGCATCCCGCTGGTCGAGACTGTCGAGACCTGCGAGACCTGCTGCAGATCAACAAGGAACCCATGACGAAATTGAGACTTGCCATTGTCGGCGCCGGTCCCGCAGGAATTTATGCGGCCGACATCCTGCTCAAGGCGGAGAAAAACTTCGAGGTGTCGATCGACCTGTTCGAGCAGCTTCCGGCTCCTTACGGACTGGTGCGCTACGGCGTCGCCCCCGATCATCCGCGGATCAAGGGAATTATCACGGCGCTGCGCGAAGTGCTCGACACTGGTCGCATCCGTCTCTTCGGTAACGTGCTCTATGGGCGGGACATCACCCTCGACGATCTCAAGGCCCACTACAACGCGGTGATTTTCTCCACCGGTGCGGTGCGCGATGCCGATCTCGACATCCCGGGGATCGATCTCGACGGCAGCTACGGTGCCGCCGAGTTCGTGAGCTGGTACGACGGGCATCCCGACGTGCCGCGCGGTTGGCCGCTCGAGGCGAAGGAAGTGGCGGTGATCGGAAACGGCAACGTTGCCCTCGATGTGGCGCGCATCCTCGCGAAGCATGCGGACGACCTGCTGCCGACCGAGATCCCGGCCAACGTCTACGAGGCCCTCGCCGCGTCGCCAGTGACCGACGTGCACGTCTTCGGGCGTCGCGGACCAATGCAGGTGAAGTTCACGCCGCTCGAGTTGCGCGAACTCGGTGAGTTGCGAGATGTTGACATGATCGTGCACGACGAGGACTTCGACTACGACGAGGCGTCGAAGACCGCGATCACGAGCAACAAGCAGGTGTTCGTGATCGATAAGGTGTTCACCGGGTGGCGAGCACGGGAGGCCGGCACGGCATCCCGACGGCTGCACCTGCATTTCCATGCGAACCCGGTGGCGGTCACCGGAGACGGGCGGGTGGAGGGATTCCGCTACGAACGCACTGCCCCTGACGGTCAGGGCGGGGTCGTCGGCACCGGCGAGGTGCACGAACTGCCGGTTCAGGCGGTGTATCGCGCGGTCGGATACTTCGGCTCGCCGTTGCCCGGAATCCCCTTCGACGAGAAGCGCGGCGTCATTCCCAACCGCGAAGGCCAGGTTTTGGATGACACGGACCACCCGGTGCCCGGTGTCTACGCCACCGGCTGGATCAAGCGCGGACCGGTCGGACTGATCGGACACACCAAGAGCGATGCGATGGAGACCATCAAGCACGTCGTGAACGACCAAGCCAACTGGTGGGCTCCGGCGCATCCGGACGAGCAGTCCGTGGTCGACCTGCTTTCGAAGCGGGGCGTGGAATACACCGACCTTGGCGGCTGGCATCGACTCGACGAGCACGAGAAGGCGCTGGGCGAACCGGTCGGCCGCGTGCGTATCAAGATTGTGCCGCGCGTCGAGATGGTCGCGGTGTCGCGCTCCGAGGCCTAAGCAACCCCAGCACGGGATGAGTCAAACGCCGGGTTACTGAACTGCGGCGGTCAGCCGTGCGGTGTTGTCGAGCACTTTCGAGCGGAGGGGACGGGTGAGCCAGTCGTCGAGCAGCAGCTCCGTGCTCTGCTGGCGGTAGGTCTCCTCCACCTCGCGCAGTTGGGCCACGATGGGTCGGCCGTGCACCATCACCGATATCTCGTAGTTGAGGGTGAATGAGCGCATGTCCATGTTGCTTGACCCGATCACCGCTACCTCATCATCGATCGTGAAATGCTTCGCGTGCAGCACCGTCGGCGACTTGTACAACCAGATGCGCACGCCGGCTCGCAGCAGTGCCTCGTAGTAGCTGCGCTGGGCGTGGAAGACCACGGGCTGATCGGCCACGGCTGAGCAGAAGAGCTGAACGTCGAGCCCGCGGTAGGCAGCGTTGGTGATCGCATAGAGCATGGAGTCGTCTGGCACGAAATACGGACTCGTGATGATCACCCGATGCCGCGCGTTATACACGAGCGAATCGAAGAGGCGCAGGTTGTTCTCAAGATCAAACCCTGGTCCACTCGGTACCACCTGCGCATCGATCGCACCCACGAATTTCGCGTCGGGAATGCGGTCGGTCTCGCGCAGGAGCAACTCGTCGGTCTCGCTGTACCAGTCCGTGACGAACAGTGCGTTGATGCCGGCGACGATCGGTCCCTCAAATCGCACCATCAGGTCTTTCCACTGCAGGCCACGACGGATGTTACTGCGCTTGTTGTAGCTGCGGTCGATCATGTTCTGAGATCCGGTGAACGCGACCGAGCGATCGATCACGAGCAGCTTGCGGTGGTTACGCAGGTCCGGACGCTGCCAGCGTCCACGCCAGGGCTGCACCGGCAGCATCAGCTGCCACAGTGCTCCGATACGTCTCAGTCGACGAATGGTGCGCAGATAACCGGGGGAGCGTATCGACGCGATGTGGTCGAGCAACACTCTCACAGTCACTCCTCGCGACACCGCGGCCTCCAGCGCGTCGAAGAACGGCTTCGTTGTCGGGTCGTACGACAGGATGTAGAACTCGGCGTGCACGAATCGTTTCGCGTGGCCTACCGCCTCGGTCATCGCGGCGAGGGAGTCCGCATAGTCGGTGTACAGCTTCGCCGTGTTCCCGCCGACCAGGGGCATCGACCCCAGCGCGCGATTCTGTTCCACGATCGGTTCGAGCCAGGAGGGGAAGTCGATTTCTTTCTCTACCCGGTCCATTCCCTCGGTCGTCTCGAGGATGTAGCTGTTGATCTCGACCTGCTTCTCCCTCCGGTGCTTCGGCAACTTCGTGCTACCGAAGAGGAGGAACAGCAGAATCCCGACGTACGGGATGAGGAAGATCGCGAGCAGCCAGGCCATCGCGGTCTGCGGCTTGCGGTTCTGCGGCACGACGATCACCGCGATCACGCGGATCGAAATGTCGATAACGAGGGCGATCGTGGCGAAGAGGGAACTTGCGAAGAAGTTGACGACGAACGAGATCACTGGGTCGCGTACGCAGCCGTCTCAGCGAAAGTTGACGAACTGCAGGTCGATAGCGAGATCCGCGCCCTTGAGTATGGCCATCGTCGACTGCAGGTCATCGCGGCTTTTCGAGGTGACGCGAAGTTCGTCGCCCTGGATCTGCGCCTTCACGCTCTTGGGTCCGTCATCCCGAATGAGCTTCGAGACTTTTTTCGCATCCTCGCTCGAGATACCGTTTTTCAGCGACACATCAATGCGATATTCCTTGCCAGAGGGATAGGGCTCCCCGGTGTCAAGGCTGCGCAGCGAGATACCTCGCTTGATGAACTTGGCCTCGAGCACCTCGAGCACTGCCTTCACGCGATCCTCCGATGAGGCCTTGAGCAGCAGTTTCTCGCCGCTCCAATCCACCTCGGCGCCCACGTTTTTAAAGTCGTATCGCTGCGCGATCTCCTTCTGTGCCTGATGGAGGGCGTTGTCGGCCTCCATCTTGTCGACCTTGCTCACGATGTCAAAAGTTGGGTCAGCCATGTCAGCAGTTTAACGGGCCGGTAGGGCGAAGATAGGGGCCGATGTCGAATCTGCGCATGATCCTGATTTCCGCGGCCGGCCTGATGGTGGCCGTGGCCGTGGTCGGCGCCATCGTGATACTTGCGGTGGCCGGAGGAGCCGGTCTACCCGGTCGTTCGGATGCCGAGGGCGGATCGATCCCGCTCGCCCGGTTTGCAACGGCCGCGCCGGTCACTGCTGCGGCAGCGTCCGCCGGCCCGGCGCTCTCCGCGCTCGCCGATCCGGCCTGGGTCGCGGCCACCGCGAAGACGACCGGTATCCCCGCGCGCGCACTCGCCGCCTACGCCGGTGTAGTGATCTCGTTCAAGACTCGCACCTGCGGAATCGGCTGGAACACCCTGGCCGGTATTGGCGAAATCGAGTCCAGGCACGGCACGATCTTTGGAGGCAGCATTGCGGCCAATGGCGCCGCGATCCCGCCGATTTTCGGGATTCCGCTTCGCGGGGGTGCGGTGGCGAACATCCCCGACTCCGACAAGGGGGCGATCGACGGCGACACCACGATCGACCGTGCGGTCGGTCCGATGCAGCTCATCCCCGAAACTTGGCGCAACTGGCATGCTGACGGCAACGCCGACGGGGCGCAGGATCCGCAGAATATCGACGACGCAACTCTCGCGGCGGCGGGCTACCTGTGCCGCGCGGGAGGAAACGCCCTCGATACCGAGAGCGGCTGGCGCAAGGCGGTGCTCGCCTACAACGGATCGAATCGATACCTTGCAGATGTGATCCGATACTCCACCGGCTATGCAAACGACGTCGACCCTGCGAAGTAACAGGCGGTGAAATGCGGCTCAGCGCGCGGAGGGCGTGGCGGTCGAGGCTCGCACCATCAGCTCGAACGGAAGCGGGGTGTTCGACGATCCGAGGGAACGGCGACCGGGGTGTAACTCGTCCATGAGCAGCTCTACTGCAAGGCGTCCCTGTAGCTCGGGAAACTGCGCCACCGTCGTGAGTCCAAAGAAGTCGCTGAGTTCGTGGTCGTCGACGCCGACCACCGAGATGTCGTCGGGAACCCGAAGGCCGAGATCGCGAGCGGCGAGAATCGCGCCAATCGCCATCTCATCGGATGCGGCGAACACGGCGGTCGGCCGCGTGCGTGGATTGCCGAAGAGTTGTTTCGCCGCCGCGTAACCACCCGGGATGGTGAAGTCCGCCGAGTGGAATAGCGCCGGGTCGGGGGAGATGCCGGCGGCTGCGAGTGCCGACTCATAGCCGACCCTCCGATTAGTGGGCAGGTGGAAGTCGCGCTCCGACTCGTGGTCGCCACCGATGTGGGCGATCGCCACATGTCCGAGGGCGAGAAGGTGCTCGGTCGCGAGACGGGCGAGCGCCACGTCGTCGATGCTGAGAGTTCGCACGCCCACCAGCGGACCGCCGACGCCCACGATGGGCTTACCGAGGGAGAGAAGGCCAGCGAGCTCGTTGGGGGTGAGCTCGAGCGAGATGGCGACCACCGCATCCACTCGCTTGCGCAGCAGAAAGTGCTCGAATACGCTCCGCCGCTCCTCGCCACCCCCGCCGAGGTTGTAGAGAGTGAGGTCATAACCGTTGCTGAGCAGCGAGCTCTCAGCCCCCTCAAGCACGGAACTGTAGAACCACCGGTTGAGAAACGGGATGACGACGCCGATGTTCTTGGTGCGGCCGCTCGCAAGGCTCGACGCGTTCGAACTGACGACGTAGCCGAGCTGCGCCGCGGCGATCGTGACTCGAGCCCGGGTGGCCTCGGAGACGTGGCCGTTGCCGCTGAGTGCACGGGACACGGTGGCGGTGGAGACGCCAGCGGCATCCGCAACCTCCTGGATGCCGACCATGGCACCTCCCCTTCGACCCTGTCCTGCGACCGACTGAATCTTATTGCCCCGTTCCCGGTTGGTTCGATTTCGCCGAGGCCATTCACCCTGTATCCTTTACCTGCGCGTTCGAACTTCGGTCGACGAGCATGGCAAGTTACCCAAGTGGCCAAAGGGATCTGACTGTAAATCAGCCGTCTACGACTTCGTGAGTTCGAATCTCGCACTTGCCACAATCACCAGCGCGAACACAGGCCCGCCTCGACACGAGACGGGCCATCTGTGTGAAGACAGCACTGCGTGCCCTGAGGGGCAGCTGCCCAGGACCGCCGAACCGCAGACTTGGCTGAACCCGTGGTGTGGCACAGGCTCCAGGACTCACCGCAATTGCTGTTTTTCGCAGAGTGTCGTAGCCTTTACCCGTTCGTTATAATTCCCAGAAATGTTTGTGATCAAATATGCGGCGTCGCCCGCGGCGCTTGCAGACATGCCATTCCCAGACCTACAGACGTACTCGAGTTCTCTACCTCGTTGTATTCGTTGTTGGAGGACCACCAGCTGTGATCACCTTTCCCTCATCCACGCGCACTCGGCCGGCAACGTCGGAGAACCGGTAGCGTGACGGATTTCGGTGGAGAACTTGACCCGAAAGATGTCGCGGGCCACGCAAGTGCCCCATCTGGCGGGGCAGCGGCTCCGTTCGTTTCGCGTCGTACCGCACGGGCAAACGAGAACGCAGCACTGGCCTCTCGGGCACGCAGCATCAAGGCTCCACGACGCCTGACTTCAGCGAGACCGGCATCAGCGAGACCGGCGCGAGCCGCACGACCGAAATCGGTTCCCGTGAGGCCAGCGCGGTCATCCGTTCCCCGTCGGGACCGGCTGATCCGCAAGTTCTTCACCGTCGGAGCGATGTTCGGGGCGGGCGCGCTGCTCGTGGCGACCTCGCTGCCAGCAGTGGCGCTCCCCGGCAACTCGGCGAGCGCTGTCAGCGCGCAGGTTACGACGCAGTCCAACTCCGAAGTGCAGCGACTCGCTGTTGATGACACAGCCGTCTACGCGGCGCCGACGCGCGATCCCTACACCGTGGTCAACACTCTCCAGCAGTCCCGAATGAAGTTTGGCGACCAGAGCTTCGAGTACACGAACGATACAAACGGAACCATCCAGTGGCCCTTCCCGGCACCAGTGCCAATCAGCTCCGGGTTCGGCGCGCGACAGTCGCCGTGCTCCGGATGCTCATCCTTCCATGAGGGTGTTGACTTCACTCCCGGCACGGGCACGCCCATCGGCGCGGTTGCGAGCGGCACCGTTACCTTTGCCGCGTATGACTCCAGCTTCGGCTATCACGTGATCGTCGATCACAACATCAATGGCCAGAAAGTGCAGAGCCTCTACGCCCATATGCTCGCCGGATCGATAAAGGTCACAGTCGGCCAGCAGGTCACGGTGGCTCAGGAACTGGGGCAGGTCGGCAGCACCGGGCATTCGACCGGAGCGCACCTTCACCTCGAAATCCATCTCGATGGAACTCCGGTCGACCCCTTCGCCTGGCTTAAGGCGAACGCGAACTGACATTCGCCCCCGCTTGCGGGGGTGGTCTTAGCGGTGCTTTTTGGTTACTGTTAGCGAATTCGTTACTTTCGCATAGAGCAAGCGCTGTCGCGAGGCCAGAGAACGTCTGTGGCCGTACCGGTCCACTGGCGCCGCGCATCGTCGCAAGGAGCGCCCGAATGTCACCTGTAGCCATTGACGTGTGGCATGTCCGTGGGAACCCTCCTGTGGGCGTTCCATCCGCTCTCGCGGGAAGCCGGTGACCGACGACATCGGGTTGCCCCCGGCGCGAACTCGCCGAGAGTTGGCAGAACGACGCTCCTCCTCACCTCGCCTTCGCGCCCGGCGAGTACGCACGGTGGTGGTTGCGAAGAGGCCTTCAGCACCGTTGCGACGCAACGGGTTTCGACGAGTACTACGCAAGCTAATGACCGTCGGAGCGATGGCCGGTGCCGGAGCCATGCTCATCTCCACGTCGCTGCCGGCCAGCGCGTTCCTCAACTCGTCGAGCGTGTCGAGTGCCTCTGCGTCGACTATGTCAGCGAGTGCGGGGGTGGCCGTGCAGAACCTGAAAGTGGATGCCAGTGCCGCCGCCGCTGCACCCGCCCGTGACGCCTACACCGTTGTCTCCCTCATCCAGCAGATCGCCACGAAATACGCGTCGGCGGCCCGCAGCACTGCCTACACGAACGATCCGAACGGCACGATCCAGTGGCCGTTCCCGGTGCCGGTGCCAATCACCTCCGGCTTTGGTCCCCGGCAGGTCCCCGGGTGCGGATTTTGCTCGACGTTCCACGAGGGGGTCGACTTCACTCCCGGTTCGGGTGTCGCCATCCAGGCCATTGCCGACGGTGTTGTGAGCAAGGTGGAGTTCGACAGCGGTGGCCTCGGCAACAACGTGACAATCGACCACAACATCAATGGCCAGAAGGTGCAGAGCGTCTATGGCCACATGCTGACCGGTTCGGTGCGCATGGTCGTCGGCCAGCTGGTGAAGGTGACCGATGAAGTGGGCCAGGTGGGCAGTAGCGGCGCGTCAACAGGCGCCCACCTGCACCTCGAAATACACCTCAACAACACCCCGGTGGATCCGTTCGCGTGGCTCAAGGCCAACGCGAACTAGCCTTTACGTGCGCCCTGAGGAACGCAGCCACACCGCAGTGTCACCCGGAAGCTGCCGCGCGTCGAACTCCTCGGAGGCTACTATGACGTCGCCAGCGGGCAACTGCACTGGAACATCGCCGGTGTTGGCGATCACGGTGACGGGGCCGTTGCGGAAGGCGACGACGGCATCCGGGTAGCCAGTCAGCCACTCGATGTCGCCGAGTCCGAGCTCTGCGCTCGACCGTGCAGCCAGCAGGGTGCGGTAAAGCTCGAGCGTCGAGCCGGGCAAGCCACGCTGCGCGTCGCGAGCGTAGGCCGACCAGTCTTCCGGCTGCGGGAGCCAGCTTTTACCGCTCGTGCCGAAGCCGTATGATGGCGACTCCGCCTCCCAGGGGATCGGCACTCGGCATCCATCGCGCCCATAGCGCTCACCGCTGGTTCGAAACCACGTGGGGTCCTGACGTGCCTCGTCGGGGAGATCGATGACCTCGGGTAGCCCCAGTTCTTCGCCCTGGTAGATGTAGGCACTGCCGGGCAGTGCGAGCATGAGCGTGGTCGCCGCGCGCGCACGGCGCAGTCCAAGAGAACGTAACGGCTGACCGGGGGATCGCGGACCAATGCCGTGCCCTTGTGGGTTCTCGGCCGTGACTGCGAGACGCGAAGCGTGACGGACCACATCGTGGTTGGAGAGCACCCAGGTGCTCGGTGCGCCGACACCGGTGAAGGCGGCAAGCGAGGCGTTGATGGTCGCCCGCATGGATGGGCCACTCCAGGGAGTCTCGAGGTAGGAAAAGTTGAATGCCTGCTGCATCTCGTCGGGGCGTACCCAGTGCGCGAGCTTGTCGAGCGGCTCGACCCAGGCCTCGGCGCAGAGCACACGATCGCCCTCGTATTCCTCGAGTACAGAGTGCCAGTCGCGGTAGATCTCGTGCACGCCTTCTTGCGCCCAATACGGCGGCGTGGTTTCGGACCCTCCGAGGTGGGCGTCGATTTCTGGCTCAAGCCCGAGGCTGCCGCCTCCGCCCATACTGCCGCCGCCGGGCGCTGGCGTGTAATCGGGAAGGCCGGCCGCCTTGATCAGGCCGTGCGCGACGTCCACTCTGAAGCCGTCGACGCCACGGTCGAGCCAGAAGCGCAGGATGTGGCGGAACTGCTCGCGAATCCACGGGTTTTGCCAGTCGAAGTCGGGTTGCGACGCGTCGAAGAGGTGAAGGTACCACTGGCCCGGGGTGCCGTCGGCGTTGGTGATGCGGCTCCAGGCCGGACCGCCGAAGACGGATTCCCAGTTGTTGGGTGGCAGCTCGCCGTCGACGCCCGCGCCGTCGCGGAATAGGTAACGTCCTCGTTCGGGGCTTCCCTCCGGCGAGGCGAGTGCGGCTTGGAACCATGCATGCTGATCTGAGGAGTGATTGGGCACCAGGTCAACAATGAGCTTGAGCCCGAGTTCGTGCACGCGCTTCTCGAGTGCGTCGAAGTCGGCGAGGGTGCCGAAGATCGGGTCGACGTCGCAATAGTCGGCCACGTCGTATCCCGCGTCCTTCTGCGGCGACGTATAAAAGGGCGAGAGCCAGATTGCATCCACCCCGAGCTCGACGAGCGCGGGTAGGCGCTCGGTGATCCCGATGAGGTCGCCAAGGCCGTCGTCTCCCATGCCGTCGGCGAAGGAGCGAGGGTAAATCTGGTAGATCACGGCGGAGCGCCACCACTCGCTTCCGGAGGCGCTGGAGAGTGTGACGGTCTCGGTTGAGGGCGCGGGGGATCCCTGCAGAATGTCGAGGCTCATGCGAAAACCCTATTGCATTCCCGCAAGACGGGAAGCGCTTCCACTACTGGCATAATTCGGATGCGACGCTGCTTCTGCAGTTCCTGCACCGACCTGCCGGGCGCAACGGCCCTCCGCGTCGCACAAAATAAGGATCACCATGGGCATCGTGCACGAGCCGCATCACGACGGTTCCCCCCTCTACGTCTCCCATGCCGCGCCCCGACTTGGCGATCACGTGCGAGTTCGCGTGCGGATCCCGTCAGATTTCGGTCCGATCGATATCGTGCGCACGCGCTCCAATCCCAATCATGAACCGCGGTTCACCGTGGCATCCCCCGTGGCGAGGGTCGAGGGGTGGGACTGGTGGGAAGCGGAGATCGAAGTGGAGAACCTGACCCACGGCTACCGCTTTCTCTTCACACTCGCCGACGGGTCGAGCTGTTGGCTCAACGCCACGGGATTTCACACGATCGAGACTCTCGACTCGGAGGACTTCAAGATCCTCGCCCACCCCGCGCCGCCGGAATGGGCGAAGGCCAGCGTGATGTACCAGGTGTTCCCAGACCGATTCGCCCGATCTGCGGATGCCGCGGGCCGTGTGCTTCCGGCCTGGGCTGAGCAGGCGAAGTGGAGCGATCCGGTGACGCACGTCGGGCCGCACACGGCGACCCAGTTTTACGGTGGCGATCTGAAGGGTATTGAGCAGCACCTCGATCACCTAGAGCGTCTCGGCGTCACCATGCTCTACCTCACCCCGGTGTTCCCGGCGCAATCCAATCATCGCTACGACGCGCTCTCCTTCGATGAGGTCGATCCAATGCTTGGCGGGGATGCGGCGCTCATCTCTCTGGTGGAGGCAGCGCATGCTCGGGGTCTCACGGTGATCGGAGACCTCACCTCAAACCACAGTGGCGACGCACACGAGTGGTTCACGGCATCCCACCTCACGCCCGGCACTCCCGAGAGCGCCTTCTACTACTGGCTGGATGCCGAGCAGCGCGACTACGCATCGTGGCTGGGCGTGCCGAGCCTTCCTAAGTTCAACTGGAACTCGCCCGAACTTCGAGCCCGCTTCATCGAGGGACCGGACTCCATCGTGGCGAAGTGGCTTAAGCCCCCCTATTCGCTCGACGGCTGGCGCATCGACGTGGCGAATATGACGGGACGCCATCTGACCGACGATCTCAATGCAGAAGTGCGGGGCATCATCCGACGCACAATGATCGACATCAACCCCGACACGATCCTGCTCGGCGAATCGACCAACGACGCAACGAGCGATTTTCAGGGTGACGCATGGCACGGGGCGATGACCTATGCCAACTTCACCCGACCGGTATGGGGCTGGCTGTCGACCAAGGACCGCGAATCGTCGTATTTCGGTTTGCCCTTCGGCACCATCCCGTCCTACTCCGGTGAACAGGTCTTTGCGGCGCATCGTCAGTTTGCGCACGGCTTTCCCTGGCGTGTGCAACTGAGCACGATGAATGCTCTCGACACGCATGACACCCCGCGCTTTCTCACGCACGCGATCGACGGCGCCCAGCCGGTGGCTGTCGGGCTGTCAATGACAATGCCGGGCATCCCCGTGGTCTTCGCCGGCGACGAGTTCGGCCTGGTCGGTGACGACGGGGAGCACTCCCGAACGCCGATGCCGTGGAGCGAGGTGGATGCCGCGGCCCCCACGATCGACCTCTATTCAGATCTCGTTCACCTGCGCACCGGACATCCGGCACTCAACGGTGGTGGCATGCGCTGGCTGCATGTCGGGCGAGAGGTACTGGTATTCATCCGAGAGACAGCAGAGGAGTCGATCCTCGTGATCGCCGCCCGGGGCGCCTATGACACCTCGCTGCCCGCGTATGCCTTCGCCGGCATACCGCGGTCGCTCTATGGGACCGCGACGGTCGAACGCGGCGGGGCCGGTATCCGCCTGTGGGGAAGCGGTCCGTCGTTCAGTGCGTTCGCGCTGCCCGGCGTCGCGCTGCCCGACTTCGCGGCGACGGGAACGGCGCGTGAACTCAAGCCGTAACGTGCGCTCCGGCGTGTTAATCGTGGCTCGAACGGATGCTAGTCTCTTACGGTGCCAGACGGCGCTGTGCAGTTTGCAGCGCCGCGCAATCGAGGTGGTTGGATAGGCGCAGTTGGTGTGATCATCAGGTCACGCCCCCTTAGCTCATTGGTAGAGCACTTCCTTGGTAAGGAAGAGGTAGTGGGTCCGATTCCCACAGGGGGCTCTCGCAGCCCTTCATCGGGTGGCGTCCCGGCGGGGTAGCTCAGGTGGTTAGAGCACACGGCTCATAATCGTGGTGTCGCGGGTTCAAGTCCCGCTCCCGCTACAGATAAAGGCACTCTGAACACGTACTTGCGCGGAGCGGGCCGGTTTTGCTCGGACCTTAGGTGCCGACTTTCTGGACTCCGGTCTAGGTCTAGCTTTCACACAAGTGTCCGTTTTCCAGCACCCGGCTTGGCAGGGATCGGGTGTGCTGTGCCCATTCGTTGAAACCCAATGCACGCTGTTATTGCGTTAGAGGTAAGCGGGCGAAATCTCAACGGGCAGGGCTTACGGGAATCTTCAGGTCGGCCAGTTCATTGAGGCCAGTGAACTCGGGGGAGTGTCTGTTGCACGTCCCATCTGGGCATCTCGACGTGGCTGAGGTTCTCAGTACGCTGTGACGATGGGAGTCCTTGTTTGGCTTAATCGCGTGAACTCCAATCACCCGTGGAGTCATAACGACTTTTACAGCCCGTGGGTGGTCCGGCAGGTCAGGTCGAGTGGAGCGCGAAACATCCTTGATGTTGGTTGTGGGACTGGGAACCTCATCGCTCGACTGCTGCCGTGGGTGACGACGGTTTCGGGTGTGGAGCCGCACGAAGTAACAGGAAGTGTCGCAGCGGAACGATTTGCCGGAAATAAGGCCGTGACAATCCGGCTAGAGCCCTTCGCTCACCGCGGCTCGAGCGAAAAATACGGAGCGATCACCCTCGTCGCTGTCCTGCACCACCTTCCGCTTCATCAGGCGCTGAAAGATCTCGCTCTAGCCCTCAACCCCGGTGGTCGGCTTGTGATTTTGGGGTGTTACCGCGAGGCAACGCGAGTTGATCATTTACTTTCATTCGTAGCGCTTGTGTTAAATCCCGTGATGGGTTTGGTGAAGCATCCACGACGGGCTCCTACTGTTCCTGAGGGCATGACCGCACCCACCGCACCCGCTGTTGACGCCAACCGAAAATAGGGCCACTTCCGCCAACTGAAAACAGGGCCACGGTTGTGTGGTTCTAGTGTGCCTCAGATGTGACCGGTTGATGGTTTTTCAACCGATAACTGGTCCCCTTCAGGTTGAGGACATCGGCGTGGTGCACGATCCGGTCGATCATCGCTGAGGCGATTGTGAGGTCACCGAAGACATCACCCCAGCGGGCGAACGGCAGGTTGCTGGTCATGATCAGCGACGCATGTTCATACCGGCTGGAGACCAGTTGGAAGAACAGGTTTGCGGCGTCCTGGTCGAAGGGAATGTAACCGACCTCGTCCACGATCAGTAATGAGTACCGGCGCAACTTGGTGAGTTCTGCTGGTAGTTTCCCCCGCGAGTGTGCTTCTTGGAGCCGGGTCACCCATCCGGTTGCGGTATCGAATAAGACCCGGTGGCCAGCTTTGGCGGCTTTGATTCCGATGCCAACAGCGAGGTGTGTTTTGCCGGTTCCGGGAGGCCCGAGGAGAACAACATTCTTCCCCTCGGTCAGAAACACGCTGGTGCCCAAATGGGCGATCAGGTTCCGGTCGGCGGTCGGTTGGTGGTCGAAGTTGAAGTCCTCCAACGTCTTGTGCCCGGGGAACCGGGCGGCTTTGATGCGCAAGTTCGCCCCCGAGGCTTCCCGTTCGGAGACCTCGTTGGAGAGCACGGCGGCTAAATATTCTTCGTGTGACCAGCCGGCGTCCCGGGCTTGGTCGCCGAGCCTGCGGAACGCGTCGCTGATGCGTGGGGCGCGAAGTGCGCGGGCGTAATACTCGATCTGTGAGGTAGTTTCTGTCCCGGTCATGAGGCCACCGCCCACGGTGCCGTGACGGTCTGAAAGTCGGGCTGCGCCTCGACTCCGAAGAGTTCGTCGTAGTGGGCGAGGGATGCCATTTCCACCACCGCAGCAACCGGTGGTCGTCGTCGGTGTTGGGCTTGGAACTGAGACCGGAGTTCCGCTGCACGCAGCACATGGGCGGGGTCCGTAACCGTCAGCTGGCGGGCCCACCGGCGTCGATGCTCGGCGATCAGAATTCCGTCGTGATGAACCGACACCCTCTCAAGGCTTGCGGTGACTTCAACGAGGCGGCCGATCATGGTCGGATCGACGGAATAATCGTTGCTGAACGCGCGAACGTAGTAGTCGCGGGGCAGGCGAATACTGTTGCGGAACATCACCTCCGGTGCGACCGGCGGCAGGGCGCGCATTGCTGCCCGATCCGCCGCCACAAGGTCAGCTGGTCGTCCCCGCCGTGACCTGGAAAGCCGTGCGTTGGCGATCGGTAACCAGTCGGCCATCTGGGTGTTGAAATCCTCCGGGGACGTGAATATGTCAGCGCTCTTCGAAAACCAGTCCAATTTCGCTCTTTGAAAACCTTGCCACCCGGACACGATTGATGGGTGATCAGCTTGCAGGATTGGGCAGAGATTCGGCATCTTCACGGCAGTGAGGGCTTGTCGATTCGGTCGATAGCGAAACGGCTTGGAATGTCCAGGGAAGCGGTCGCGCGGGCTATCGCTTCGCAGTCCCCGCCAACTTATTCGAGACGGGTTGTGGTGTCGGCGTTCGACGCGTTCGAACTCCGGGTTCGCGGGTTGCTGGTGGAGTTTCCGGAGATGCCGGCGACCGTGCTCGCGGAGCGGGTTGGCTGGGTTGGTTCACCGTCGTGGTTTAGGAAAAGGGTCGCGTTGCTGCGTCCCGAGCTTGCTCCGAAGGATCCTGCTGACCGGTTGTCGTATTCGGCTGGAGACCAGGTCCAGTGCGATTTGTGGTTCCCGCCGGTGAAGATCGAGATCGTGGCCGGGAAGCTGGCCAGCCCACCCGTGTTGGTGATGGTTGCCTCGTTCTCCCGCACGATCTGCGCGGTCATGATCCCGACGAGGACGACCCCGGACCTGCTCGCCGGAATGTGGTCCGTGCTCTCGGGCCAGCTCGGCGCGATCCCCAGGCGCCTCATCTGGGATAACGAGGCCGGCATCGGCCGGCGCAACCATCTCGCCGAAGGGGTCACCGGATTCGTCGGGATGCTGGGGACCAAGATCGTTCAGCTGAAGCCCTTCGATCCGGAATCGAAAGGCATCGTGGAGCGGGCGAACCAGTACTTGGAGACCTCGTTCCTGCCCGGACGCCACTTCAGATCACCAGCTGATTTCAATGCCCAGCTGGCCGGTTGGTTGCCGACGGCGAACGCGCGCACGGTCCGCCGGTTGGGCGCCAGGCCCACCGATCTGATCGCCCTGGACCGGGCGGCGATGAGCGCCCTGCCACCGGTCAGCCCGCAGTTCGGGTTCCAGACTCGGGTCCGGTTGCCCCGCGACTATTACGTCTCGGTGCTCGGCAATGATTACTCGGTCGATCCCGTCGGCATCGGCCGGATGGTGAGCGTTCACGCAGACCTTGCCCACGTCACCGTCACATTCGAGGGCCGGACGCTCGCCTGCCATGACCGGGTTTGGGGTTCCGGGCAGACCATCACCGACCCGGCCCATGTCACTGCTGCGGGCCGGATGCGCACCGCATTCCAAACCAGTCGCCCCGAAGCGATCGAACACGACCTCGGACGAGATCTCGCCGACTACGACGCCGCGTTCGGGGTCGCCTTCCACGACAGCGGAGAGGTCGCCTGATGGGCAACGACACCGCTTCCGAGATCCAGTATTTCGCCCGCGCGATGAAAGCGCCCCGCATCGGTGAAGCCGCAACCCGCCTTGCCGGCCAGGCCCGCGACGCGGGCTGGACGCACGAGGAATACCTGGCCGCGGTCCTCTCCCGCGAGGTCTCGGCCCGGGAGGCCTCCGGCGCGGAGCTCCGCATCCGGGCCGCCGGGTTCCCGGCCCGCAAATCGTTGGAAGAGTTCACCTTCGACCACCAGCCCGGGCTCAAACGCGACACCATCGCCCACCTCGGCACCGGGGTGTTCCTGACCGAGGCGAAGAACGTGGTCCTGTTAGGGCCTCCCGGGACGGGGAAAACGCATCTCGCGATCGGGCTCGGGATCAAAGCCGCCCATGCCGGCCACCGGGTGCTGTTCGCAACCGCAACCCAGTGGGTCGCCCGCCTCCAAGCCGCGCACCGAGCCGACCGGCTCCCTGGCGAACTGGAGCGGTTGCGGCGCTACGGGCTGATCATCGTCGATGAGGTTGGCTACATCCCCTTCGAGCAGGACGCCGCGAACCTGTTCTTCCAACTCGTCTCCTCCCGTTACGAACACGCGTCGCTGATCCTGACCTCGAACCTGCCCTTCGCCCGCTGGGGCGACGTCTTCGGCGACCAGGTCGTCGCCGCAGCGATGATCGACAGGATCGTCCACCACGCCGAAGTCATCACCCTGAAAGGCGCCTCATACCGGCTGAAAAACACCGGCATCAACACCACCAGCTTGACCAACACACAGAACCCGGCAGAATAGCCGCAACAACAAAGTGGCAAGGTTTTCAACGAGCGAAAACGGACTCACTTTCGAAGAGCGCTGACAGAATACGCGCCCAGGCATGAAACGGCTGCGGAAGAACCGGTTCATCCGCTCCACCCCACCTTTGGATTCCGGGTCTCGGGCCTTCAACAGTTTGATTTCAGTGCCCAATGTTCCCGCGAACGCGGCGGCAGACTCGGTGAGTTTCCCGCGGCCGATGCCGGTCTCGTTATCCCACGTCAACCGGGCGGGCACCACCCCGGCCTGCTGGATGAGCGACCACATACCACCAAGCAAATCGAAAGTCGTTCGAGAGGGCAACATGCGGGACTGGAAGAACCCCGAGTTGGTGGAAGTCATCACCAGCACCGGCGGGGCGGCAAACTGGTCATCGCCTAACGGCAGCAGTTCATGGGGGAACCAGAGGTCGCATTGGACTTGGAAACCGGGCGGGTGCACAAGCCGGTCGGCGGGGTCTGGCACCGCATACTCGGGTCGGATGCCGGCGACTTTGGCCCGGAACAGCGACTCCGATCCGGACCAGCCCACACGCTCGGCAATCGTCGCGGCGGGCATCGTCGGCGTTGCCGCCAACAGCACCCGCACGCCAGCAGCATGCACGTCAAAGCTTGAGCCAGATGCTGCTCGTTGATAGCCCGGTTTCCGGTCTTCAGCCAGAGCCCGATCGACGGTTCCCCGGGAAACTCCAACAAGTTGCGCGATAGCGCGTTTGGAGTGTTTACCGGTGGAAAACAGGTGGCGTATTTCTGCCCAATCATCCAATTTGATCACCTTCCATGATGGTTGGTGGCCCTGTTTTCAGTTGGCGTTATTGGCCCTATTTTGAGTTGGCGTTAACACCCGCGCGGGAATCACTTGCAGAGATATCCGCTGAGGCGGCGCTCACCCTACCTGGAGCACGAATTCGACGTCGACTTTTCTGGCGATACTCATTGGTCTGGGAAGCGCCCTGCGAAGGTTCGGATACCGGGCAACGCGAGCTATCCCGATGAAGGTCCCCATCAGACACAGCGTCAGCGCGTCTGACTATTGCCTATCGGGCTAAGAAGGCCTGTCGAGTGAAGACGAGTGGTGTGCTGCTTGCTCGAACTGGTGTTGCGACGCTGTCAGGTCGAGGACCTGCAGCGCATGCACGGTGGTCGCCTCTTGGATCGCCAGCGAATCGAGGAGTTTCGCTTCCGCTACGGAGACCAGAACTGCCAACGGCTTGCCGTGACGGGTAAACGTGATGCGTTCCCGGCCATAGGCCACCTCGTTCACCAGTTCCGCTAAGACCGCTCGTGCTTGGGTTACGGGAATCTCTTTCACCTGGTCCATCTTTCTGTACAGGACGTACATTTAAGTCTATGGTCGATATGTACGTTACGTACAATATCAAGTCGAAAAGAGCGTGTCACTACTGCTATGTCGATGCCTCGTGCATACGAACTGCTTTGGGGCGCATCCACTATCTCGGCCCTGGGGGATGGGCTCCGGATTGCCGCCATTCCCCTTCTTGCAGCCTCGGTAACACGGGATCCATTCGCGATTTCGATTGTGTCCGCCGCAGGCTTCCTGCCGTGGCCGGTCTTCGGCCTCCTCGGCGGAGCGGTGTCCGATCGTTTTGAGCGGCGACGCTTGATGTGGATGATCAATGCCTCACGGGCGATCATCAGCTGCGCCGCGACCACAATCCTCCTTACGGAGGGATCGCTGCCAATCGCACTGCTTGCACTACTCGCCTTCTTGCTCGGGACTGCTGAGACCGTCTACGACAACGCCGCAATCGGAGTTCTGCCGCAAATTCTCACCCCAGATCTCTTGCCTGCCGGAAACTCGCGACTGTTCACAAGCCAACTCAGCGCAACACAGCTGATCGGACCGCCGCTTGGCGGACTCCTGTTTGCCTTCGGATCCAGCATCCCTCTCGCGTTAGACGCGCTGTCCTTCGGGATAAGCGCCACGGTGATCGCATTACTTCCCCGACCCGCACGTTCCCCCGAACGCAGGGTACAAAACCTGCGTCGAGACATCGGCGAAGGAATCGTGTGGCTTTGGGAAAGTGCGACCCTACGGACCATGGCCATTCTCACGGTTGCCCTCAGCACGGTAAGTGGGGGACTGCTGGCCATGCTGGTCGTTTACGCCCACAACCAACTGCACACCACCAGCGTGGGATACGGTCTGCTCCTCGGCGCCTTCGCCGTCGGCAGCATCGCCGGAGCGACGTTCACCCCGAGGTTGATGCGTGGGCGACCGCTTCGGCAAATACTCGCCGGATCTGTCATCGCCGCCATCGGAGTCTTCGCAGGTCTGGCAACCACAGCCACTCCTGCCGTTGCTGCTGGCCTTCTCGCTCTCCTTGGAGCTGCTGTCAGCACCTGGAATGTCGCATCGGTAACAACCCGGCAACGCATCGTCCCAAACCATCTGATCGGACGAGTCAGTAGCGCATACCGCGCGAGCGCCCTCACCTTCACCACCATCGGCGCACTCACTGCGGGACTACTGACCGGCACCACCTCGATCACAACCACGATGTGGGCATGCGCTGGCGTCGGACTCGTCGGACTCCTGGTCGGATGCCGCGGTCTCTCGCGACTAGATTCAACCCCCATGACCTAAATCAACACGTCGACCAACGAACATGGATCGGGATTGCTGTCGGTTTGATTGACTCATTGACGAAACGAAACCAGCACTCTGGAAAGCGCGGTCGGGATCGGTTGCCTGCCTGCCTGCCACGCCGCACTGCATCCGAAACCCCGCATCAACCCCGCACATTGAGTGGCATCGGAGAGCACAATCCAGCACCGAGTGGCAATGAGGTTGTTGGACATGTCAACGCCTGACTTCCTCCGGTACTGCTCGAGAGTCGCCACACACTAATCGTGGTGTCGCGGGTTCAAGTCCCGCTCCCGCTACAACTTGCCAATGAACAATCAACCGTGCCGCGGGTATGCAGGCTCCCCGCATCATCCGGTTGGCGGTTGGCGGTGAGTGCGCTGAGGCGCGAACCACGGCCCAGCCTGAAGTCCGTGCCGATGAGACCTTATTGGGCGGGTTTGATGGCGACGCGTCCGCTGCCCGTGCGGGCGAGGTACAGGCGGGCACCGGTGCGGGCGATGAATTCGTCGACGGCCTCGCGGGAGCCTTGCCACCAGCCGTAGTCGTCGAGGAGGAGAACACCGCCCGGCATGAGTCGGTCGTACAGGTGCGCCAGCTCGTGCGCGGTCGATTCGTACCAGTCCGTGTCCAGTCGAAGTATGGCAATGCGTTCGGGCGCCATGCCGGGGATGGTCTGTTCGACCGGTCCCTTGATGAAATGCAGTTTCTCTTCTGGGTAGGGGACCTGGCGGAAGCCCTCCTGCACATCCTCGAGCGAGGCATAGGCCCATACGCGGGATGTCTTGTCGGAGGATGCCAACAGGTCGGTCGCGGGTCGACCGTCGGTCCGCCGATCCCGCGGGCCGGGCGCGGTCATGCCCTCGTACGTGTCGAACAGGTACAGATCGCGCTCGTGTGCGCCCGCGGCGTCGAGCGCCCGGGCAATCGCGTGCATGCTCCCGCCGCGCCACACGCCGCATTCCACGATCGCCCCGGGGATCTGGTGCTGGGTGACGTAGCGGGCTGCCATGATCACCGCGTACAGCTTCTCGATGCTCGTCATCGTGTACGGCCGCACCAGACGGATTATCGCCGCGGCTTCCTCGTCAATATCCTGCGGAATCTTCCCCACCGAGGCACCTCCCCCTGCGACGGGGCGGGCACGCCGCACTTCATACCCGGTCAGTTGGGAAAAAACACCGTTGAGACGCTTGCGCACCGACATGATCCACAAGTTACCGTACCGACCGGTTCGCTGGCCCGACTCGGATCAGCATCCAGCAGATTTCCTTCACGCGCTGCGCCAAATATTTGTCCCGCGTTCTCGATCATGATTCCCGACGACTCCTGTCGGCAGCGGTGGCCAGCACGGTGGTTCGATCGATTTCACCTCCATCGAGCGTGGACTGTCACAACGACGGGTCCAATCCAGGAGCGCCAAATTGCAACTCATGACCCGCATCGCATCGGGTCCACATCACACGACGGCCTTATCGCTCTCGCGATGCTGAGCCTCAGCAGCTACAAACCCGGCACTCCCCGACCGGATTTATCCCACGGCTCCGTCAGGAGAGCCCGCAGAGACGTGTGATTCCCGGTCGTCGGTGCTGCAACACTTCAACCCGCGGGCTCGGAGGCGAAATCGATCGAACCCTTGCCCTGGACTGGGGATGATCTCGTCGCACCGGGTTGATCCCTTGGCCAGCGGCCCGCTTCTCTTCTTGACAACCCTCGAATGGAGACCATATAGTCCTGCTCAGACACGAATTATGATTCCTTTTGTGCATAAATATGCAACAGCTCTAAGCCCGACCAGATCAACAGTGACCAGCACCATCCATAACGTTTCAAGGGAGAAACCGAATGACTAGTGGAACGAACACCCTGCGCCTCGCGGCCGTCGCAACCTTGGCATTGACCACGCTGATAATTTCCGGCTGTAGCTCGACGACGGCCCCCGCCGGTGGCGACACTAAAGACAACAAGGTCATCGGTGTGTCGGTGGCCGACCAGAAGTCACTCTTCTACGTGGCTGCCGTTGACGGAATGAAGCAGGCAGCAGAGGCCGCCGGTTACAAGCTCGTTGTGCTCTCGGCAGACAACAATTCGAGCCAGCAGGTCAACCAGGTTCAGGACCTCATCACCCAGCAGGTCGGCGCACTCATCTTCACCGCCCAGGACGCCACCTCCGCCGCAGCCGGTGTCAAGCTCGCCAACGATTCGAAGATTCCGGTCGTCGCCGTCGACCAGAAGCCTGAGTCTGGCAATGGCCAGCTCGCAACATACATCGCGACCGACAGCGTTAAGGCCGCAGACAAGCTGTGCACCTGGCTCTTCGACAAGATCGGTGGCAGCGGCGACATCGCGATTCTTCAGGGCCCGCTCGGTGCCACCGCTGAACTCCAGCGCAGCCAGGGTTGCAACGACGCTCTCAAGAAGTACCCGAACATCAAGGTAGTCGGCAAAGAGTCGGCCGGATGGGACGAGACGAAGGCGTTCAACGCATCCCAGAACATCCTCACGGCCAACCCGAACCTCAAGGCAATCTTCGCCGAAAGTGACGCGATGGCGCTTGGCGCATCCAAGGCGGCCAAGCAGGCCGGCCGAACGGGAATGTTCTTCGTCGGTATCGACGGCTTCCCGACGATGCTCGACGCCATCAAGGGCGACCTCACGCAGGCAACTCAGGCTCAGCAGCCCTACCTGATGGGCCAGCTTGCTGTCAAGAACGCGATCTCGATCCTCACGGGCAAGGGATCAACTGTTCCCAAGCTGCAGTACCAGGACACGGTTCTGGTCACGAAGGAGAATGTCGCAGACAACAACGCGGCGAAGTTCTACGGACCTAACTTCAAGTAGCGTCTCCCCCTGCTGCGGGGTCGAGTCAGGGACCCGGCCCCGCAGCAGCGCACTATGCAATGTTCGAAAAAAGGTTGATTCATGATCAGCACAGAAGCAGTCAACGCAGACCCGGCCACAGCCAATCACACAGCCAGCCACACCGCCTCACAGGCGGGTGAGTCGGGGCTCGTCTGTGTCGGCCTCGTCAAGAAATACGGCGGGGTGACGGTACTCAACGGCGTATCCCTGTCCGTACTGCCAGGCAATGTGGTTGGCCTCGTCGGCGAAAACGGCGCCGGTAAGTCGACGACATCGGCGATCATCGCCGGAATGGTTCAGGCCGACGATGGCGTAATGAGCCTCGACGGTTTGCCCTATCAGCCACGCACACCGGCAGACGCGCTCAAAGCGGGTGTGGCTCTGATCCATCAGGAAATCCGCATGATTCCTGAGCTGTCAGTGGCAGAAAACATTTTCCTGGGGCGGTTGCCGCTTCGTCGGGGAAAAATTGACCGGCGAAGCATCAACGAGTCTTCGGCTCATATGCTCGGTCTTCTCGGGTCCGATACAGACCCGCGTCGCCCGGTGGCAGGTCTCTCAATCGCGGCTCAGCAAGAGATCGAGATCGCCAGGGCGCTGACTCGCGACCCTCGCTTCATCATCTTCGATGAGCCATCGGCGTCCCTCGGCGAATCGGAGACGGCTCGAGTATTCGACCAGATCCACCTGCTGCGCGAACGTGGCGTGGGAATCGTCTACATCTCTCATCGCCTTGACGAAATCGGTGAACTTGCCGATTCGATTGTGTGCCTGCGAGATGGAGCGCTCGCCGCTTCCTGGTCGGAGCGCGACGTCGCAAAGAGTGACATCGTGCGGGCGATGGTCGGGCGCGAATTTGTGTTCGGACACAGTGCGCCGAGCGACAAGCAGGCCGATGTTGCTCTCGAAGTGACGGGGCTCGGGCGCACCGGTGTCTTCGAAGACATCAACTTCTCGGTCAACCGCGGCGAGATTCTGGGAATTGCTGGCCTCGTCGGTGCGGGTCGAACCGAGATGGTCAGAACCATCGCGGGAGCCGATCGCGCCACCGCCGGCACCGTTACCGTCGAGGGCGTACCGGTGACCATTCGTGGCCCGCATTCGTCAATCGCTGCCGGAATCGCGATGGTTCCGGAGGACCGCAAAAATCAAGGCCTCAACCTGGATCGTTCTGGGGCCGAGAATATGACCCTTCCGTGGGAACGGAAGCTCACCAAAAGCGGAATAATCACGAAGCGTCGGATCATCGACGTGGCTAACCGACAGCGCGAATTTCTCGATATTCGCGGAAACGTCGATATCCCGGTCAGCTCGCTTTCGGGCGGAAACCAGCAAAAGGTTCTGCTCGGCAAGTGGCTGGTAAAGACACCGCGTGTATTGATATTGGACGAGCCGACCAGAGGCGTCGATGTCGGCGCCAAGATGACGATCTACCAAACCATCAGGTCACTCGCCGAGCAAGGCGTGGCCATCATCGTGGTCTCGTCCGAGCTCGAAGAGGTGCTCGGTCTGTCCCATCGCGTCTTGGTGATGGCTGGCGGGCGCCAGCGCGGAATTCTGTCTCGGGACGACGCGACTCCTGAGCGCATCATGGACCTCGCGCTGGCGACCAACTCGGTCGTCCAGGCTCTGTCCCCCACGAACGCGACCACAGCGCAGTGGTCGACGCATACGGTAAACGAAGGAAACACTCACGATGTCTAAAATCGACAATAGCCGGGTCAACACCAACGTCCCCGTGATCGCCGTACCGAAGTCGGCCCCCCATTCAGAGGCGCAACTCAGCACTACGAAGGGCAAAATCTCGGCTCTATTGGGTCGAGTTCCCGGGCCGCTAATCGGGTTGATCGTCATCTTCATCGGCCTTTCGATCATGTCGCCGTACTTCCTGACCCCTCACAATCTGCTCAACATTTTGAGCCAGATATCGGCCGAAGGCGTGATGGCAGTCGGGGCGCTTCTGGTGATCATCATCGGGGGAATCGATCTGTCTGTGGGCTCGGTGCTCGCCATCAGCTCGATGTCCCTCGCCTGGCTTTTCCGATTCGGTCACCTTCCCTTCGGATGGGCGCTGCTGGCCGGACTCGCCGTGGGAGCAATCATTGGCTTGCTGAATGGAGTTCTCACCACCTACGGCCGGTTGCAGCCCTTCATCGCCACGCTAGCCACGATGTCGGCCGCAGCAGGACTGGCCGTCTTCATCACCAGCGGCAATCCGATCAACGGCTTTCCGGACTGGTTCCTGGCGATCACTACCTCGAGCATCGCGGGTATTCCGGTGCAGGGAGTGATTCTGATCGGCATCTTCGGGCTGACGGCATTCTGGTTGAGGTTTCGGCCGAGTGGTCGCGCTCTATATGCGATCGGCGGCAATGAAGAGGTCGCTCGCCTCGCCGGCCTGCCCGTTCGACGCGCAAAGATTGCGGTCTACGTTATTGCCGGAACCCTCGCGGCGATTGCCGGGCTGTTGGTCACGTCCCGATTGGACTCGGCACAACCAACAGCGGGCACAGCAGACCTTCTCAACGTCATCGCGGTGGTCGTCATCGGTGGAGCGAGCCTCTCGGGAGGATCGGGAAGCATCCTGGGAACCTTCGTCGGACTGCTCATCATCGGGGTGCTCAACAACGGAATGTCGTTGCTGCACGTTTCGCCGAATCTTCAGCCCGTTGTAATCGGGTTCGTCATCGTAGCCGCGGTGATGACAGACAGGCGGGCCAGCCGCAAACAGGCCTGAGGCGCGGGGCGATCGACCACGGGCCGTCATCGTTGCGGCGGTCATGACCGATCGCCGGGCGCGAAAACGACAGCATTAATTTCTCAGCGCTGCTCTGTTATGAACGCCGGTTGGCCCCTATAATAAATAGACATGCACCGAATAGATATTCATAAGGAATGCAATGGCAAATCTCACCCTTGAGGAAATGATCGAAATCCAGCGCCGGATGATGCGCATCAGGCTGTTCGACGAGCGGGCCTCAAAAATGGTCAAGCGCGGTCACATCCCCGGAACTGTACACACGAGCATCGGCCAGGAAGCACAGGTTGTCGGCTCGACGTTTGCGCTGGCTGACGGCGACTACATGTCGGGAAACCACCGCAGCCACGGACATCCAATCGGCAAGGGCTCGCCGCTTGGGCCGCTCATGGCCGAGCTTGTCGGCAAGGCCACCGGCGTCTGCAAGGGCAAAGGTGGATCCCTGCATCTCGCCGACTTCGCCGTCGGAAGCCTGGGCGAATCGGGCATCGTCGGCTCGTCGATCCCCATCGCAACCGGTGCTGCATTCTCATCAAAAGTACTCGACAACGGCAAAGTGGCCCTCGCGTTCTTCGGTGATGGCGCAGCGAACCAGGGAGTTCTGTACGAATCGATGAACCTCGCGGGCACCTGGATGCTCCCCATGATCTTTTTGTGCGAGAACAACCAGTACGCGCTCAGCACGCCGGCGCACACGGTGACCTCAGGGGTCATCGCCGACCGCGCTGCCGGCTTCGGGATGCCAGGAATCCGGGTCGAGAACGGCCAGGATGTGCTCGCCGTCTACGACGCGGTTAAAACCGCGGTTGACCGCGCCCGTGCCGGCGGAGGCCCGAGTCTCGTTGAAATCGTGACCTATCGCTATAACGAGCACTCCGAGGGGCTTCGCCTCGCAAACGACTACCGGAACGCCGAAGAGCGTGCGGACTGGTTGAGCCGAGACCCGGTGGTGCTGTTCAGGGACCACCTGATCGCACAGGGCATGACCGTCGAGCAGATGGATCAGCTCGACGCCGATGTTTTGGCCGAGGTCGATGCCGCGGTCGCCTTCAGCGACGCGAGCCCGTACCCCGAGCTCTCCGTTGCGTTTGACGACCTGTACACAGACAAGGAAACAGCAGCATGAGCGTGATGAGCTACCTGGGCGCCATTGGTGCAGCCCAACGTGAAGCGATGGATGCCGATGAGCGCGTCATCATCATGGGCGAGGACGTCGAGGCAAATGTCTACGGCACGACCGGCGGCGGCAAGTCACGCTCGGCCGAGGGCGACTTCACCCAGCGGTACGGCAAGAACCGCATCCGAAACACCCCGATCTCCGAGGAGGCGATGGTGGGCGCTGCTGCCGGAGCCGCGATGACGGGCCTTCGCCCGATCGTCGACCTCTCCTACTCCAGCTTCCTCTACATGGCGATGGACCAGTTCATCAACCAGGTCGCGAAGAACCGCTACATGTTCGGGGGCCAGGCGTCGATGCCCGTCGTCTTCCGTTCTGCGATGTTCTACGGACTCAACACGGGAGCTCACCACTCTGACCGCCCGTACCCGATGTTCATGAACGTGCCAGGGCTCAAGATCGTTGCCCCCTCCAACCCCACCGACGCCAAAGGATTGCTGCGCTCCGCAGTGGACTCCGATGACCCGGTGCTCATCTTCGAAGCCTGCATCCTCTGGGGCACGAAAGAGGAAGTCGACGAAAACGAGTTCTGGATTCCCCTCGGCGTCGCCCGCATCGCCCGCCCGGGAACCGACGTGACCGTTGTCGCTATCTCCGGCTCAGTGCCGGAAGCTCTGCTCGCCGCGGAGGACCTTGCCCTCGAGGGAGTCTCGGTTGAGGTCATCGACCCACGAACACTCGTGCCGCTCGACCGTAACGCGATCGTGCGATCCGTGGTCAAAACTGGCCGTCTCGTTGTGGCGGAACCTGCTCACCGCACGTGTGGTGCTGCCGCCGAAATCAGCGCGTACGTCGTCGAAGAAGCCTTCGACTCGCTCAAGGCACCGATCGTGCGGGTCACGGCCCCCGATATGCAGATTCCGTTCAGCCCGTCGCTCGAAAAGCAGATGTACCCGACGCGCTTCACTATCGCCGCGGCGATCCGCCGGGTAGCAGGATTAGCGCCAGCAAGCGAGCAAACGCTCCTCGCGGCACTCCACAACTAGTCGAAACGAAACACAACAAGGAGATCACAGTGGCACGCATCGAAGTTTTGCTCCCGCAATGGGGCATGGGAATGAGTGAAGGGGCAATCGTCGAATGGCTCAAGTCAGTCGGCGACCGAGTCGTTGAGGACGAGCCACTCGCGGAGGTCGAGTCGGAAAAAGTCGAAGAGACGCTCGAGGCGCCCGCAACCGGAACCCTCACTGAAATTCTCGTGCAGGCCGGCGAGACGGTGGAAGTTCGCACTCTCGTTGCCGTCATCGAAACTGACTGACCTCCACTTCTCCATTCACCCTCGAAATTCACCCTAGAAATTCAGCCTAGAAAAGATTGTGCACAACATCATGGTGACAGAGCTTCCTCAGCCCACTTCGACAACTGCCAGGGTCTTCGACCTCATCGTGGTCGGTGCCGGAATCAACGGTCTTGGTATCGCTCGCGATGCTGCTGCCCGCGGATTATCGGTAGCGCTCGTCGAAAAGGATGACTTTTGCAGCGGAGTCTCTGCATGGTCTGGGCGCCTCATCCACGGTGGGTTGAGGTATCTCGAACACGGTGAGGTCGCTCTCGTTCGCGAGTCACTTCGCGAGCGGGAGCGGCTGTTTCGGCTTGCACCGCACCTGGTCAAGCCGGTGTCACTGCTCATGCCCTTCTACAAGCGAAACAAGCGCCCGTCGTGGCTTATCCGCATGGGCATGATCGCGTACGACGTGCTCTCCTTCGACAAAAAGTCTCCGAGCCACAAAATTCTTTCCACGGCCGACGTCACCGCACGTTTTTCCGGGATGGAGAAGAGCGGCCTTGGCGGCTCGGCGTTGTTCACCGACGGCCAGGTCGAGTACGCGGAGCGGTTGTGCGTTGAGCTTGCCGTTGCCGCGCGGGCCGACGGCGCGCTCATCCTCACGCACTCCGAGGTCACCGAACTTGTAATCGAGAACGGGCAGGCAACCGGTGTTCGCTACACGGACCTCATCACCGGTGAGGCTGGAAAACTGCGGGGCCGCGTCGTGATGAATGCGGCCGGCCCGTGGGTGGACTGGCTGCTTGGCAACCCAAGCGACGCCAGCCTCGCGCCCGCTGCAGCCAAACGCCACATCGGCGGCTCGAAGGGTACCCACATCGTGGTCGACCCGTTCCCGGGCGCTCCGACCGATGTCGTCTACTACGAATCGCAGTCCGACCAGCGCCTCGTGCTTGTCATCCCGTGGATGGGTCGTTTTCTCATCGGCTGCACCGACACGCTCTTCAATGCAGAGCCAGACTCGGCACGTGCCACCGTCGGCGAAGTCGACTACTTGCTGACCGAGGCGAACGCGCTCATGCCGAACGCCGGACTCACCCGCGAGAGCGTTCTCTTCACCTACAGCGGCGTTCGCCCGTTGCCCTACGCGCCGGGCATACCGGAGTGGAAGATCCCGCGCTCGCACATCATCTTCGACCACAAAAAAGAAAACAAGGCGAAGCTCTTCTCGATCATCAGCGGAAAGTTGACGACCTACCGGCAGCTCGCCGAAGACGCGGTCAACATTGCACTTCGCGACCTCGGACGGCCGAAGTCAGCGTCACCGACTCGCGGGTTGCCTTTCCCGGGTGCCAGCACCGATAATTTCGCCTCATTCCGCGCACAGTTCCTCTCCACCAAGATTGTGGAAGCAGACACCGCCGTGCGCCTCATCGACATGTATGGAACGCGGGCAGAACAGATCGTCGCCCTCGTGCAGAAGGACGGTGCGCTTGGCGAGCGATTCGACCCGTCGTCTCCGGCGATCGCAGCCGAGCTGCTGTTTGCTATCGACTCTGAGGCCGCCAGAACGATGACGGATGTTCTCGCGCGCCGGATCCTGCTTGCCTTCGAACCGGATCATGGGCTTCTCGGCGCGGCTCGTGCGGCCGAGATCCTCGGTGGCCGGCTCGGCTGGTCGGCGGAGGAACAGGAGAAGCAAATCGCGGAGTATGCGGTCTGGCTCGATCACCTGGCCGTGCCAGCGTCGATATCCGGTGCGAGCGCCGCCTCGCCTGTTCTCGAGAGGTAACACCATGGCGGGAAAATACGTGCTTGCCCTCGATGAGGGTTCGAGCAGTGCGCGGGCCGTGCTGGTGGATACTGAAGGGCAGATCGTCAGCGATTCTTCGGCCGAGATCACCGCAAGCTATCCGCGCCCATCGTGGGTGGAACTTGACCCGACGTTGCTCTGGGATGCCGCACGAACCTCGATGCACCGCGCCATGACGAAGGCGGGCGTAACCTCGGCCGAGATCGCCGCGGTCGGCATCACCACGCACCGCGAGTCCTGCCTCATCTGGAACCGCGAGACCGGGCTGCCGATCTACAACGCCATCATGTGGATGTCGAAGCAGACAGATGACATCGTGAGCCAGTGGTCGCTCGATGGCATGGATGACGACATTCGTCGCCTCACTGGCGTGCGTAACGACTCCTACTTTTCCGCCGGTAAGCTCGCCTGGATTCTCGATCAGGTGCCGGGTGCCCGGATGGATGCCGAGGCGGGAAAGCTCGCCGCCGGCACCGTCGACACGTGGTTGCTGTGGAACCTCACGGGGGGCAAATCGCACGCCACGGATCCGAGTTCGGCGTCTCGCACGGCCATGTACAACATTCGTGAGCTGCGCTGGGATGAGGATCTGTGCGCCCGCTACGGCATCCCAATGAAGCTCCTGCCGGAAGTACTGCCCTCCAATTCGCTCTTTGGCTACGTGGAGTCTTCGCTGCTGGATGGCACCGGTTCGAGTCCGATTCCCATCACGGCAGTTTTGGCCGACCAGCAGGCAGGACTCTTCGGCCAGGCCTGCTTCGAACTGGGCTCGGCGAAAAATACCTACGGCACCGCGGGGGTTCTGACCGTGAACGTGGGGGAGCAGCCCCGAATCATCCCCGGAATGTCGAGCAGCATTGCGTGGCAGGTTGCTGACAAGGCGGTATACGAGGTCGAGGGGGTCGTCTTCCACTGCGGACAGACGCTGCAATGGCTCCGAGACAAGATGCACATTATCGACTCGGTTGCGCACAGCGCAAACGCGGCAACGGCGCTCTCCGACAACGGCGGCGTCTATTTCGTACCGGCGTTCGCCGGCCTGTGCGACCCATACTGGGATCGTGATGTTCGTGCGGCGATCATCGGGTTGACCCTCGATACCGGTGCCGAACACATCGTGCGAGCCGGTCTCGAAGCGATGGCCTACCAGACCCGCGACAACGTGCTTGCGCTTGAACGAGGTGGCCTCCCCATTCCGAGCCTGCGGGTGGATGGCGGGGCGATCAGCAATGATTTCCTCTGCCAGTTCCAGGCGGATCTTCTTGGCATCCCCGTGGAGCGACCCCGCGAGCTTGAGCGCACCGCGCTCGGCGTTGCGCAACTGGCAGGCATCGGCGTTGGCATGTGGAGCGGCCAATCCGATCTCAGCGACGCGTGGCGTGCAGAAAGGATCTTTGAACCGAAGATTTCGCTCGATCACCGTGAAGAGCTCTACTCCGGCTGGCAGGATGCCGTGGCCGCGGCCAGGTCTGTTGCCCCGGCTCGCACTTCTCGCGTCGCCAAACTCGTTACCCCAGTACCCCTTGCCGCCGCATCCCTAACCGCAGTGGCAACCGAACTCGTCGCTCATCGTTGAGCTTCGCGCGAACCGAAAGAAGAAGTGACCAGATGAAAAAAATCGATCCTCTCGCGCTCATTGAACGCGCTCGCGTCGGCGGCTACGCCGTCGGTGGGTTCAACATGCACAACGTTGAAACGACCCAGGCCCTCATCCGTGCAGCGGAGCAGTCGAATTCTCCCGTCTTCCTGCAGGTCGGCCGTGCCATCGTTCCCCACATGGGCATCGAAGAGGCCTACCGGATGACCCGTTACGAGCTGAACAAGTCGAACGCCGAAGCGGTCATCCACCTCGATCACGGCACCTACGACGAGGTCTTCGACGCGATCAAGATGGGCTTCGACTCGATCATGTTCGACGGCTCGCACCTTGATTTCGCCGACAACATCGAGGCGACCAAACATATCGTCACCGTTGCCCACTCGTTTGGAGTCCCGGTTGAGGCAGAGCTCGGCCGCATCCCGGATGCCGGCAGCGACATCGACTGGTCTGACTACTACACCAGCGTGGAAGAAGCCGAGGAGTTCGTGAGGAAGACCGGCGTAGACATTCTCGCTATCTCCGCTGGCGTCTTTCACGGAATCACCCCGGAGCGTCCATTGCCGCTTGACATCGAGCGCGTCACGCTCATTCGTCAGGCCACCAATATTCCTCTTGTATTGCACGGAGCTTCGGGCGTGCCCTACGACGACCTGCGTGCAGCAATCGCGGCCGGTGTGCACAAGCTCAACGCTGACACCGATTTGCGTCACGCATTCCGTCGCGGCATTGAGCAGACGTTTGCGCAGGGTGACCGCCAGCTCGAAGTCGCAATGGATGAGGGTCGTCGCCAGATGATCGAGGCCACGATTGCGAAGATGACCGAATATGGTTGCGTTGGCACCGCGGGTGTCGAGGCTCATTCAACGGCGGCAGCAGCATGACCGCGGCTGAATTGATCGCCCAGGTTGGGGTAACGACACCACTGGCCGGAATGCGCCGAACCGCGGCCCGCCGGATGGTCACCGCCTGGGAGGCTCCCGTTTTTCACCTCGGACTCGAGGTCGATATGACGGAGGCTGCCAAAGCAAAGCAGGTCGTGGCAACCGCGACGGTGACCGATGTCATCATCATGGCCGCGGCAGCTGCGCTCGGTGCGCATCCCGAGGTGAACGCGCACGTCGGTGACGGCGAAGTGACCCTGTTCGAACACGCGAACATCGGGGTGGCTGTTGCCACCGAAAAGGGCCTTACCGTTCCAAATGTCTATGGTGCCGAAGCTCTCACCCTTGCCGAGATCGCCGTTCGCCGTCGGGACATCGCCGAGCGTGCGCGCTCGGGCGGTCTCAAGATGGATGATGTCACCGGCGGCACTTTCACCATTTCCAACCTCGGCATGATGGGCATCGACCGTTTTGACGCCATTCTCAATGCGCCCCAGGCGGCAATTCTTGCGGTGGGCAGCACACGCCAACGTCAGGTCTGGCGCGACGATGGCCCCGTGTGGCTGCCGATCGCCGAATTCACCCTGACCTGCGATCACCGCGCTCTCGATGGTGCGGCAGCGGCACGATTCCTGACCACCCTCGCGGGTGTGATCGCTGCACCGCTGGTTGCCCGACCGTAAAAGAAGGGGTGCCCGCACACGCTGCGGGCTCCCTTTCTTTATGGTGGTCTACTTGCTTGGTGTCGCAGGCTCGGCGAGCAGGCGCTCGGCCGTCACGATGTCGGTGACGAGAGTGTTCACCCACCCGCCACGAACGGCGGCGCGGACAGCTTCGTATTTGCTGTTGCCGCCGGCAACTCCCACGCGGCGCTTCGCCGCTTTGAGCTGGTCGAGCGTGACGCCAATAACGAGTTCGTCGAGCCCGCTCACCACGGCGTTACCGTCGGCGTCGATAAAACGCAGGTTCACCTGGCCCACCGCCCCAAGCGACTTTGCGAGGTCGAACTGCTCGGTGCTGAAAAAGTTGTCACCCGCTACAAGCGGGGCAACGATCTCACAATCGCCGATACCGACGAGGGCGAGATCGATGTTGTCGTGAGCCGCGATCGCCGCTCTGGTATGAGCATCGTGATCAATGATGGCTTGGCGAACGGAGGCCGAGGTGATCACGCCAGGGGCCCGCAAAAACAGCGGTGTCGCCCCAACGAGGTCGGCGATGCGTTGGGTTGCGCGGGTTGCTTCATGCTCCAGGCGGGGTGGCCCGACATCCCCAAGCATCTCAACGACGGTGATGTTTCCCGGGTGTCGTACGGGGCGCATAGCCAGCGCCATCTGGCGAAGCGAGCGGCTCCAGGAGGTGAATCCGATGGTCGCAGATTCCCCAGGGAGGGCTTGCAACACTGTCGCCGCGGCCTGTCCGAGGTCTTTGGTCAATTCGCTCTCATCGTCGTCCACCGTGTCGACCACATGAACCTGGTCGAGCCCGTAGCGCAGCTCGAGGGCTTCTTCAAGCTCGGCATAAAGCCCATCCGGTATGACGACGACAGTTCGCACGATCTCCGCCTCTTCCGCAGCTCGCAGAAGGCGTGAAACGCGGGCCTGTGAGATGCCAAGACGGCTGGCGATCTCAGTCTGGCGGATACCACGTGAGTGATACAGTCGGGCAACCTTGGTCATAACCCGCTGATTTTCAACGTCTAACTCGAAATTCGCCATCCGACTCCCCTGTCGGGCGAGACATGCTCGCCATCGCATAATTATCGCACAAGCGAATAAGATTGAGAAGATCTGTCTTCTGGTCCGGAGGCAACGTCAAGTGAGGGTAGTGCGCGGTGATCACAGAAGTTGCGGGTTCCGGCGGCTTCGGAGCCGTCGAAGATCTTTCGATCTCGGTCGAATTGCTCAATGGTGCCGTGAACGGGCAGTTGCCCAGCCGGCTCTATCGCAGTTATCGGCCAGCCCGTACGGTTGCGTTCACGATGCGCGAGCGCCACTTACCCGGCTTTGCCGCGGCCTGGGATGCGGCCTCAGCGAGCGGGTTCACCCCGGTATTGCGCCGCACCGGCGGCCGTGTGGCAGCGTACGATCACTCGTGTCTCGTCATCGATGTTATCGAGCCGGCAAATAGTCAGCAGGCCCACCGGGACTCATTTGGTCGCGTTGCCCTGGCGATCGCCGGGGCTCTTCGTGGTTTGGATGTTGACGCGCGGGTCGGACCGGTGCCGGGTGAATACTGCCCGGGCGAATTCAGCGTCGGTGCGCGCGGACTGGTCAAGCTCGTCGGGATAGCACAACGGGTGTCTCGCGATTTTCGACTCATCAGCAGCGTCGTCGCGGTCGATCCTGCCCCTCACCTCGCGGAGGTCCTCGCGCTGGTTAACGCGGAACTTGCGTTCGAGTGGAATCCCGAGACCTGCGGCTCCATCGTGGCCGAAAATGCGACCCTGCAGTTCGACACGGTCGAGTCGGCTTTGCGGGTGGCCATCGCACCCGGCATATCGTCGTCTCACCTTGACTGGGGCGTCACGAGACGTTTACACTCGGATCTACTGAATGGCAATTCGCATAACGAATAGTTATGCAGATCGGTTTCGAGGGAGAAATCAGTGGCTGCACTACCAATCACCACGCGTTTGAGCAATGCGGGGCTGCAACGGTGACGATCTTCTCCCATCTTGCTGACCCAACCGACCTCGATGCGCTGCGCGATGCCATAGCTAACGCACCCGATGCGGGTGAGCTCACGTCGCTCGACCTTGCCGTTTTGACAATCTCTGCCTCTGCGACCGACAGCTTGGTCGAGGTGATCACGGCATTGCTTCCCGAGTCTGCGACGGCGCGCGCTCACGTTTTTGTACTCGTTGATTCAACCCGGATCGAACGCGCTGGCCGCGATCTCAAAGCGGATGTCGCCACAATGCTTGAGCACGCCTTTTCAGTGACCACCGTCGTCCTCGGAGACAACCACCACCTTCAGGCCGACGACACCGCCATCGATACCGCGACAGAGTCGCTCGCTGGCGCCGACTGCGTCGTAACAATTGGCGGCGGCACCATCACCGACATCGGCAAGGTGGCGAGCCATCGTCTCGGAAACATCCCGCTCGTGGTCGTGCAGACCGCAGCCTCGGTGGATGGTTTCACCGACAACGTGTCGGTGCTGCTCAGAAACGGCGTGAAGCGAACCGAGCCGTCGCGCTGGCCCGACGCCGTGCTCGCCGATACTGTCACCATCGCCGAAGCGCCGATCGCGATGAATAAAGCCGGCTTCGGCGAAGTTCTCTCCCTCTATACCGCTCCCGCCGACTGGGAACTTGCCTACTTGCTCGGCCATGACGCTTCATTTAACCGCACACCGCGTGATTTCCTGCTCGAATTTGCGGGAGATCCCTCGGAGTGGGCCGCGGGTATCCAGAGCCAGGACCCCCAGTCGGTTGGCCACCTCACCCGCGTTTTGGCGATCCGCGGTATCGGTACCGGTATCGCGGGTAGCACGGCGTGCCTCTCCGGTGTCGAACACCTCATCAGCCACATGCTCGATATGTACGCCACCTCCCACGACGAGGAGATGGGCTTTCACGGCGCCCAGGTCGGGGTCGCATCGATCGTTGCGAGCACGATCTGGCGGTACTTCACCGAACGACTCGCCGATGGACTCGGAGAGGTCAGCTTTCCCGACGCCGCTTCGCTCGAAGAGCAGGTTGCGAGCGCTTTTGCCTGGTGCGACCCCTCGGGCGAGAAGGGTGCGGAATGCTGGAACGATTTCAGCGCAAAGCTCGCCGTCTGGAACAGCAACAGCTCGCGTATTCTCGAGGTCCTCGGGCAGTGGAACGCCACTCACGGAGACATCGCGCGTGCTATCCCGAGCCCGGAATCCCTCGCCACTAACCTTCGGGCAGCCGGCGCTCCGGCGGACCCTTCTGCGCTCGGCGAGTGGGTGCGAGAAGACGTGTGGCATTGGGCAATCAAGAACACCAATTTCATGCGCAATCGCCTGACCATCGTCGACGTGCTGTTTTTCCTCGGCTGGTGGACCGATACCGATGTCGCCGGGATTATCGCCCGCGCTCGAGCGTCGAGCGCGGGTCTACTCGATGCCCGCTGACCTCTTCATAGCCATCGACTGCTCCACGACCGGTGTCAAGTGCATCGTGTGGGATGCGTCGGGCTCGGCAGTCTCGACCGCGCGCGCGTCGCTCGGTCTGACCGTGCCAATGCCCGGTGCGGGCGAGCAGGACCCCGCCGAGTGGTGGAGCGCTACCTGTGAAGCGGTTGAACGAGCGACTCACGGTATTGACCCGGCGCGCTTCGGGTCCCTCTGTGTTGCAAACCAGCGAGAGACGTTTGCCTGTCTCGATGCCGATGGTGTCGCGGTGCGTCCGGCAATGTTGTGGCTCGACAGCCGCGCCGGTGCCGAGGTGGAAGAGTTTGGTTCGCTCGCAATTCACGAGACAACCGGCAAACCGCCGAACACGACCCCGGCGTTCTACAAACTGCTCTGGTTGCAAAAACATGAAGCGGAAAACATGGCAAAGACCCGGCACATCGTGGATGTACACGGCTACGTCACGCAGCGCATGACTGGTCTGTGGTCTACGTCGCTTGCCAGCGCAGACCCGCTCGGCCTCGTCGACCTTGCCTCTGGCACCTATGACGCCGGTCTGCTGAGCATTGCGGGAATCACCGTCGATCAGCTGAGCGAACTGGTGAGTCCTGGGGACGCACTTGGTGCTCTTACCGCCGATGCAGCGACGCAACTCGGGCTTACCGCCGGGCTCGCCGTTATCGCCGGCGCCGGCGACGGTCAGGCCGCGGCTCTCGGCGCCGATATTTCGCGACCGGGAGTGGCCTATATCAATATTGGCACGGGGCTGGTTTCGGGCTGTTACTCCGAGTCCTACCGGGCCGACCGGGCCTACCGTGTACTGACCGGACCAATCCCGGGCACATTCTCCTACGAACTTTTCGTCTCGGGGGGCACGTACCTGGTGAATTGGTTCAGCGAAACGTTTGTCGATAAGAGTGTGCGCGACACTCTTCAGGACGGCGAACTCGAGCTGATGCTCGGGAACGAGGCCGCGCTCGTTGCTCCCGGAAGCGATGGGCTGCTGGTGTTGCCGTACTGGAATGGTGCGCTGACCCCGTACTGGGACCACCTTGCGCGCGGAATGATCTTCGGAATCACCGGCATTCACACCCGCGGGCACATCTATCGCGCGCTGCTCGAAGGGTTGTGCTTCGAATTGCGTGTCTGCCTCGGACTGGCCGAGGAGGTCACTGGGCAGCGAATCGACACCTTCGTTGCAATGGGTGGCGGGTCCAAGAGCGCGCTGTGGTGCCAGATGATGGCCGACATTCTTGGCCGACCGATCACGGTCTCGGCGGAGTCCGAAACCACCTGCCTCGGGGCGGGCATGCTCGCCGCCGCCGGTGTGGGCCATTTCTCCTCCATTCGTGACGCATCTGAGAGCATGAGTTCGCTCGGATTCACCTATTCCCCGGATGCGACGCTGACGCCCGTGTATGACGAACGTTTTGAGCAATACCGCCAGCTATATCCACTGACAAGGTCATTGTTGCCTGCCATCCAGTCAGAGGCGGTGCACGCGTGAGCACTCTGGTGAGTTCGCTGGCTCCCGGGCAGTTCATCCTGCCTGATCGTGATTTCGGCGCATACCTATTTGACCTCGACGGCACGATCTATCTCGGCGACCAGCTGTTGCCCGGTGCTGAACGTCTCCTCTCACATCTGCATGAGCGAGGAACCCGAACGATCTTCCTCTCGAACAACCCCACCCGGGATCCCGAGATGTATGTTGACAAGCTTCGAAAGCTTGGGGTGGCTGCCGAAGTCGGCGATGTCATCAACACCGTCGTGAGCATCGTGGCCTGGTTGAAGCGGGTTCACCCCGGCGCCACGGTGTTCCCCATCGCCGAGCAGCCGCTGATCAGGGCATTGACCCAGGCTGGCATTCGGATTTCGGAAGACCCGAGCGAGATCGACATCGTCATTGCGAGCTACGACCGCACCTTTGACTATCGCAAGTTGCAGATCGCTTTCGATGCCCTCTGGCAGTACGGCGAAGCAATTCTGGTCACCACCAACCCCGACCGATACTGCCCCTTTCCCGGCGGGCGCGGCGAGCCAGATGCGGCGGCAATCGTTGCCGCGATCGAGGCATCGACGGGGGTCACATGCCAGGCGAATGCGGGCAAGCCGGACCAGATCATGATCGACGCCGCCCTTGGTGTTCTCGACGTCGACGTGAGCGACTGCGTGATGGTCGGCGATCGCCTGTATACCGATATCCGGATGGCGACAAATGCGGGCATGGCATCTGCGTTGGTGCTGACGGGGGAGACCACCCTCGAGACGCTGAGTGAATGCCCGGTTGAACAAAAACCGCGGTACGTCCTCGACCGGATCGATCATCTTGTGCCTGCGCTCCAGCCGCTGACGCACTAAAAACCGGGTTCGGCCCTCCGAGACCACGCGGCAGTTCACTCGGCCAGCCTGTTGCGACTCACGAGCACCTGAACAACCTGAGTGTGCCATTTCGCGCGCCAAAGGTCCTCGCCACATTGACACGGAAGAAGCCGGTCAGCATAATTGCATAGATAATCAAAGAATGAATAAAACCATCGTCGTTTGATTCATTCTGCTCAACCAAATTTTTCACTGAACAATTAATTAGGGAACGAGGAAGTTCCAATATGACTGGTCCGTACAATGTGGAGCCATTCGAAATTCATTTTTCGGATGAAGCGCTCGAGGACATGATGGAACGCCTGCGTCGCACTCGGTTTCCGAGCGACTTCAGCAACGATGACTGGCGTTACGGGTACAACACCGACTATCACCGCAAGCTCGTCGACTACTGGGTAAACGAGTATGACTGGCGCGATGTCGAACGGCGCATGAATGAATTGCCCAATTACAAAGTCGACCTCATGGGCGTTCCGCTTCACTTCGTACACGTCAAAGGCAAGGGCAAAAACCCCATGCCTCTCCTTCTTCATCACGGGTGGCCGTGGACGTTCTGGGACGTTCGCAAGGTTATCGAGCCGTTAACCGACCCCGAAAAGTTTGGGGGTAACGCGGAAGACTCTTTCGACGTTGTGCTCATCTCGTTGCCCGGGTATGGCTTTTCGTCTCCCCTCACGGACACCGGTTGGAACTGGTGGCACACCGCAGACCTGGAAAATACCCTGATGCGTGATGTCCTGGGTTATGACAAGTACGCGACTGCTGGTGGCGACTGGGGTGCTCTCATTGCACAGCAGCACGGTCACAAATACGAAAAAGACGTCATCGGCGTCTACACCCATTTTCCCGCTCAGATGAGCCATTATTTGAACGCTCACCCGGACCAGCCCGAGGGCATCGAATTTGATCCCGTGATGGGGGTGCCGGCGGCAAGCGAATATGGCGATGGCGAGGATGGCTGGTTTGAGCGAGGCAAACTCTTCGTTCAGAACGAAAGTGGATACGGCGAAATCCAGCTCACGAAACCTCAAACCCTTGCTGCATTGGTCGCGGATTCCCCGGCAGGCCAGCTCGCGTGGATCACGGAGAAACGATACTTCTGGGGCCTGGCAGAGCGTGGATCCGGTACTGAGGCTTTCGAAAAAGTGTGGCCGAAGGAAGATCTCGTAACGACAGCGTTGATCTACTTCCTCACGGAGACCGGCGGCACCTCGTCGCGGTACTACTGGGAATGCCGAGGAAATCCATGGGTTCCCAGCCACGACCGCTTCCCCGTGGTTGGCGCACCCACTGCGGTCAGCATCTACCCCGGTGAGATTTACAAGCCACCCGTGACCTGGACTGAAAAGTACTTCAACCTGCAGCAGTATCGCGTGCATCAAGAGGGCGGACACTTTGCCCCGCTTGAGGTGCCAGACATCTATGTGGATGACGTCAGGACCTTCTTCCGTGGGCTCCGGTCGGAGTAACAGATCACGAAACGGTCACACCTGCATATATTTTTTGTATGTGCTTGAATATTCCGCCGCGGAGTAGTAAACATATTGAATGAATGCTGAGGCATAGCATGAATAAATATTCCAAACAACAACAGCGTGGCTCTGCCACCGAAACAACTGGAGTCAACGATGTCTCTCCCTACAAAGCTCCATAGTCTGAAAGTCGCGGTGGCCTTGGCTGCCGCAGCGTCGCTGCTACTTGCAGGGTGTTCCTCAACTGCGGGCGTTCAAGCCGCAGCAAAACCACTCAGCGCAAAAGACCTCGTCTTTGTCTGTTCTGTGATCAACACAACCAACCCGTACTTCGCCGCGAACATCCAGGGCTGCCAGGTGCTCGGCAAGAAGCTGGGTATCCCAGTTGAGATCGTTGACTCGCAGGGTTCCTCGCAGGTCGAGATCTCCAAGATCCAGGCGATCCTGGCCAAGGGCAAGAAGGCCGTCGTCTTCGTCAACACCGTGGCAAGCTCGGACGCTCCCACCATCGTGAACGCGGTCAAGGCTGCGGGCGGATTCGTCACCATTTGGTGGAACAAGCCCGACAACCTCAAGCCTCAGGACGTTGGCAACAACTTCGTCGCTTTCCAGAAGCACTCCGGTATTGACTCCGGCAAATGCACGACCAAAGCGCTGAGCACGGCAATCGGCGAAAAGGGCGGCATCATTGCTCTTCCCGGCGTGCAGGACTCGACCACCAGCCAGACGCGTGTTGCCGGCTTGAAAGAGGAACTCACCAGCTTCCCGAACGTGAAGCTTCTCGACGTGCGCCCATCCAACTGGGACCCGCAGGTTGCGTACAAGAACTCGAAAGATCTGATCGCCAAGTACGGCGACCAGATCAAGGGCGTTTGGACCGCGGATGACGGCATGCAAATTGGTGCAATGCAGGCGTTCAAAGAGGCCGGAATGCTCGACAAGGTCAAGTTCGTTTCTGACGGTCTGTACCCGCCAACCATTGCGGCCATGAAGGCCAATGAAGGCAACGGCGCGATTGTCGGCGAGACGTTCCACCGCGGCTACATGGCGTCTGCCATCGGCCTCTACACTGCGTACCTTGCAGCAACCGGTGCTATCGACCCGAGCAAGCTTCCGGCAGAGAAGCGCGACAGCATGTTCAAAATCAGCTGTGTGACGCCATCGAACCTCGATGAGTTTCTGAAGTGGGACAATAACGTCGAGGGCTGGGTTGACCAGCTCATCAAGACAGGCCCGTGGAAGACGGAGCCGGTCCCACTCGTTGCCGGTGGACCTGAGATCATCAAGCCGGAATTCAAGTAACTCGAAACATCCATCTGGCCGCAGCGCTCACCCGCTGCGGCCAGACCCAGCAGGTTGAGAACACAGCTGAATTTTTAGAAGGCGCAGCACATGGACATCACGCTCAAAGCGGAGCACGATCCGATGACTACCGACACCACCGCGATTCGTTTACACGAAGAAACGAATTCACGGCGTCTGCGGTTCAGAGGCAAGGGAGAACCACTCGCCCTGATCGGCGCACTGATTGTTCTGATCTCCATCTTTTCCATTTTGAACCCACGTTTTGCCACGCTGGTCAACCTCCAGAACATCCTGAGCCAGGCGAGTTTGCCCCTGATCATTGGTGTGGGAGCAACCTTCGTCATCCTCATCGGCTCTATCGATCTATCGGTTGAAGGCGTGATGGGCGCCGCAGGCGTTGTCTTCGTCTTGCTCTCGGCGAACAGCCGCGGCGGTCATGATCTCGGTATTTGGGCGTGGGTGGCGGCGATAGCAATAGGCATCGCGCTCGGGGCAGCAAACGGCCTGATCCTGACCCGGATCAAGTTGCCCTCGTTCATCGTCACCTTCGGAATGTGGTTCATCGGACTCGGGATCGCCACGATCCTGTACGGCACGGATGCGTTGCCCTCCCTGACAAATGACGCCCTCACCACCTGGGTCTCGCACATTGCCTTCCTTTTCCCCAATGTGGTCTGGCTCGCAGCAGCATTGCTCATCGTGGCGACACTTGTTTTGCGTTTCACCATCTTTGGCCGAGCCACCCTCGCGATCGGAAACAACGAAGAAATCGCCCGCTCGAACGGGATGCCTGTCAATAAGTACAAAGTGGTGATCTTCATCATCGCCGGCGGGATGAGCGCTCTCGCGGGAATCCTGGCGGCGATGCAATTGGGCGCGGTATCCAACAACGTGGGTTCTGGTTACCTCTTCATCACCATCCCGGCCGTGGTCATTGGTGGCACGGCCCTGAGCGGCGGCAAAGGCGGAATGCTGCAGACCGCGCTAGGCGTGTTGTTGCTCACTGTTTTGAACAACGGACTCGTCCTCGCGGGTGTCAGTCCGGACTATCAGTCAGCTCTGTCTGGCGCTATCCTCGTCGCTGCCATCGTGGCCGCCGCCTGGTCGCAGCGTGGCAGATTAAGGATCGCAAAATGACGAATCACACTGTCGAGACGGCGACGCCAACAATTCGCCTCGTCGATGTGCATAAGAGCTTCGGCTCCCTCACCGCCGTCAAAGCAATTTCGCTCGAAATTCACCGCGGTGAGGTCGTCGGTCTCATCGGAGAGAACGGCGCGGGCAAGTCAACGCTCATCAAGATCCTGACGGGAATCTACCAGCCGGATGGCGGCACGATCGAGGTCAACGGGAGCGAAGTAAAATTCCGGACCCCTCGCGACTCCGTTGGCGCGGGAATCGGCGTAGTGCACCAGGAACAGTCGCTGTTCACTAATCTCACCGTTGCCGAGAATATCGCCATGAGCAACTCCTCCGGGAGTGGCACCGCGACGCGATTTGGATTCCTTCGCTGGAGCAACCTCTACAAGTCTGCCGAAGAGACACTCGCCATCATCGGGTCAAAGCTCAACCCGAAAACGCGAGTCGGAGATCTCTCCTTCGTCGACCGGCAGATGGTGGAAATCGCGCGTGCCATCCGGGTGAGAACCTCAGAGGGCGCCTCGCCCCTGGTGATTCTGGATGAGCCAACCTCGCTGCTCGAACGCGGCGAGACGCAGATTCTCGAGCGTGAGATCCGCAAACTTAAGAGCTTCGGATCGGTCATCTTCGTTTCGCACCGCCTTGGCGAGATTATGCGCATCTGCGACCGCGTTATCGTCATGCGCAACGGCGAAAAGGTTGCCGACCGCGCCACGTCGGAGGTGACGGAAGACGAGCTTTTCAAGCTCATGGTTGGTCGTGAGTCACATTCGGTCGTTCGCGAACACGGTGCCCTCGACCGGGCGGAGACCCCAGCGCTTGAGGTGCGATCGCTCTCACGCAAAGGCCATTTCTCGGATCTCTCGCTTTCGGTGCACCCTGGTCGGGTAACGGCGATTCTCGGGACGAGCGGATCCGGTCGCGAAGAATTCTGCCGGGCGATTTTTGGAGCCGAGAAATTCGATTCTGGTTCGCTCCATATCAATGGTGTTGCCGCGAAGAATTGGCGCATCCACAAAGCGGTCAAGCATGGCGTTGCGTACGTGCCATCGGAGCGCAAAGTCGAGGGGATGGTCGGTGGATTCTCGGCCGCCGAGAACCTGACGCTCGTTCACCCCGGCACCGCAGCGTTTGGCCCATTTCTCCGACCCTGGGCGCAGAACAAGATCGCCCAGGGGTGGTTTGACACCCTCGATGTTCGCCCCAATAACGTGAATCAAGAACTGGATCGATTCTCCGGAGGCAACCAACAAAAGGTGGTCTTGGCAAAGTGGCTGAGCAATCCGAATCTTCGGGTCTTGGTGCTGGATCATCCGCTTCGCGGGCTCGACCCGGGAGCGGCCCAGACAGTGAACGAACAGATCAAAGCCGCATGCAAGAACGGAACAGCGGTGCTTCTTCTCGCTGACACTTTGGAAGAAGCCCTTGAGATGGGCGACGACATTGTCGTGATGCGTGACGGAGTCATCTCGGGCGTCTACGACGTCGCGATTGACGACCCCTCGACCCTCGATCTTCTAGAAAAGATGGTGTGAGTCATATGACTTCGACGATTATCGCAACAGAACCAGCGGTGGACATCACGAAACAGAGTCGGGCGCGACTTGCCCATCGCGCCGGCAAATTCTGGCGGGCCGGTGGGCCCGCCGTCATCTTCGTCGCGATGTTCCTTGTCGTGGCAATCCTCACCCCGGCGTTTCTCGGCGGGGGTGGATTCACCATTGTTGCGTCATCCGCTGCCCCGATTCTGCTTGTCGCGCTTGGCCAAGCACTCGTGCTCAACATCGGTTCAATCGATCTTTCCAATGCGTCCATCACGCTGTTGGGCGCAATCCTGCTTGCACTGACGCTCGGGCCGCTTGGAGCGGTCTCTCCTCTCGTCGTCCTCCTCATGGTCACGCTGTTTGGAGCGGTGAACGGCGTTATCGTGGCCTTCGCCCAGGTTCCCTCGTTCGCCCTGACGCTCGGCACATTCGGAATTTTCCAAGCCGCCGCTCTTGTGGTCAGCGGCGCGACCACCGTGTACGTCTCCCAAAATGCCGGGTTGATCACCCCGCTGTACACCTCGGCCGTCGCAGGCATTCCATTGACCTTCGTGCTTGGCGTTGTCGCTGCAGCTCTCGCGTGGTTCATGTTGCGCTTTACGCGGGTTGGCCAGGGCATGACAGCGATTGGCAAGAATGAGTCTGGCGCTATTTTTTCGGCCGTGCGTACGCGCAAGCTCAAGATCGTGGCCTACTCGCTGTCCGGCTTCATGGCGGGTCTGGCCGGCATTACGATCATTGCGCAGGCGGGCTCGGCGTCATCCACCGGATTGGGCAGTGACCTTTTGCTTCCGGGGATTGCCGCCGCCATATTTGGGGGTACGTCCATCTCGGGCGGAGTGACGAATCCACTCAACGTCATCTTCGGTGCGCTCACTGTTGCGTTAGTGCCGATTGCTACTGCGGTGATTGGAATTGCTGCGCAAGCGCAAAATCTCGTCTATGGCATCATCATCATTCTTATCGTGGCGCTCACCCTCACCAGGTCTCGCAACGCGATTATCAAGTAGAAAGCGACGTCCAACGCATGCCTGATGTTATTTCTCCGCAAAAAGTTTCCGGTGGTGTGCTCGGTCACCTCGAGCCGCAGGAAGTTCTGGGAATTTTTGAGACTCTCGCGAGCATCCCACGCGGTTCTGGCAACGAAATTGGGGTGGCGAAATGGGTCGTTCAATTCGCAACCGATCTAGGGCTTGAGGCCATCAGGGATGACCTCAACTGCGTCCTGGTGCGTAAGCCAGGGCAGTGCGGATTGGAGAACTCCGAACCGCTGATTCTTCACGGTCACCTTGACATGGTCTGCGAGAAGGCCGAAGGAGTCGAATTCGACTTCGTCAACGACCCGATCGAGTTGGTGATCGATGGCGATTTCGTCACCGCACGCGGAACTTCCCTCGGCGCCGACAACGGCATTGGCGTCTCGTACATACTTGCCATGCTCGCCTCGACTAACTTGCCGCACCCGCCGTTGGAAGCCGTTTTGACCTCGATGGAGGAACTCGGCAAAGGGGGAGCAGCGCAGTTCGACACCTCGTTGCTCGCCGGGCGCCGGATGATCGATTTCAACTGGATCTCCGACACGGAAATCCTGGCGGGATGCAGCGGCGACGTCACCTTCACGGTGGATGTCGATGGCGAGTTCGAGCAGGTGCCCGCAGTCAATTCGGCGGCGAGATTGCTCACCGTTCGCGGGCTGAAAGGCGGCCACTGTGAGTTCGACATCCAGCTCGAGCGTGCCAACGCACTGCAGGTGCTTGCTCGGGCGATCAATGCGATTCTCGAGGTAGCACCCGTTCGCCTGGCCTTGCCCCATGGCGGTGCACAGAACAACGCCATCCCGGCGGATGCCGAAGCGGTTCTCGCCGGGAAACCAGAAGACCTCGAATCCATCGAGAAAGTCGTTGCGAGCCTCAATGACGATCTTCGGCGCGAGTACAGCGTGGCCGACCCGGACATCCGCCTTGAGCTGGTCACCGCTTCCGTGCCGTCCACGGTTTTCTCAATTGCGGCGGCCCGCCAGCTTGCCGGCGTCATCCTCCTGATTCCGCACGGCGTAATCCGTTGGAACCTGTTGGTGCCCGGCCGCGTCGAGACCTCCAACAACCTCGGCACGATTCGCGCCACTGACTCCGGTGTTCAGCTGATGTCCACCATCACTTCGGCGCTGACCTCGCGCAAGCATGAGGTATTCAACCGGGTTCGCGCACTCGCGACAGTAGCCGGCGACGGCGTCACCGTGGCGATGTACGGGCTTGATGCGCCAGAGTTTCCTTACCGTCCCGATTCGGCGCTTCTCGCGGTTGCGTCGGAGGCCTATCGTGTTGTCATGGGTACCGAGGCTGCGGTAGAGGTTTCGCAGTGCTCGCTCGAGCTGGGGATGTTCAGCCACCGGGTTCCCGTGGCGGATATCATCTCCATCGGCACCGAGCTGCATGCGCTTCATTCGCCAGAAGAGAAATTCAATTACAAGTCGGTCGAACGCGTGTGGCCCTTTGTCAAGGAAGTTCTTTCTCGCCTCTAACAGGTTCGCCCCGGGAGATGACCCGCGGGGAGGTCGCGACTCGGTGGCAGGAAGTTGCGAAGTCATGGTCGTGAAGAAGGTGCAGTAGCTGGATTGCACTGCGGCATGGCCAGTGGCGAGGTAGTTTTCGTCGACTTTTGGCGGTCAGATGACGAGGCAGTTGCTGGCGCAGCCGCAGGATCTTCTCGGTGATTTTTAGGCTGCCACGAGAATCACGCGACCACAGCCGAATTTTCGGTTGTCGCTAACGCTTCGCCGATTTTCGACGCGAGACCAGCGATGCTGCTGCCAACGCGATCGGTTTCTGTAGCCAGTTAAATGTGGATCCAAACCCTGCGGGCTCCCGGCTTTCGCCCCGGCTCTCGCTATGCCGCAGCGGCCACAATGATCGCCTGTTCGCCAGCAACCCACGCGAGCATCGCGCATTTGACCCGCGCCGCATAGCGGGACACCCCTCCGAGGGCGACAGCATCGCCGAGCAGTTCTTCGTCGGGCTCGATCGTGCCACGTGACCGCATCGCCACGCGGAAGAGCTCGATGCGGGCCGCGAGATCGGCAGTGGTCAGACCGGGTGCGAGATCGGAGAAAAGCGATGCGGACGCTTGGGAGATAGCGCAGCCGTGACCCTCCCACCGAATGGCACGGATGCGATCCGTTCCGGGCTCCAAGTGCAGTTGCAGAGTGATCTCGTCACCGCAGGTGGGATTGATCTGGTGCGATTCAGCGGCCGCGTGATCCTCAAGACCGCGACCGTGGGGGCGGCGGGACAGGTCGAGAATCACTTCCTGGTACAGGGATTCCATCGCGGAACTCACGCGTTCACGCCGAAGAACTTTGTTGCATCGGAGAGCGCATTGAGGAAGTCGTTGATTTCGTCTTCAGTGGTGTAAAGGTAAGCGCTCGCCCTTGTAGAGGAGGTGACACCCAATCTGCGATGGAGGGGTTGCGTGCAGTGATGGCCGACACGTACGGCAATCGATCGGTCGTCGAGGAATTGGCCGATGTCGTGCGAGTGAACACCCTCGACGTCAAAGCTGGCCAAGCCGACTCGAGCCTGCCCGATACCCGGGCCGAGGACAGTCACCCCCGGTATCTCGTTCAGCCCGACAACAAGATGCTGCCCGAGTGTCGCTTCATGCTGAGCGATGCGGTCGATCCCGATACGGTCGAGGTAGTCGATGGCGCTCGCCAGCGCTATTGCCTGCGAGACGCGTTGTGTGCCTGCCTCGAACCGATGCGGGGACGGAAGATATTCTGCGCTTTCCATCGTGACGGTGGTGATCATCGATCCTCCGGTGAGGAATGGCGGTAATGCGTTGAGCAATTCGCTGCGGCCGAACAGCACGCCGATGCCGGTCGGACCGAGCATCTTGTGTCCCGAGAATGCTGCGAAGTCGACATCCAGGGTGGCAAAATCGAGCGGAAGATGCGGCGCGGACTGGCACGCATCGAGAACTGCAAGAGCGCCGACCGAGTGTGCAAGAGCGACCAATTCCTGCACGGGGTTGATGACACCGAGCACGTTGGAGACGTGGGTGAAGGCGAGGATTCGCGTGCGCGAAGAGATGAGGCGAGCGGCCTCGTCCATGCGCAGCGTACCGTCTGCGGAAATCGGAATGAAGCGCAACACCGCTCCGGTTCTTGCTGCAAGTTCCTGCCACGGCACCAGATTGGCATGGTGCTCCATTTCGGTGACGATGATCTCGTCACCGGGTGCGAGGCCAAATCGCTCCGCTGCGGCACCGCCGCGGCCCGCCGTCGCGTTGCCGATCGCATAGGCGACGAGATTCAGTGCCTCGGTGGCGTTGGAGGTCCAGACGATCTCGTCTTCGCGCGCACCGACGAAACGGGCGACGGTGGCACGAGCGTCCTCGAAACGCTCGGTCGCAAGCGCAGCCAGCGTGTGGGCGCCACGATGGACTGCCGCATTCTCGCGCTCGTAATATTCGCGTTCGACCTCGATGACGGACCGAGGTTTCTGGGATGTCGCGCCCGAGTCGAGGTAGACAAGAGGGCGTCCATTCACCTCGCGATCAAGGATGGGAAAATCGGCCCGGATGGTGGCGATCTCCGCAGGGGCGAGTGTGCGTGGCGATGTTAGCGCAGGGAAGATGGGCATGATGGACGGCCTCAGATTTCTGTACCATTCCATGCTAACCGCCTGTTGCCGGACGGATTCAAATGTGAGCACCCTGTCCGGTCCTTGCCCGGTCGGAGCATTGTGCTGCGTGTTCCGGGGGAAAAAGGTTCGCGGCACCCATGAGGGCGGCCCGAACCGGTGGGGCGCCAAAAGCGGCGATCCGTTGACGATAGTGAGTGACGAGCCGAGCATCCCGCCCGTGTGTCTCTCGCGGCGTGCATCCGCCGCCCGTGTGTCTCTCGCGGCGGCGAAATCTCCTCGCGGAGGGAGTCCTGACTCCCTCCGCGAGGTGGATAAGCCTCCGGGAACCGGCGTATCCCCCGCCACGAGCGCCGAGGGTGATGGCACGGGCGCTGCCGGGGGAGCGGCTAGCGCGCGCGCAGGCGGGGTGCGAGATCGCGTTCGAAGGACTCAAGGAAGCGGCGCTGGTCGCGCCCGGGCGCGTGGAAGACGAGGTGGTTGAAGCCCGCGTCGATGTACTCCCCGATGCAGGCGGCAGCCTCGTCGGGATCGGAGCCAACGATCCAGCGCGTGGCGACCTGCTCGATCGACAGGGCATCCGCCGCCTTCTCCATCTCGATCGGATCGGTGAGATCGTGTTTTTGCTCGGCCGACAGTGACAGCGGAGCCCAAAATCGGGTGTTCTCGAGCGCGAGGTCGGGGTCGGTGTCGTAGGAGATCTTGATCTCGATCATGTGGTCGATGGCCTCGACATCCCGTCCCGCCTTCTCGGCGCCCGCCGCGACCGCGGGAATCAGCTTCTCGGTATAGAGCTCCATGCCTTTGCCCGAGGTGCAGATGAAGCCGTCACCGGCACGACCCGCGTAGCCCGCAACGACCGGACCGCCGGCGGCGATGTACACCGGGATGCCCCCCTCCGGCCGGTCGTAGATGCTCGCGTCGTGTGTCGAGTAATACTCGCCCTCGAAATTGACCCGGCCACCGGTCCACAGTTCTCTCATGAGGGAGACCGCCTCACGCAGTCGGGCATACCGCTCCTTGAACTCGGGCCAGTCCTGCTCGCCTGCGCCCCGGAAGCCGGTCGCAATCTCGTTGAGTGCCTCGCCCGTACCGACGCCAATCATGATTCGGCCCGGATAGAGGCATCCGAGGGTCGCGAAGGCCTGGGCGAGCACGGCCGGGTTGTAGCGGAACGTCGGGGTCATCACCGAAGTGCCGATCTGGATCGTGGAGGTGCGTTCACCGACGGCGGCCATCCAGGCAAGGGAGAACGGCGCATGCCCGCCGGTGTGTCGCCACGGCTGGAAGTGATCGCTGACAGCGACGCTCTCAAATCCGTGAGCCTCCGCGGCGACGGCGATCTCCACCAGTTCCCGGGGTGCGAACTGCTCTGCGGATGCCTTGTACCCAAGCTTCAGCGGCAATTTCGGTGCAGACATGGCTCTCGATTCCTGGTGGCTGGGAGGTATCCCTCCATTCTGCTCGCGACAGCCGGCCGTCGGTACCGGACGTATGGTTTTGAAGGGGCGATTGCCTCCGAAGCTCGAAAAGGGGCCGATGCATCCCACCAGTTCTGCCCAGTTTGACGCTTCTCGGCCCGGCACGGTCCCGAGGCCGGAGCAGGTGCGCGACGACGTCTGGGCAGTCGCCCAGCGAATGCCGGGCGGGCACCTCCCGTATTCACTGCTCTACCTGTTGCGTGACTCCGACCGCGCCTTTCACGTGATCGATCCGGGATGGGATTCCGACGAGAACTGGGATGCCCTCACCGCGGTGCTTACGAGCCTCGACGCGTCTCCGACCGATGTGCGCTCGATCACGGCCACTCACCTGCACCCCCACCACATCGGACTCGCCGATCGGCTGCGTCGAGCATCCGGAGCTCCTCTCCAGCTTCACGAGACGGAGGCCGCCGCGATCGGTTCGCCCTTCGTCACACCGCAGGCAGCGGATGCTGTCGAACGACTGGTCGAGACCTGGGGCGTTCCGACCGAACGTCGGCGCGAGATCGCGATCGTCACCGATCAAGCCTCCCGTTTCGTCCCTCCGCGAGCGGACCGTACGCTCGTCGATGGCGAGCGTCTCGACATTCCCGGCTTCGACCTGCGCGCACTGCTCACACCTGGCTATACCTCCGGCCACCTCTGTCTGCGCGAGGACGCGCGCACTCTGCTCTTCACCGGGGATCACCTTCTCCCGATGATGCACGCCGGCCTCGGCCTCGGAGCCCCCACCGCCACCAATCCGCTCGCCGACTACCTCTCGAGCCTTCAGCGCGTGAGTCTGCACTCCGATCATGAGGTGCTGCCAGGGCATGGCTATCGCTTCCGTGGTGTCGCGGAGCGTGCCGCGGCATCCGCCGAACATCACCTTCGGCGGTCGCGCGAGGTGGCCACGGTGCTCGCAGACGCGCCGGATTCGACCAACTGGGAGATCGCGGCCCGACTCACCTGGACGGCGGGGTGGCGAAACCTCACGGATTTCTTCCTCTACTCCGCCCTCGCCCAAACGGCGATGCACCTGAATTACCTCGAGCGTGGTCGAACGAAACTAGACGGTCAGGCGGATGAATAGCGGCGAGCCCCAGAGGCTGCCCACATGCTCCACGTAGCGCCCGGGCCGCGGGGAGTTGTACATGCCGCCCGCACCGTCGTAGATTCCGATGTGCTGGCCGGGCCAGTAGACGAGGTCGCCGCCCACGGCGTCTGCCTGGCTGATGCGCACGCCGAGGCGGGCCTGATGGTCGGCTCCACGAGGAAGGCTGATGCCGAACCCGGCGAACACATACTGGGTGAAGCCGTCGCACGAGAAGCTGGTTTCGGGGCTGTTTCCTGTGCCATAAGGCACCACGCCCACAAATTGTGATGCGTACTGGAGAACTGCCGCACCGCTGTAGGTCAGTGCCGGCGGGTTGACAGTGATGCCGCTGTATTTGTTACTGACCGGGGTGTGGCCAACGGCCGCGACGACCGGCACCGCCACCGGTACCGGCACGGGCACGGTCACCGAGTAGCTGTCGCGGGCGGGTGCGCCCAGCGTCACGCGGGAGGCAAGGGGCACAGTCTGGGCCGATGGGGTATTGCTTGTCGCCGCAGCTGCGGAGCCGACGACGGCGTAGGCGGGGATGGCCACGGTCGCGATGAGAGCACCCGTTGCCACAAGAGCACCGAGCTTCCTTGCGTAAGAAGACATTCGATCAGGCTAGCTCAGAGCCTGCGATATGTCTCAATTAGGTAACGAGACCCGTGAAGTGGGGCGTAAAAATTGCCATTCGGGGGTGATCAGACCGGTCTCCGCACCGGTTGGCTCGCGGCGAGTTTGAGGCTTATTTCACTCACCGTCATAGACACCTCCACCCCGTGGATATCGCTGGGGATGTCACTGGGAATGTCGCTTGCGCGGCCGATGATGAGAAATATCGCGACACGCCGAAAACACTAGATGTAGTGGAATGACAGGAGTGTCATTCCGGTTATATAGTGGGAACCCACGACGGCACCGATTATGAACAAACGGTGACGGAGTACAAAACTTTCACTTTTCACCACAACACTCCAGGAGGCTCCCATGGACAACGACAACAGCTTTATCGGCGGATATGCAGTACCGGTTGACCCGATGGATGACCTTCAGTGCGACAGCTGCCAGTAAGCCGCTGATTGAACCAACCGCTGACTCGAATCAGCCACGAGTTCGACACGAGCCCCGGTCATCAGTAATGGTGGCCGGGGCTCGCGTCATGCCCGGACCTTCTTCGGTGCCCAGCTCCCGTCGATAGGCTTTCGCTGTGCCACAGGAAACTAAATGAGTGTGAACCCTCAGCTCGTCGGGCGTGTCTTTGCGCCGACCGAGCCCTATCTCGTCGGACGAGAGAAGGTACGCGAGTTCTCCCGCGCCGTCTTCGCCACGAGTCCCCTTTCCCTGGATGTCGCCGCAGCACGGGCCGCCGGGTACAGCGATCTGGTGGCACCACCCACCTTCGCGGTGGTCGTGCAGGAGCTCACCCTGCATCAGCTGCTCTCTGAACCAGACACCGGCATCGACTTCTCCCGTGTCGTTCACGGTGACCAACGCTTCACCTTCACCCGTCCCATCGTGGCGGGCGACGAGCTCATCGCCACGCTGACTGTCGCGAGCATCAAGTCCCTCGGCGGACATTCGATGGTCACCGCGGAGTCGTCGATCGTCGGAGCCGACGGAGGCCATGTCGTCACAGCCACCTCCACTCTCGTGGTGCGAGGCGACGAATGACCGGCGTCACGGCGGCATCGCTCGAGATCGGTCAGGTCGTCGCCGAAGCTGGATTCGTGCTGAGCCGCGACTCGCTCGTGCGCTACGCCGGAGCATCCGGAGACTTCAACGCCATCCACTATCGCGACGACATCGCCAAGTCGGTCGGGCTGCCGGGCGTACTCGCCCACGGCATGCTCACCATGGGATTCGCCGTGCAGCCGGTCATCGATTGGATCGGTGACCCGGGTCGGATACTCGACTACCAGGTGCGTTTCACCCGTCCGGTTCCCGTGGATGCCGCAGACGGCGCCCGCCTCGCCGTCGTAGCGAAGGTGGGCTCACTTGACGTCGATACGGTGCGGATCGATCTCACTGTCACCTTCGACGGCACGACCGTTCTCGGTAAGGCGCAGGTACGCGTGAGCGTGGCCTGACCGATGGATCTTCGAGAACTCACCACCCTGCGAATCGGGGGCGCCGCAGCCGAGTTTGTGGCACCCGAGACGCGACAGCAACTCATTGACGCGGCTCGGGCCGTCTGGGCGACCGGTGATGACTGGTTGGTGCTCGGCGGCGGCTCGAACCTGGTCGTAGCGGATGCCGGGGTGCCCGGCACGGTCATCCACGTGGTCACGCGCGGAATCGAACGGCTCCCCGGTGACGATGTCACGTTGCGCGTACAAGCGGGCGAGTCCTGGGATGCGCTCGTCGCAGCCACTGTCGAGCAAGGCTGGGCCGGCATGGAGGCGCTCTCGGGCATCCCAGGCACGTGCGGTGCAGCGCCGATTCAGAATATCGGCGCCTACGGGCAGGAACTTTCATCTAGTCTGCGCTCGATCGAGTTTCTCGACTACCTCACCGGCGACCTCGTTGTGCTGTCGGCTGCCGAGCTCGAGTTCGGCTATCGGCGTTCAGCGCTCAAGGGCAGCCGCGCAGGCATCGTCATATCCATCGACTTCGCTCTCTCCGAAAATGCCGGTGGTCTGAGCGATCCAATAGGTTATCCGCAGCTCGCATCCGCTCTCGGCGTCTCGGCGGGCTCTCGGCTGCCGCTGGCGCAGGTGCGCGCGGCAGTTCTCTCCCTTCGTGGGTCGAAAGGTATGCTCCTCGACCCCACCGATCCGGACTCGGTGAGCGCAGGATCCTTCTTCACCAATCCAATCGTCAGCGCAGATTTCGCTCGCTCGCTTCCCATTGAGGTGCCACGATGGCCGGTTGAGGCTGGTGCAGCACGGGGAATGGCCTCCATGATCATGCCTCTTGAGGTCTACGACCCCAGTCGCCTCGCTCCCACCCCCGTTACAGAGTCGCGCGGGGTGAAGTTGAGCGCGGCCTGGCTCATCGAACACTCCGGTGTGGCGAGAGGATTTCGCCTTCCGGGGTCGCGCGCCGCGGTCTCGAGCAAGCACAGCCTTGCGATCGTGAACACCGGTGAGGCTACTGCGGCCCAGGTCGCCGAGCTGGCCCGCTACATTCAGACTCGCGTGCTCGGCGCCTACGGTGTCGTGTTACAACCCGAGCCGGTTCTTGTTGGCGTGCACGTCTGATGCGGCAGTCAAACCTCAGTTGGCGTTGGCAATGAGCCAAGCGTAAGGGTCGACAAACACGCCGCCCAGGGAGATTCCGAGGTGGAGGTGCGCCCCGGTCGAGGCGCCTGTGCTCCCCACCAAGCCAAGGGTCTGGCCGACGGTGACGGTATCGCCGACGGCAACAGTGGGCGATCCGGCGATCATGTGCGCGTAGAGGCTCTCCACTTTTTGTCCGTTGATCACGTGTTCGATCACTACGCGAGTTCCGTAGGCGGCATATCCGCCGCTGTCCTGTCCGACGATGGTCACGACTCCCGGTGCAATAGCCCCAATCGGGGCTCCGGCGCCCGGCAGAAAGTCGAGTCCGTCATGGAACGACGAACACCCTCCACAGGGGGCGACGCGTGCTCCAAAACCACTGGCGATGGGCACGTAGCGTGTGAAGGGCCATTGGATGGTGCCGTTGGGATTCGGCGTATAGAGAAAGCTTCCTCGCGGCGCAAAACTCGCCAACTTCGTCTGCCGCACCGGTGGCGGTGGCGGTGGCAGGGTAACGGAGTAGCCATCCCGGC
>JANYEI010000142.1 GCA_025363205.1 Frigoribacterium sp.
CGGTCACCACGCTGTTCGGCGAATCCGGGCTCGACACCGCCGAGAAGAAGGCACTCGTCTTCACTGACAGCGTGCAGGATGCCGCCCACCGAGCGGGCTTCGTGCAGAGCAGGTCGCACGTGTTCAGCCTTCGGAACGCGATCCGGCGCTCGATCGGATCGCACCCGGCGACGGTCCACGAGCTCGCCGAGCTTCTGCTGCAGGATGCGGGGGACAACCGGTCGGCCCGATACCGTCTACTCGCTCCGGACATCGTCGAACACGACAATTTCCGGGACTTCTGGGAGGCGGATACGGCGCGTGAGGTTGATCCGAGCGTCAAGGAACGTGTGCGGCAGCGCCTCCTCTTCGACCTCGTCATGGAATTCGGCTTGCAGTCAAGAGTCGGTCGCACCCTCGAACTGACGGGAAGCCTCGCAGCGGAGGTCAACGGTGGTTCCCCAGCGAAGCTCGAGGCGATCGGCCGCGCCACGCTCACCGGTTTTTCCCGCAGCCAGCCGCTCGGCGAAGACGCACCGGCCGAAATGCCGTCGATCGTCATCGTGCAGTGGGTACGAGGGGTTTTAGAGCGGATGCGGGACCGCGGTGCCATCGATCACGACTGGTTCCGCAAGTACATCGACAGCGACGGCAAGCGCTGGAACCTTTGGGGCGGACGTCCCAAAGGTGTCGGCATGCCTGCCTTCCCTGATGGCAGGGACGCGCCCGGATTCCCGCGAGTGGGATCGGCACTCCCGACACAGAAGAAGTCGCAGCGGAGCAATTTGGACGTCGCGAGCTCCAGCCAGGGATGGTTCGCGATCTGGGCGCGCGACGTGCTCGGAGTTCCGGCGGCGGCGGGCGCGCATCTCACCCGCGCTCTTCTGGCGGAACTCGACCGCGAAGGGGTGATCTCCTCGGTGAGCATCGGGTCCGGTGCTGCGACCGTCTATCGACTGAGTCCGTCGTCGATCACCGTGCACCCGGTTGACCTTGGCTCACTCAGGGGTGGCTTCACCCTGCTTGTCTGCGACGTATGCCAAAACCCCGTGCCGGGCACGTCGACGGTCACCGCTCAGCTGGCCGATGGGCCGTGCATGTCCGCGAGATGCCCCGGGCGTCTTCGGCGGGCAGCGGGCGCGGAGAACTACTACCGAAAGCTGTACGACGAGGGTGACATGCGCCGAGTCGTCGCTCGCGAACACACGAGTCTGTTGGACGACGCGACCCGACTGGCGTACGAGGACGGATTCAAGTCGTCGGGGTCCGAACCGGACACCCCGAATGTGTTGGTTGCCACTCCGACGCTCGAGATGGGCATCGACATCGGCGATCTGTCGACCGTGATGCTCGCCGGACTTCCACGGTCGGTGGCGTCCTACCTGCAGCGGGTCGGTCGTGCCGGCAGGCTCACCGGCAACGCGTTGTCCCTCGCCTTCGTCACCGGGCGCGGGGAGCAGCTTCCGAAGCTCGGTGAACCCTTGTCGGTGATCAACGGTCTGGTGCGGCCGCCCGCGACGTATTTGAACGCCGAGGAGATCCTGCGCAGACAGTACTTCGCATCTCTCGTCGACCGCCGCGCGGCCTCCCTCGCGGACCCACCGCAACGGGCGAGCGACGTGTTGAAGACGTCCGAAGCCGGGTCGTTCCTCGGCGAGCTGGTAGCCGATGCGGAGAACGAGCACATCGCCCGGATAGGGACTTTCCTCGCGGCGTTCGGTTCCACGTCGCTCAGCGACTGGGCACGGGACGCACTGCGCGACTGGGCCACTCCGAGCCCGGATCCGGCGTCCAGCCCGATGGCGGCCGCGATCCGTCACGCCGTGCAGCGGTGGACCGCCCAGGTCGACGAGGCGCGGTTCCGCAAGAATGCGGTCGCCGATTCGCTCGATGATCTGAAGAAGGCCGCCGAGCATCCGACGGCCGGGGACGACGAGAAACGCGAGTATCGCTCCGCCCGGGCGTCCTATGCAATGGCGACCAAGCAGCTCGCCGACCTGACTGGCGAGCACTGGGTGGCATCACTCGAACGGTTCGGCTTGCTTCCCAACTATTCGCTGATCGACGACTCGGTGCGGCTCGACGTCGCCCTGAGCTGGATCGACCCCGACAGCCTCGACTACCGCGATCGTGCGATTAGCTACGAGAGAGGCGCCGGTGTCGCGATCTCTGAACTCGCGCCCGGAGCGGTCTTCTATGCACAGGGTCTCGAAATCGCGATCGACTCGGTCGACCTCGGAAGCGGCGGCGAAGCGGTGCGCCTGTGGTCCTTCTGCCCGGCCTGCGGATTTGGATACGACCATGGAACGGTATCCACGCTTCACAGCGCGTGTCCCCGCTGCGGCAGCACCGGCATCGCAGACACCGCCCAACAGATACGACTCGTCGAACTCGAGCAGGTCTCCGCGGAGGTCAGACGAGACGAGGCATCCATCAGCGACCGACGGGACGAGCGGCAACGCGAACGCTTCGTCATCCAGATCGCAGCGGACGTGGACCCGGCGGGCATCACCGACGCCTGGTACGTGGAGGGCGAAGGTTTCGGGGTCACCTACCTTCGCGACCTCACCGTCCGCTGGCTCAACCTTGGCCGGGTCGGCGGATTCGGGGAGAACCGGATCATTGCGGGTGACGAGCGTCAGGCACCCTTGTTCCGCGTCTGCAGCGTCTGCGGCAAGCTCGACGGTGAAGCCAACTCGAACTCGCGCAGGGAGCACAAACCCTGGTGCCCCAACCGTGATGCGAAGCAGGAGAGTACGGTATCCCTTGCCTTGAGTCGCACGCTCACCACCCAGGGGATCCTGCTGCGCTTGCCTCCCCAGATCACCCTCGGCGACACGCTCGCCGTTCCGAGCCTCTCCGCTGCCATCCTCCGGGGGTTGCGGGAGGTGATCGGGGGTGATCCCGATCATCTTCGAATCGTTGAGACCGTCGAACCAGTGCTCGCCGACGGATCGGGCAATGTTCCAGCGTTGCTCGTGCATGACACGGTGCCGGGTGGTACCGGATATCTGGCCGAGCTTGCGAACGAGACACAGATGCGGGCGTTGCTCACCGCGGCCTGGGTGACGGTGCGGGACTGCCCATGCAAGGCGGAGGGCCGGTCGTCCTGCCACCGTTGCCTGCTGCCCTATGCGCCCGGCGGAGCATCCGATCGCGTGTCCCGCGCCAGCGCGGAACGCAGTCTGGCGACCATGCTGCGCGTTCGAGACGGCGAGCCGCGGGACTGGACGACGACATCGATCGATCCCGGAGTCGTCGTCGGAGAGTCGGTCATCGAACAGCTCTTCCGCCAGGTCTTCATGGACCGAGCCCAGGCGCTCGGTGCAGGCGTCAAGGAGATCCCCGGCGATCACGGCAACAAGATCCAGATCTCGTTCCCCGGCAATCGGCGGATATGGATGCTTCGACCTCAAGTTCAGCTCGGATACACGATGCCCGACTTCGTCCTCGAACAACTCGGGGGAGGCACGAAACCCATCGCCGTATACACCGATGGGCTCGCATTCCACGCGACCCCTGTACACAACCGCGTCGAAGACGACGCCGGTAAGCGAGCGCATGCCCGCTACGACGGCTATCTGGTTCTCGCCGTGGCCTGGGACGAGCTGATCCGCGCGCGCGACGGCGTGCCTGAACCGACGTCGTGGTGGTTCAACAGCGACGCAGCATCAAATTTCGCCAGCGTGTACGGGCTGCCGCTCACGGCTCTGGCCAGTGTCACCGCGAATCCGATGACCCAGCTCATGGACTGGATGCAGAATCCCGAGAAGGCGGAGCCACGGGGAGAGAGCATCGCTGATGCGCTCCCGCTTCTGACCCGCCTGCCCGCGTCGACCCTCGTGAGCGCTGGGCCCCTATCTTTGACCGACTTCACCTCCGAAACGCTGTCGAATGTGGTTCAGCCAGGGGTGGACCCCACAACCTGGCAATTGCGACGGGGAGCGCTCGCGATGACCACCCGCTTCCTCGGAGAGGGCCGGACAGACGTCGTGCTGATGCTCGACGACCGGCCAGCCGCCCTCACGGCGGAAGGTTTCGCCGAGGAGTGGAGGCTATGGCTGAAACTCTCCAACCTACTCGGCGCTCGCGTGAACTCGGACTCGGCGACCATCACGACGTGGAAACAGTGCGCGGCATCGAAGCCCCAACTCGAGCTGGTGCCCGATCAGGGTGCCGCCCAGTCCGCCCTCCCTCCGCAGTGGGCGGCCCTTCTGCCGACCGCCACCTCGACCGAACAGGCCTTCCTGCAGGCACTGAGCGAGATGGTCGGTCTCCCACTCCCGGACATGGGGCTGGAGTTGGGGGACGGCATTCCGGTTTCTTTCGCCTGGCCGGACATTCATCTCATCGCCGACTTCGAGCTGGATGAGCGTGACCATCGGGATCTCGAGGCGGCGGGCTGGACCGTCGTCCCTGCCGATGCCGCATCCATCGCCGCAATTCTGCTGCCCTCCCGCTGACCTCCTGAATCTGAAGGAACAACGATGCCGAATCTGATTATGACCAAGCTGAAGGACCAGGACCATGAGAAGACCGTCAAAGCAAAGATCCTGACTTTCCTCAACAAGCTGACGGATGATGACTCGCTACCCGGGCTCAATATCGAGCGGATGAACGAACCCCTCGACCCGAGGGTGCGGACGGGCCGAGTGGACATCCATCTTCGAGCGGTGCTCTATCGGCTTGAACCACTGGGCGGTGAACGAACCTACGTCTACGCCGGAACCTGGCCCCACGACATCGCAATCGAACGAGCGCGAACGCGCAAGTTGCAGATCAACCCGGTGAACGGCATCGCGCAGATCATCGAGGCCGAGCCCGAGGCTGGTTCGACCAGAGTTGCCGCGGCGGATCCGCTTCCGATTGCTCCCGCCGCCACACTGCACTCGTCCTATCTCGCCGACCTCAGCTACTTCCCAACCGACCTCACCACAGAGTTCGGGTTCCCCGAGGAGCTCTCGCAGGCCGCATTCCATGCAGGCACAGAGGACGAGCTCCTGGACTTGGCCGGCGGTCTGGAAAACGAGTGGCAGGCATCCGTGCTGCTCGGCATGGCCATGCACCAGGCGATCTCCGTAATCAAGGAATCGCTCGCCATCGAGGACACGCCTCCCCAAGCCGAGGAACCCGAGGATGCGTCCGACAGGCCGGGAGAGGACGACCAGCGCCTGGTGGAAGCACTCAAGCACCCTGCCGCCCAGATGCAATTCACCGTCATCGAGGGCGAAGAGGAGCTGGAGCGTGTCATCGACGGCGGAGATTTCGGCGCATGGCGGGTGTTCCTTCATCCGGAGCAGCGCCGGTACGCCACTCGCCATTACAACGGTCCGTTCCGGTTGACCGGTGGAGCAGGGACCGGCAAGACCGTGGTGCTTCTTCACCGCGCGAAGAAGCTCAGCGCGGATGAGACCGACCGACGTGTGATCCTCACCACCTACACCCGCGCGCTTGCAGAAAATCTCCGCAGAGACTTGGAGCGGCTCGACCCCGAAGTTGGCTTAGCCAGCGGGCTGGGGGAGCCTGGGGTGCTCGTTCGAGGCGTCGATCAGCTCGCAGCCGCGGTGCGTGAGGCTGCCGGCATGGAGTTCGGAAGTGCAGCATTGACCGTTCTCGGCGCATCCGTCGAATCGCGCGGGTCGGTTATCGGCAATGATCACGGCTGGGAGGCCGCGGTGGACGATTCTGGCGCCGAGCTGCCTCCGGCACTTCGTTCGAAGAACTTCCTCTCGGTCGAATACCTCCAGGTGGTGCTACCCAACCGCATCGTCACCACAGACCAATACTTTGCGATCCGTCGGCCCGGGCGAGGGATCCCTCTCGACCGCATGAAGCGGGCGGAGGTGTGGAAGGTCGTGGAGCAATATCGCAAGAACGCCCGCATCGCCAACACGCTGTCGTACGCCGAGGTCGCCGCCGTCGGCGCCGCATGGTTGGAGGGTTCATCGACCACATCACGACGCCACTTCGGCGATCACATCCTCATCGATGAGGCCCAAGATCTGACCGCAGCCCACTGGCAATTGCTTCGTGCGATCGTTGCACCCGGGCCCGACGACATGTTCATCGCAGATGACGCACACCAACGCATCTACGGCCAGCCGATCGTGCTGTCGCGACTGGGAATCGCCGTGGTGGGTCGGTCCCGCAGGCTCACTCTGAACTACCGGACTACGGAACAAAACCTTCGATACGCCCTCGGCCTCCTGGTGGGAGGGGCGTTCGTGGACTCAGAGGACAGCGAGGTGGGTGTCAGCGGATATCGCTCGTCCCGGTCTGGTCCCGTACCGGAATTGGTGGCGACTTCGTCCAATACCGAGCAGTACACCAAGGTGGCCGAGAGGGTGACAGCCTGGCTCGATGAAGGCGTGAGCGGCGAAACAATCGCCATCCTCACGACCTCCAACAACGCCTCAAAGGATATCCACGACGCACTCGACCACCACGGCATCGAGAGCACCGTCCTCACCTCTGCGAAGCAGTCGGGATCGCGCCCGGTGATCCTGACGATGTACACATCAAAAGGGATGGAGTTTTCCCGCGTCGTGTTGTTCGACATCTCGGATGGGGCGTTCCCGTCACCTTGGGCGTTGAAGGGTGTCGCGCCAGAAGATCGGGCGGATGTGTTGCTTCGCGAGCGTTCTCTTCTCTATGTCGCCGCGAGTCGGGCCCGAGACGAATTGGTCATCACGTGGAGTGGACAGGCATCGGAACTGCTCAACCAGCAGTGACGAGAGTGCTTACAGGCCTATCGGCGCGGCAAATCCTTCGGCAAAGGCGGGCTTCCCTCATGGGCGGTGCGACTTCCGCTATCGTGACCGGATGATTGCTATCAGCGACTCGGGCGCGCAACAACTTTTCGGTCCATGGGAAACCGTCATCGAATCGTGGTCTGACTTCCAATCCCAGGCGAACGAGCTCACGATGCGCTATCCCGAGAGGGCGCTCGTCTGGCGTGGGGCGCGTCGCGCTGAGTGGGGGGTGATGAGCTCTTTGTATCGTGCGCTGTTCGAGGTTCTCGGCAGGCCGCCGACCGAAGACCAGATGAATGAAGCGGAGGTCCGAATTCTGGACCGTGCCCGCCACGATTGGAGATTCGACGGGATGCCGGCTCTCGAGACGATGGCACACCTGCAGCATTTCGGTGGCCCTACACGACTTCTCGACGTGAGCGTCAATCCGCTGATCGCCCTCTGGTTCGCCGTCGAAAGCCGAGCGACCGATAACGAAACAGATGCGCGACTGCTCGCCTTCGTGGCAAGCAGCCCCGTGCACCTGAACCGGAACTGGCATGGCTACCATCTGCACTGGCACGAACTGGACTCCCGGTCCAAGCGCGTACAGGCGAAATGGGGTACCGGCCTCGGACGCAGACTCTGGATGCCGCCCGCCTTCAATTCGAGGATCTCCTCGCAGAACGCGGGCTTCCTCATCGACGGAGTCCCAATCGATGCAGCGGACAGCGGCATCGGGCGGCTGGCACCCGAAATCGAGGCCTCCTGGACAGCGGAGGAGATGTGTCATGTCAGTTCGATCCCGCTCAAGGTCACGCAGATCCGCCGAGGTGAACTGCCTGCATCCCATGCGCCGGTATTCACGTTTCGCATCGCGGCTGATGCAAAGAAGGGGATTAGGGAGCAGTTGGAGCAGCG
>JANYEI010000173.1 GCA_025363205.1 Frigoribacterium sp.
GGCTGCGGCAAGACCACCACCATGAAGATGATCAACCGCATCATCGAGCCGACGAGCGGGTCCATCTCGATCGACGGGCGCGACGTGCTCTCGCTCGATCCGCACGAGCTGCGGCGCCACATCGGCTATGTGATCCAGCAAATCGGGCTCTTCCCGCATATGACTATCGCCGAAAACATCGCGGTCGTGCCAAAACTGCTCGGCTGGAACAAAGGAAAGATCGGCGACCGTGTCGATGAACTACTCACCACGGTAGCGCTCGACCCGAAGCTTTTCGCGCACCGCTATCCCAAGCAGCTTTCCGGTGGCCAACAGCAGCGAGTAGGCGTAGCGCGGGCGCTTGCCGCTGACCCGCCGGTGATGCTCATGGATGAGCCATTCGGAGCGACCGACCCCATCACTCGCGAAAAGCTGCAAGCTGAGTTTCTGCGCCTGCAGGAGACCCTCGGCAAGACGATCATCTTCGTGACGCATGACTTCGATGAGGCCGTGCGCCTCGGCGACCGAATCGCGGTACTCAGCGACCGTAGCCAGATCGAGCAGTTCGACACTCCGGCCAACATCCTTGCCGCTCCCGCTAACGACTATGTGGCTTCCTTCATCGGGCACGGAGCGGCGATCAAGCGGCTCACCCTCATCCCGGTGACCGAGGCGCGACTCGGCCCGACCACCGAATCCTCGGGCGGTCCCATCACCGTGCGGGCCACCGACAGCCTGCGCGATGCTCTTGATGCACTCGTTCTCAGCGGACTACCCGCGCTCACCGTTCTCGACTATGACGGTGTCGCGATCGGCTCGATCAGCATGGAGCGGATCTCGGCTGTGCTCGGCGCGGAAGTTCCTCCTGCGCCGGCCAGCGTCCCGCCGGTACCGGAAAACCGACCATGACCGACACCTCCCTCCGAACCTCGTCGATCAGCAACGCGGATGGCGCCGATCGCGAGCGTTTCTTCACGCCCCGCCGCTTCATCACTCCGCTGATTGTGGTCGTGGTGCTCGCGGTGCTCGTACTGTGGCTGTCGAGCATGCATCTCGACTCGATCGAGAAGCGCACCCTCAATATCGACTACATCATTAACCGCACGCGCGAGCACCTCGGACTCTCGCTTGTGGCATCCGCCCTCGTTGCCATATTCGCCATCCCCACCGGAGTCGCGCTCAGTCGCACGAGGTCGCGGGTCGTCCGCGGTGTCGTGCTCGGAGTCGCGAACGTTGGCCAGGCGACACCGGCAATCGGCGTGATCATCCTGCTAGCGATCGTCTGGCAGATCGGATACACCACCGCTGTCGTCGCCCTCGTGATCTATTCGTTTCTGCCCGTGCTGCGCAACACCCTGATCGGGCTACAACAGGTCGATGAGAACGTGCGCGAATCCGCACGCGGTATGGGGATGACGCCCAACCAGGTGTTGTTCCGAGTTGAGTTGCCCCTCGCAGTGCCGGTGATTCTGGCCGGGTTGCGCACCTCGCTGGTCTTTGCCGTCGGTGTGGCGACGGTTGCGACCTTCATCAACGCGGGTGGACTCGGCGACATGATCGTCAACGGCCTCAAGCTGCAGCGCTACCCCGTGCTCATCACGGGTGCCGTGCTCGTGGCCTGCATCGCGCTGCTCATCGACTGGGTGGCTGGCCTCACCGAAGATCGACTACGCCCTCGCGGCACCTGAGCGTTCCCTTCCCATCATCCGACACAGCACCCCACACAGAAAGCACAAGGAGAATTAAATGAACAAACGCACCATCACCTTGATGGCGGTCGCCGCCGCAGGCGTTCTCGCACTCAGCGCCTGTTCCTCAGGTTCCGGAAGCACGACACCGACGTCGGGCGCCGCAGCCAAGGGCGGCACGGAGGTGAAGGGCCTCACCGGCGTCATCGGGGCCAAGGACTTCTCGGAGCAGTACATCCTCGCCTACCTCACCAGCGACCTGCTCAACGCCCACGGTGCGACGACGACGGCCAACATCAAGGTCGTCGGCTCAGCCAACGTGCGGGCGGCGCTCGAGAGCGACAACTTCATGGGCTACTGGGAGTACACCGGTACCTCCTGGATCACCTATAACAAGAACACCGCGCCGGTTAAGGGTGAGGCTGCCCAGTTCGACGCGACCAAAGCGGCGGATGCCAAGAACGGCATCGCTTGGCTCGACCCGGCTCCGCTGAACAACACCTATGCGTTCGCGATCCGTTCGGATAAAGCGAAGTCGCTCGGCGTCACCTCGCTCAGTGACATCGCGAAGCTTCCCGTCAAGGAGCAGACCTTCTGCATCGAGAGCGAATTCTCCACCCGTGATGATGGCTGGCCCGGACTCAAGAAGGCTTACGGCATCACCGTTCCCGACTCCAACGTGAAGCTGCTTGACACGGGTGTGATTTACACCGAGACCAAGAAGGGCACGACCTGCAACTTCGGCGAGGTCTTCCAGACCGATGGCCGGATCAAGGCGCTCGACCTCACCGTCATGAAAGACAACAAGGAGTTCTTCCCCGTCTACCAGGGTGCCCTCACCGTGAAGCAGTCGACGCTCGCCAAGTACCCGGGCATTGCCAAGGTGATTGCACTGATGGCAGGGAAGCTCACCACAGCCGAAATGCAGACGCTCAACGCGAAGGCTGATGTCGACGGAGACGACCCGAAGACCATCGCCCACGACTGGCTCGTGTCGCAGGGACTGATCTAAATGACCCAGGCCCTTCAAATCGGCGAGAGCTTTGTCGGCGACGGCGTCAATGCCGCTCATGTCAACACCGTTTTCGGCCACCGCGAGGGGCCGGCTGGGGTGGCCTGGGCTTCGGCCCTCGCCACCCCCAGCCAGGGGCATGTGCCCTT
>JANYEI010000184.1 GCA_025363205.1 Frigoribacterium sp.
TCATCTTGGGATCGAACTGCCGCTCAGCGATCGCCACCCTGGTGGAACGCCAAACCCGGTTTGTGATGCTGGTCCACCTCCCTAACGGCCACGGTGCTCTCGCGGTGCGTGACGGGCTCTTGGCGACCATCAAGACGTTGCTCGAGCGTCTGCGCAAGACACTGACCTGGGACCAGGGCACCGAGTTGGCCCAACACAAACAGATCACCCTGGCTACGAAGATGGCGATCTACTTCTGCGACCCGCACAGCCCCTGGCAGCGCGGCTCCAACGAAAACACCAATGGGCTGTGGAGTGGTCGCCGAAAGTTGGACACCTAATTTAGGGTTCCATCTTCAGGGAGCAGTCAGATGTACTTGAAAAGCACGTTGAGTCATTCCGACGCCGTTTCGGCGGTCGAAATGTTCGAGCAGGGGTTTACTGCGAAGTCGGTGGCCATGTCTCTTGACCTTGCCGGGTCTCCGGTCCAAATGTTGTATCAGCAATGGCAGCTACGAGGATCGGAGGCATTGGTGACGAGAGACCGCAAACAGTACGATTTCGAGATCAAGCTTGAAATCGTGCGCCGCCATGTCAGGGGTGAGTCCGGGAGGGCTCTGGCAGAGGAGTATGGCCTTCCGTCGCCCAATACCGTGGCGACCTGGCCGGGCATTTATCGGCGTGACGGGGAAGATGGACTCCTCCCGAAGCGGCAAGGCAGACCGCCAACCGATCATAGGGATTCCCCTCCGAAGTCCGAGATCGAGACGCTGCGCTCGGAGAACGATCGGTTGAGCGCTGAGGTCGCCTATTTGGGAAAATTGCGGGCCTTGAGGTCACCGGAACGACGCTGAAAGTTCAAGCTGTCGACGATCTTAAGGCGCACTACCCGCTCTCCCTCTTGCTGCAGCTCGCGGACCTTCCCCGGTCAACGTTCTACGACCACTGGCGCCGGCTCAACCGCAGCGACACCTGGACCGGTATCAAGGAAGCTATCCGTGGCGCATTCGAGGCGGCGAAGAGTGCCTACTGGCACCGGCGCGTCCGTGCTGTTCTGCTCCGACAGGGGTGGACGGTGTCTAAAAAGACGGTGCTCAAACTGATGCGCGAGCTGGGGTTGCAGTGCCCGGTGCGGCGGCGCAAACGGTACAACTAATTCCGAGGTGAAGTCGGGGAGGCGGCCGACAATGTATTGAATCGGCAGTTCGCCACAGAGTCTAGGCATACGAAGTGGGTCACGGACGTGACCGAGTTCAACATCGGTGCCTCGAAGGTCTACCTCTCGCCGGTCCTGGATCTCCACGACAACCGGATCATCTCGGCAACGGCTGGGCCCTCTCCGAGCGTGAAAATGGTCACCGACAGCCTCCGCATGGCGATCCGCGATCTGGGCCCGGGCGAGAAACCTCTCGTCCACTCAGACCAGGGATTTCAGTACCGACACACTCTCTGGCGGGACACGTTGGCCAAGGCGGGGCTAACCCAGTCGATGTCCCGGAAGGGCACATGCCTGGACAACGCTGTCATGGAGGGGTTCTTCAGCCACCTCAAGGAGGAATGGTTCCGCATCCAGAAACCCGAAACCGTGGACGAGTTCCACACCGGGCTGAACGACTACCTCAGATGGTGGAACACCACCCGGATTCAACAGCGGCTCGGCTACCTCAGCCCAGACGAGCACCGCGCCCACACAACCGCAATCGCCTAGAGTTCGATTATCGTGTCCAACATTCGGGGGCCACTCCACTGCTTCGCCAATATTTTCCGAAGGGCACCGACCTCTCCACCCACAGCCCGCAACGACTACTCGAAGTTGCCAACGAGCTCAACGACCGCCCGCGCAAAACCCTTTGCGGCAGCACCCCCACGCAAGCCATGCAACGACTTCTATTCGACCCAGAAGAACCCGATGTTGCAACGACCGCCTGAATTCGCCAGGGCAATGGGGTGACAAGGCTCATCTGAGGTGCTGTCGAACCGGGGAGCAAGACGCATTTAAGAATTGCTCGCACAATGCTGACCATCTCATAGGTGCAGCGGTGGGCTGGACTACTGGGTAGCCACGACGGGCTAGCCGGGGACGAGCGCGAGGCGGGCGTTGACTGCTGCTGGGAAGCGGAAGGGTCCGGCGAGGGCGGTCAAACGCCCCGTCGCAGACCGACGCACGAGCGTGAGACACGCCAGGGGTCTCACACTCGAGCACGACCTCGGGACAGCCGGAAGCGAGGACTACCGGCGCAGTGCTCAGTGCACGTATTCCAACAGGTCGTACCCAAAAGTACGGAGCGCTTCGAGCACCCGGAGTCGCATAGCGATGGCGGTATCGGTGAACTGCACGGTGACCGCGTAGGCCACCCCGGTGCGGGATCCGCTCAGCAGGCCGACTTCCGATCGCACCCCCTCATCGGTGCCAGTCTTGTTAATGAGTCGGAGGCCCGAATCCGCTGTGCGGTGCGAAAGCGGATCGAGTCCGAACGCACTCGACACCATCGAGAGGTCGGCGTTGTGAGAAAGCCAGCCGAGCACGCGCTGGCTTGTGACGGCATCGACGACCTGTCCGCGGGCGAGGGTGGAGAACAGCCACGAGAGCTCGGCGGTGGATCCGATGGACAGTTGCGGCGCATCATCCGGACCCCGATGATCACGCACGAGATCGAGCAGAGCTGTGCCCGAGAGCCCGAGGGCCTCGCTTCGGGCACGCACAGAGTCGAGGCCAACCTGTCGAAGCAGCACATTCGTCGCGAGGTTGTCGCTGGTCGCACCGACGAGCAGCGCGAGGTCGGTGACGGGAAGAGCGGGTGCCTGCAGTCGCTGCCAGATGCCGGAACCACCGACAGCATCCCCCGGAGTCTTGTCGAGGATGCCGAACCCGGTGGCATCGCGCGCGGTGATGCGCGCCGAGACCTCGATGAGCAGCAGGATCTTGCCCACTCCTGCCGTTGGCAGCGCAACCCGATCGTCGATCGAGACAAGAGTGCGGCTCGTTTGCAAGTCGACCACGTTTGCCGAAACCGTGACGCCGGCGTAGGCCAGCTGTGCGAGCGCGTTAAAACCGCCGGTGAAGCTCTCTGCTCCGCCGACCCCGCGATGACGACCGATGCGTGGTGTACGCAGTCGCTCCCGGCGCTCGTGATCCCGGGTGCCTACTACCAAATGGTCACGCGCTCATGGGGAGCGAGCCACAGAGCATCCGATTCAGCGACCTCGAAGGTGTCGTAGAACCCCTCGATGTTGCGCACGATCTGGTTGCAGCGAAACTCATTGGGCGAGTGCGGGTCGATCGCTATGAGGCGGATGACCTCCTCGTCACGTCCCTTCTGCTGCCAGGCCTGCGCCCAGGAGAGGAAGAAGCGTTCGGCGCCCGAAAAGCCGTCGATCGCCGCAGGCTGCTCGCCCGCCAGGGAGATGAGATAGGCCTTCCAGGCAATCGCGAGCCCGCCGAGATCACCGATATTTTCGCCGATGGTGAGGGCGCCGTTGACGTGGTGGTCGGGCACCTGGCGTGGGGCGAGCTTGTTGTATTGCTCGATGAGCGATTCGGTGAGCGTCTCGAAGGCATCGCGATCCGCCGCCGTCCACCAGTCGATCAGCCGACCATCGCCGTCGTATTTCGAACCCTGGTCGTCGAAGCCGTGACCGATTTCGTGACCGATGACGGCGCCGATCGCGCCGTAGTTGGCGGCCGCATCCCGAGCCTCGTCGAAGAACGGGTACTGCAGGATGGCGGCGGGAAAGACGATCTCGTTGAATCCGGGGTTGTAGTACGCGTTGATGGTCTGCGGGGTCATGAACCACTCGTCGCGATCGAGCGGCGTGCCGATCTTGCCGAGCTCACGCTGAAACTCGAACTCACTGGTCGCCCGCACATTGGCGATCAGGTCCGTCGCACTGATCTCGAGCCGGGAGTAGTCGCGCCATTTCACCGGGTAGCCGATCTTCGGCGTGAACTTGTCGAGCTTCTCGATTGCGCGATGCTGCGTCGCCGCGCTCATCCAGGCCAGTCCAGTGATGCTCTGGCGATAGGCCTCCACCAGGTTGCCGACGAGCACGTCCATCGCCACCTTGGCGCCCTGCGGAAAGTGCCGCTCCACATAGATACGACCGACGGCCTCACCCATGGCGCCCTCGACCAGCGAGACGCCGCGCTTCCAGCGATCACGCAGCTGAGGGGTACCCGTGAGCGTGCGGCCATAGAAGTCGAAGTTTGCTTCGACGAAATCATCGGAAAGATACGCGGCAGACGAGCGGATGGCCTGCCAGCGTAGCCAGTCGGTCCAGGCCTCGAGGTGGCCGGCATCCAACAGCGTCGCCACGCCCGCGAGGAAGGACGGCTGCCGCAGCACCAGCTCGTCGAAGACGCCGTCCGGGGCATCGAGAGCATCGAGCCAGCGATTGAGGTCTGGGCCGTCGGTCGCCTCGGAAGCCGTGGTCACGACGGCTGGCCAGGTGCTGAGGTTGTAGGTCTTCTCGGAGTCGCGGCATTTCACGTTGTCCCAGTGGAAAGCGGCAATGGCCGTCTCGAGCTCGAGCACTCGCCCGGCACGGGCCGCCGCGTCATCCAGCCCCGCCAGGTCGAACATCTTTTTGAGGTAACCGACATAGGCGGTGCGGATGTCGGCAAACTTCTCTTCCCGGTAGTAGCTTTCGTCCGGAAGGCCGAGACCACCCTGTTCGAAGAGGGCGATGTAGCGCTCCGGGTTGCCCGGATCGTTGTCGATGTAGAGCTGGAAGAAGCCGCTGACACCCTGGCGCTCGAGGCGCCCGAGAGTCTCGAGCAGGCTCGGGATGTCGCTGACCGCGTCCACCGATTGAAGGTCGTGGGTGAGCGGCGAGGCGCCAAGTTCGTTGATACGTGCTTCGTCCATATAGCTCGCGTAGAGGTCGCCGAACTTGCGCTCTTCTGTGCCTTCGGCGGACCCCTGGGCTTCCACGATGATCTCGCGCACGGCCTCCTCGGCCTCCTCGGCCAGCACGTGAAACGAGCCGTAGCGAGCCTTGTCCGACGGAATGTCGGTGCGGTCGATCCACTTGCCGTTAACGTGTCGGAAGAGGTCATCCTGCGGTCGCACCGCCGGGTCGAGTTCTTCGCTGTGGACGCCGGAGGGGAGCGGGGAGACGACGGTCATGCCGACCAGCCTAAGCCGTTCGAATGACCGCCCGGTGACGCTGGGGAAAAGTCCGCTCGCCGCCGGCACAGTGCATCGTTCAACATCAGGATTCGCGATATCCGCAGCTTCAACAGCAGAATTTCGGGGCGGATCGGCACCGCGGGCTGTCGTCGCACCCGAGCCCCGGACGAAGTCGGCGTCGCCGGTCATTTCTCCAGCGTCGTCGCGGGCACGGCAAGCTCGGCGAGCGAGAATTCGAGCAGGGTGCGCTGTAATGAACCAACACCTCTCGCACCACGTCAGAATGCTGACATTGACCGGGAGAGCGACCCCAAGGTCTCCAGAACGGACACCGCTCCCAAGCTGAGAGTGCTCTCACCGTCTTCGTCACTCGCCAGGGAACGAGCGTATTCACACACGCAGCTCACAGGGAGGAGACGAGCAGTGCAATTGCGGCGGCGCCCATAACGGCAAAAGCCACCCAGAGACCGATTTTGGACCAGATACCGCTCGAGTATCGCCCCATCAGTTTTCGCCGACTGGAGATCCGCGCAATCAGAAAAATCAATGGGACTGCCACGATGCCATTGAAGACCGCCGTAAGAATAAGCGCCTTGACCGGATCGAGACCGACGAAGTTCAGGAGGAGGCCAACCAGCGTTCCGGCGATGATGACCAGATAAAAGGCACGAGCCTGCTTGAACTTGAGGAATAGGCCTTCTTTCCAGTTAAATGTCTCCGTGATCGCGTAGGAGGTGGAGCCAGCGAGCACGGGGATGCTCATGAGCCCGATGCCGATGACCCCGACGGCGAAGATCAGTTGGGCGAGAACCCCCGCATTGGGGAAACTGTGGACCAGTGGACGCAACGCTTTGGCCGCGTCCGCAGCGGAGACGATATTTGTCACGCCCCCGCGATTAAGGACGACCGCGCCGACCAGGATGATGAACCAGGCCACGACGTTGGAAAAAAGCATGCCGAGGACCGTGTCGATGCGAAGACGCCTCAGGTAGTTCTTCGTGATCCGAGGCAAGCCGCCAGTGCCGTCTTTTCGGCGTTCAGAAACCTCGTCTTCAACCACGTTGCTGGTCTGCCAGAAGAACAGGTAGGGCGAGATCGTGGTTCCGAAAATAGCGACAATGACGAAGAAAAATTCTTTGGTGAACTCGAAGTGCGGGAAGATGGTCGCCTGGAGAGCCTGAGCCCACGGGACCCTGATCAGAAAAGCAGTGATCAGGTAGGCGAAGAGCGCAAGCGCCAACCACTTCAAGACCCGCACGTAGCTGCGATACGAGACGAGTACTTCCAGGACCAGGATGATGGCGACGAAACCGATGGCGAGCAGCGCGAATGGCACCTGAGGAACGAGCAACTGCGCACTCGCGGCCATCGCTCCGATATCGGAACCGATGTTGAAAGTATTCGCGGCGGCCACCAAGGCCACGATAGGAAAGAGAACTTTCTTCGGATACGTCTCTCGGATGACCCCGGCGAGCCCCTTTCCCGTTACGGCGCCGATACGCATGCAAGCCTCTTGAACGGCGATCATCAACGGGAGGGTCAGAAGGATCGTCCACAACGTTCCAAACGCGAACTGTGCGCCAGCCTGGGAGTAGGTGGCTATTCCCGATGGGTCATCGTCGGCGGCGCCGGTGACGATTCCCGGGCCAAGGATCCTCAATAATCGCCCGAAACCCTTTCTGCGGGAGGCCCGGGAGAACACGATCGGCGAAGTGGAGGGGGCTCGCTTGCCGGGGGACGGCGTCTGATCCGGAAGCTCGGTCATTGTGGGCCGAGTATATGTATCGACCCCGAGCAAAAAGTGGATGTAGCCCGCGTTGATCACTGGAATGAATCCGGCGAAGACCGGAGGCCACTCTGCGCCCTTCCGCAGCCCCACCGCCTACACTCGGGGCGTGAAACCTCGCCCCGTTGTCATTCATCGGCACGAACACCGCCTTCCGGTCGTTATCGCCACCCTCGTGAATCTTGTGCTCATCCTTCTCATCCCCGAGAAGGTACAACTGCTGCCGACCTGGGTCATCCCCGTGCTCGGCGTTCTGTTAATGACTCCCCTCATCGCATTCAATCCGCGGCGGTTCACCCGGGAGTCGACGTGGTCGAGGTGGCTGTCTATCGCGCTCGCCATTCTGCTGACGGTCGCGAACCAGGTAACAATGATTCTGACGATCAGGCAGCTGCTCAACGGACACGTAAACGGAGGCACCGTGCTTCTGACCGCCCTCCAAGTGTGGGTCAGCAGCATCATCGCATTCGGTCTGGTCTACTGGGAGTTGGACCGGGGCGGGCCCGTCGCTCGGCGAGACGATCTCATCTGGAAGACCGCGGATGCCGACTTTCGATTCCCGCAGAACGAAGAGAAGACCGCACAGGGGGGCTGGCGCCCGGTCTACCTGGATTACCTCTACATTGCACTAACCAACATGATGGCGTTCAGCCCGACCGACGCGATGCCGCTCACGGTGCGGGCGAAGATGATAATGGGCTACCAATCCATCACCGGATTCATCCTGCTCGCTCTCGTCATCTCCCGTGCGGTCAATATCCTGAACTGAAAACCCACCGCTTTCGGGTCAGATCGTGAACGACTGGCCCGGCAGCGCACACTCAACCGAGGCAAACCCGGCGAGGGCCCGAGTGCGGGCATCGGGCGCATCGCTGTGAGTGAGATCGATGTGAGTGAGGACGAGTCGTTTGGCACCTGCCTCGCGGGCGATACGCGCGGCGTCCTCTGGTGTGCAGTGCACTGCCCCAGCGGGCGGATGCTCCGATGCCCCTGCCTCACACAACAGCAGGTCTGCACCCTCGGCGAGCTCGACCAGTCCTTCACAATAGGCGGAGTCGCCCGAGTAGGTGAGCGTGCGTGCCCCCGCCTGCACGCGCAACCCGAAGGCGGGCATCCCGTGATTCATCGGGCCCCAGCTGAGGGTGAGATCACCGATGTCACGTTCCTGCCATCCGCGCATCTCCGAGACCTCGAACACCTCGGGAATCACGGCTGCTGCCCGGTGGCCGAGAAAGCCGACCAGCCGATCGGCCAGGCCGGGAGGGCCGATCAGCGGCAATGGTCGGGTGAGCTTCAGATCGCTGAATCGCAGGGCGTAATACGCGGTGAGCAGGTCAGCCGAGTGGTCGGCATGAGCATGAGAGATCCAAATCGCGTCGAGACGATCGAGGGGGATGTGGCGCTGCAGCTCCGCGAGAGTGCCGGTGCCGGCATCCATCCAGATCGAGGTATCGCCGTGCTGCACGAGATAGCCGGAGCATGGATTGTCGGGACGAGGGTAGGGCGTTGCCGTACCGAGGATGGTGAGCTTCATGACGCGACCCGCGGTGGCGCCGTCGTCGTTCCCCGATGGAAACGCGAAGTGAATGAGACGGCCCGCGGATGTTCGCCGCTGAGCAGGGCGATCACTCCGCGACCCGCGGCCCGTCCCTTTTCCACAGCCGGCTGCACCATCGTCGTCAGGTCGTAGGGCGCGAGACCGTCGAGCTTCACCCCGTCGAAGCCCACGATGCTCAGGTCGGCAGGGACCGCGAGTCCGAGCTGCTCGGCTGCTCGGATCACCCCCACCGCAAGGAGATCGCTCTGGGCAATCACCGCGGATGGACGCGTGTCACGGTCGGCGAGCAGCTCAAGGCCGGCGAGAAGCCCCTCCTCGATGCTGCTCACCGTGGCACTCACTCCGGAGCTCCCGGCGAAGACCTCGCGAACACCGCGGATTCGCTCGCGAGCGGTGTAGCCGGTGGCCGCCTCGATGGCCTCCTCGGTGAGAGGCCCTCGCGTGCGAGCCGCGTCGAGAGGGAGGGTCACCATTGCCACACAGCGGTGTCCGAGACTGGCGAGGTGCCGGGCGAGGGTGTGCGATGCCTGCCGGTTGTCCAGGTCGATCGCGAGCACGTCATCCATCGGCTCGGCTTCGATCGCCACCAGGGCGATCCCGCGCTGGCGAAAGATCGCCACCTGAGCCGCGAAACTAGTGCTGCACCCGATCAGCACCACGGCATCCACCGGGGCGTTGCGGATGCTCGCAGCACCCTCACCGTTCTCGGTGAGCAGCAGGAGGCCGGCCCCGAGGGATCCGGTCTCGTCGGCGATTCCGTCGAGCATCGCGATGTTCATCGGGTCACGGAAGGCGTCACGCAGGCGATCCTCGATCACCACCCCGATGATGCCGGAGCGCCCACGGCGCAAGGATTGGGCGCGCGGATCGGGCCCGGCGTAATCAAGCTGGGCTGCGGCGTCCAGCACGCGCGTGCGGGTGGCGGCCGACACCGGCCCTGAGCCGCTAAAGGCGAGGGATGCTGTGGAGGGCGATACCCCGGCAAGGGCGGCGACCGCGGCGAGATTCGGTCGCGGTTTCTCGGGTGTTGCCTCGACATGCATGGTTTGTTAGCGTAGTCGAATCGGTTCGATCGAATCGATTCGATACGTCCCAGGATCTCCGTGGCTCTCGCTCACCCCACCTCCGCCAGCCTCTCCCGACCACAGGTCGTGGCGTGGCGCAATGCGCTCTTCGTCATCTTCGGGCTGTGTGGGCTCTCGATGGCGAGCTGGGCATCCCGCATCCCTGCGGTGAAACAGGCGCTACAGGTGTCGACGTCGTCGATGGGCATCCTCATCTTCGGCATCGCGGCCGGCTCGATCGTCGGCCTGCTTGCCTCGAGCCATGTGATCGCGCGCATTGGCGCTCGCCGCACGATCGCCGTGGTGCTAACCGTCGGGGCCATCGGCTTCGCGGTCGCCGGATTCGGCGTGTCAATTGGGCCGAGCTACGCGGTCGTCATGATCGGGTTGATCGTGTTCGGCTCGATGTTCTCGATCTGCGACGTCGCGATGAACCTGCAGGGCGCGGTGAACGAGCGGGTGCTCGGTCGATCGATCATGCCGGTGTTCCATGCCTTCTTCAGCTTCGGCACGGTGATCGGCGCCGCACTCGGGGCCGCGGCCGAGGCCATCCACCTCCCCATAGTTGTGCACCTGCTGATCGTGGCGCTGGTTTTCGCTGCCGGCGCGCTCGTCGCCTCGCGGTTTTTACAATCCGAGCACGTCATCGAAGAGCAGTCCGTTGCGCACGACGATCACTCGAAGACCTGGCAGGGGCGGCTGAGCATCTGGCGCGATCCGCGCACCCTGATCATCGGACTCATCGTGCTCGGCATGGCTTTCACTGAAGGCTCGGCCAACGACTGGCTCGCGCTTGCGATGGTCGATGGCCACGACACCACCAAAGCGACCGGTGCGCTCGTTCTCGGCATCTTCGTCGCCTCAATGACGGTCGGGCGCCTCGCGGGTGTGAGCCTGCTCGATCGCTACGGGCGCGTTCCGGTGTTGCGCGGCTCCGCGGTGCTCGCCGCCATCGGCCTGATCATGGTGATCTTCGTGCCAACGCTCTGGATCTCGATCGTGGGCGTTGTGTTCTGGGGGCTCGGGGCATCCCTCGGCTTCCCGGTGGGAATGTCGGCCGCCGCCGACGACCCGAAGACTGCTGCCGCACGCGTGAGCGCGGTGGCCACCATCGGGTATTTTGCCTTCCTCGTTGGGCCCCCGTTGATCGGCTTCCTCGGCCAGCACATCGGACTGCTGCACGCCCTGCTCGTGGTGCTCGTGCTCGTGGCCCTCGCCGGGCTCGCCTCTGGCGCCGCGCGCGAGCCATCCCGCCGCTGAGTGCCCCGCGTTTTCGGTGCGCGTAGGGTCGGAGTATGACGCCCTCGATCTCCGACTCCGCGCGCGTCGACAACGCCTCGCTGCGCGCTGCCGTCGAAGCGTTCGCGACGAAACCCGAACAGTCCACCTACCTCGACGTGGTGCGCGGATGCCTCCAGGGCCGGCTACTGCTCGATTCGACCGGGTCCGACCGCCCCACTGTCGAGGCCGACGGCAGCTACAGCTTCCCGGCCGGTGCAACCCTCCAGTTCGCTGGCGGCACCGGTCCAGACGGACTCCCGGCACTCTTCGCATTCACCTCCCAGCAACAGATCAATCGGATGCATCCCGACGACCTGTCCGCGGTGCAAGCGCTGGTGCAGCCCGCGGCCGGAGCACTGCAGCTCGCCTCGACCGAGCGCTATGGCTGGCTGTACATCGACCCGGCCGGCCCCACCTGCGCGATCTCGAATCGCGATGCCGCCTTCGCGCTGCGCGGAAATCGCAACGATGCCGTGAAAGCGGCGCTCGAGATCGTCGATCCGCAGGCCGCCAAGAGCGCGGTGATGGATGCCCTCGCCGAGAACGGTCCGCTGCTGCTCGCGGTCGACACCGACTCGGTGCCGGAATCGGGAGTGACGGACGGCACGCCCGTGCGCATCCGCGATTCCGTCGATTCGGACGGCCACCCGGTGCTGCTCGCCTTCACCTCTGGCCCAGAGGTCAGCGCCCGCAACATTGCCGACTCCTTCGCCACACGCCAGGCGGCCGAGGTCATCCACGATGCGATCCAGGCTCCCTATGTCGGCCTGGTGCTGAACCCCGGTGGACCATGGATGGCACTGTCGGCCGACGAATTGCGGGTCGTGCTGCAGCGAATCGCTGGCACCCAACAGCCGAACTAAGATCGTCGGGTGCGTCTCGTCATTGCCCGGTGTTCCGTCGACTACGCGGGTCGCCTCAGCGCGCACCTGCCTCTGGCCACGCGCCTCCTGCTGCTCAAAGCCGATGGCAGCGTGCTCGTGCACTCGGACTCGTTGAGTTACAAGCCGCTCAACTGGATGAGCCCGCCCTGCACGGTCGTGACCCTCGATCCCGATGACGATCAGGCGGATGCG
>JANYEI010000201.1 GCA_025363205.1 Frigoribacterium sp.
TGGTGGCGGCGAGCACCTGGTCGCGCGGCACCTCGATGCTCTCGCTCACGAGTGCGGGCTCGTCGAGCTGCACCCATTCGGCACCGACGGCGGTGAGCGCGGCGAGCAGTTCGACATATACCGGAAGCAGGTCGTCGAGCCTGTCGAGCGGCTGGTAGCCCTCTGGCGCGCTCTCGCTTGGTTTGCTGAGAAGCAGAAAAGTGACCGGGCCGACAATGACTGGGCGTGTGCGGAATCCGGTGGTGGTGGCTTCCGCGACCTCACGCACGAGTCGGTCGGAGGCAAGGCGCAGGTTGGTCTCTGGGCCGATCTCCGGCACCAGATAGTGGTAGTTCGAGTCGAACCATTTGGTCATCTCGGCCGGTGTGTTGTTACCTTCGCCCCTGGCGATCGTGAAGTAGCCCGCGAGGTCGACGGTGCCGTCGGCTGCAACGAGAGAGCTGAACCGGGTGGGAACGGCACCGACCGTGACCGCGGCATCCAACATCTGGTCGTAGAAGGAGAAGGCCTCGGGAATCGAGGAGTCGGTCTTGCCGAGACCGAGAGACACGAGGCGCTCGCGCGTGACACGACGCAACTCGACGGCCGCGGCCTCGAGCTCGGCGGCAGTTGTCGTGCCAGCCCAGAACGACTCGACTGCTTTTTTGAGCTCACGGCGACGCCCGATTCTGGGGTAGCCCAGAATGCTGCCGGTGGGGAAAGTGGGGCTCGTCATGCGGATTCCTTGAGGTTGGATGATTCTGGTGAGGTCGGCCCGGCGATGAGACCGACTCCGTCGAGTACCGACAGTGCGGCCCGGTGCTGGTTGAAAGTGTAGAGGTGGAGGCCCGGCGCTCCCCCGGCGAGGATCTCGAGGCAGAGCGAAACCGCGTGCTCGACTCCGATGGCCACCTGTTCGTCGGACGACTCGGAGGCGTGCAGACGGCGAGACAGTTCTTCGGGACGCCGTTCACCCGTGAGTTCGAGGATGCGTTCGAGCCGCGCCGGTGTCGTGGCTGGCATGAGCCCGGGCAGGATCGGAATGGTCACTCCGGCAGCGCGAGTATCCTCGAGGAATCCGAGGTAATCCTCGGCATGGAAGAACAGCTGGGTGATCGCGATGGTGGCGCCGGACACCTGCTTGGCCAGCAGGGTGTCGACGTCCTGGTTCGACCGCTTCGAGCGCGGATGCCCGTTGGGGAACGCTGCGACGGCCACGCGCACCTTCTGCCGCGACGAGGGAATCGCGCCGCCTCCCGAGGCACTGCGCGACGCCAGCGTCGCATATTGGGCCCGCTCCGTCTGAACCCGGTGAATGAGCTGGACGAGTTCGGAGGCGCTTCCGAGGTCACCGAGAAAATGGTCGCTCTCCACCGCTCCACTCGGAGGATCGCCGCGGAGGGCGAGAAAACTTGTGATTCCCGCGTCGAGGAACTCCCGAACCAGCCGGTTGGCCTCGAAGTGTGACGAACCGACGCAGGTGAGGTGAGCGAGGGGATGTACGGAGGTCTCGTCGAGGATGTAGCGGAGCACCTCGAGCGAACTCTCCCGGGATGATCCGTTCGCCCCGTAGGTGACCGACATGAACTCCGGGCCCACCGCTGCCAGCTGCTGGATCGTGTCCCAGAGTGTGTGCGCCGCCGCCGCAGAGCGCGGAGGAAATAACTCGAACGAGAACGGGATGTGCACGCTCGACGCAGCTATTTCGCTGGGACTGTCCGGAGCGGGCACGAGCTGGTCCTCAAAACTTCAGGACGGGTGTGCGGTGGCCCGAAGGGCCCACTGCATCACCGTCAGGGACGGGTGCGAAGCCGATTGGCTCCTGTGGGCGGATGCCGGGCTCGGCTGTCGCTCCATTGGCCGCAGATTCCCCGAAAGGAATTCTTGGCCGATGTGCTTTCAGACTAGCAACCGGGTGCGCCGCGAGGAGAACTGTTACGTCGTCAGACGATCGCCGCGGGCAGGGCGACCGCGAACGGACGCAGAGCCGCCGCATGTTCTTCGGTGACGAGTACCGCGATCCGCGTGCCGCCCTCCTCGTAGTCGGTCGACACGATTCGCGCATGATCGTGGAGTGCGGAGATCACGTCACCGCGGTCGTAGGGCACCAGCAGGTCGAGTTCGATCGACGGGGCGGGAAGCGTGCGGGCGATGGCCGCGAGGATCTCGTCAATGCCCTCTCCGGTGCGTGCCGACGCGAAGATCGCCTTCGGCTCGAGCCCCCTCAGAACGAATCGCTGACTGTCATCGATGAGATCGCTCTTATTGAACACCACGATCTCCGGGATGTGCCGGGCTTCGACCTCGCCGATTACGTCGCGAACAGTCGTGAGCTGGCTCGCCGGATCCGGGTGCGATCCGTCGACGACGTGGAGGATGACATCCGAATCGGCGATCTCCTCGAAGGTCGAGCGGAACGCCTCGACCAGCTGGTGGGGCAAGTTGCGCACGAAGCCGACGGTGTCGGTGAGCGTGTAGGCCTGTCCCTCCTCGGTCTCGTTCTTGCGCACCGCCGTGTCCAGCGTTGCAAAGAGTGCATTCTCCACGAGCGCTCCAGCCCGGGTGATGCGATTGAGCAGCGACGACTTGCCTGCGTTGGTATAGCCGGCGATAGCGACGGATGGCACGGAGTTGCGGTTGCGATTGGCGCGGTTCGCCTCGCGTGCCGGCTTGAAGGCCAAAATCTGTTTCTTCAAGCGGGACATGCGAGTGTGGATGCGGCGGCGGTCCAGCTCGATCTTTGTCTCACCCGGACCACGGCTCCCCATACCGTTACCCGCGCCCACCTGGCCACCGGCCTGGCGGGACATCGACTCACCCCAACCGCGAAGGCGGGGAAGCAGGTACTCCAGCTGGGCGAGTTCCACCTGGGCCTTGCCCTCGCGGCTCTTGGCATGCTGGCTAAAGATGTCGAGGATCACGGCGGTGCGGTCGATGACCTTCACCTTTACGACGTCCTCTAGTGCACGCCGTTGGCTGGGTGCGAGCTCGCTGTCGACGATCACGGTGTCGGCACCGACGCTGGCGACGACATCCCGCAGCTCGATCGCCTTGCCCTTACCGAAGAAGGTGCTGGGGTCGGGAGTCGCGCGCCGCTGGAGGAGGCCGTCCAACACGGTGGCACCGGCCGTCTCGGCCAACGCAAAGAGTTCGCGCATCGAGTTCTCGGCCTCTTCGGTATTGCCCTGACTGTAGATGCCGATGAGCACGACGCGCTCGATCCGCAGCCGCCGATATTCGACCTCGGTGACGTCTTCGAGTTCGGTGGAGAGACCGGCCACGCGTCGAAGCGCTTGGCGGTCTTCACGGTCAAACTGGTCGCCGTCCGAGTTCGATTCGACGCCGCGACTCTGCAAAGCCTGTGCGCCGCCGGTCATCGTGTTTCCACTGCCGAACAGCGTGTAGCCAGCCGACTTGCTCGCGGCTTTCGCCAGCACGCGGCTGACGGCGTCGTCATCCTCGTGTGCTGCTGTTTCAGGTTCAATCATCTGGTTAACCCTAGCTCTTCGTATTTCGATAGATTTCTCTTCATGGCCACTGAGCATTACTTCTCTGAATTACCCGAGAGTGAACTCAAATTCCGCCAGATTCACGTTGCTCTGGCCGGCCAGACCCGAGAACTGATTACGTCCAATGGCATCTTTTCTCCCGAGCGCATTGATGCGGGCACTCAGGTCTTGCTCGCCAACACTCCCCCGGCGCCACCCGGTGGAAACCTGCTCGATCTGGGCTGTGGATGGGGACCGATCGCCCTCACTCTCGCTCTTCAGTCTCCACACGCCACGGTATGGGCGGTCGATGTGAATTGCCGCGCCCTCGACCTTGTGCGCCGCAACGCCGAAATAATGGGCATTACTAATATCAACGCCGTCACCCCCGAAGATGTTCCCGCAGACCTTGGCTTCATGACGATCCGCTCTAACCCCCCGATCCGGGTGGGCAAAAACGAACTGCACGGCATGCTCGAATTCTGGCTGCCGCGGCTCGACCTCGAGTCGGACGCCTGGCTCGTCGTGCAGCGCAATCTCGGCTCCGACTCGCTGCACCGCTGGCTCGAGAGCTGGCTCCCCGCCGAATTCGCGGTCACCCGAGCGGCTACGAACAAGGGCTATCGGGTATTGAAGGTGCGGCGCAAGTGACCGGAGCGGATCGTCCACAGGACTGATCCGAAGGCGATCTTCTCGGCGGTTTTCTCGAACACCAGCGATCTACGGTGTTTATAGCGATCTACGGTGTTTATTTGGACCCGCTGCCTCGGAGGTGCGGGTGCGGGTGCGGGTGCACCTCTCCGGCGGCTCGTGTAGCTGTGTCGGAAGAGACCGCCCGTTTCAGCGGCTACCTTGAGCTGCTCGAGATCCTCAAGATCCTCAAGATCCTCAAGATCCTCGAGATCCTCGAGATCCTCGAGATCCTCGACCATTTCGGCCCACTGCGACCTCCTGCGGCGATGCTCGACGATGCGACGGCCTAAAAAGTCGCCGAACCCTCCCCTATTCGCCGATGCCGAAAGGTTTCACGTCATGACCGCACTACTACATTCTCGCGGAGGGAGACATGCCCGTTCGCGGAGGGGATATGGCGCCGCGGAGGGAGGCGTGCCTCACTCCGCGAGGACATACGCCCGCCGGGACCGTGCAGGGCGGCTGGCGCAAGCGCGTTATCTCCCGCCACGGTGACTCTTCTCCCGCCACACTGAATGACTTGCGCCGCAATGTGGATCGGGAGGTCAGAATCAGTAGGTCAGGTCGCCCTCGAAAACGAGCTCGGCCGGTCCGCTCAGCGAGACGTGCTCGCCGTCTTCGGCCGCCCACATCCGCACACCGAGGGTGCCACCGGGCACCTCGACCCGCCACTGGTTCGGCGCGCCGGCACCCGCCCAGTGCCGCGTAGCAAGAGCCGCAGCCGCGGCTCCCGTTCCACAGGAGAGGGTCTCTCCGCTGCCGCGCTCGTGCACGCGCATGCGGATACGGCCAACGCCGTCCTTGATCAGCGGATCCATCGGAACGACGAACTCGACGTTTGCGCCGTCCGTCGCCTCTGGCTCAAGCACGGGGATGAAGGACAGGTCGGCACTCTCGAGCTCCTCGTCACTCGACAGTGCGACGACCACATGCGGGTTTCCGATGTTTATCCCGAGACCGGGGCGTGCAACGGACAGGTTCTTCGCCCGCACGAGGGGCTCTCCACCCTCGAGCGACCAGCGGCCGAGATCGACTTGGAATCCGGAAGCGTTGCGCTGGAGGTCACGCACGCCGCTGCGCGTGCCGATGGGCAGGGTCTCCCCTTTGTCGAGCGTGGCCAATTTGTTCTGGATCAGGAACTTGGCGAACACCCGGATGCCGTTGCCGCACATTTCCGACACCGATCCGTCGGCGTTGTGATAGTCCATGAACCATTCCGCCGCGTCATCCTCGGCGAGAGCCGCCGCTCCCGCCGGCAGATTCTTCGAGCGGACAGCGCGGATGACGCCATCGCCGCCCACTCCGAAATGACGGTCGGCGATTGCCGCGATCTGTGCCGCGGAGAGGTTGATCAGGCCGTCGGGATCGGCGAAGAACACGAAGTCATTGCCGGTTCCGTGGCCCTTGGTGAAATGCAGGTCAGGCATGGTCCCAGAGTAGCTGGCGGGCAGTGGCCACCCTGTGCGGGTCATCCGAGTCGAGCCAGGTCGTGTGGGGATAGCGACGAAACCAGCCAACCTGCCGCCGTGCATACTTGCGGGTGAGCACCCGGGTCTGCTCGATGGCTTCGGCCTCGGTGATCACCCCGTGCAGTTGCTCGATCGCCTGCGCATAACCGATCGCTCGCGATGCTGTCACGCCGAGGCCGGCGACCTCGAGCGACCGTGCCTCTTCCCCCAGCCCATCAGACCACATGCCTGCGACCCTGGCATCGAGCCGATGCACCAGCAGTTCCCGCGGTGTCGCGAGACCGAAGGACGTCGTGGGCATCCAATAGTCCGACTCGGCGGGCAGGCCGGATCCGAAAGGGCCTCCGGTCAACTCGACGACCTCGAGGGCCCGCACGAGTCGGCGCCCATTGTGGGGGCCGATCGCCGCCGCAGCCTCCGCGTCAACCACGGCTAAGTCCCGATGGAGGAGTCCGGGGCCCCGGTCGAGCAACTCCTGCTCAAGCCGAGCACGGATCACGGGATCGGTACCGGGAAATTGAAAGTCATAGACCACCGACGAAACGTAGAGTCCCGATCCTCCGACCAGAATCGGCACCGCGCCGCGGTCGAGGATGCCGACGATGGCGGCACGGGCATCCGCCTGGTACGCGGAGACACTCGCCTCATCCCGGGGATCGAGAACATCGAGCAGGTGATGCGGGATGCCGCGGCGCTCGTCGACCGGCAGCTTGGCCGTACCGATATCCATTCCGCGGTAGAGCTGCATCGCGTCGGCATTGACGATCTCGACGGCACGGCCCTCCGCCCGCAACACATCAGCGAGGTCGAGCGACAGGCCGGACTTGCCGGTTCCGGTGGCCCCGACGATGACGATGAGCATCGCCGCTAGCGCTGCCCGTCGTCCAGGTCGTAGATCGGCGCGGTGGCAATTCGCAGGGTAGGCAGTCCGAGCGATACGCGTGCCGGAGCGGATGCGGCTCCCGCCAGCGATGGCACCGCGCACGAGTCAGCCTCTGCGCGATCCCAGGCGTCTCCCGCAGTCGTGCGTCGGATCACCAGGGGTGAGCCGTCAGCGGAGTCGGCGAGCAGGTAGAACGGCTTTGCGTCAGAGATGCGCACGGAGACGGCATCCCCCGGCCGTGGCAGCTCGCTGTGCGGCGGTACCTCGAAATGCACGAGTCGGCTGTCTTCGGCGCGACCGGAGAGTCGGTGCGTGTCAGCATCCTTTGACCCTTCGGCTCCCACCAAAACCTCGACGCTCGTGCCGATGAGCTTCTGGTTCTCCTCCCAGGAGATTCGATCCTGCAGAGCGACCAGGCGTTCGTAACGCTCCTGCACCACCGCCTTCGGCACCTGCGCGCCCATGGTGGCCGCGGGGGTTCCCGGGCGGATCGAATACTGGAAGGTGAAAGCGGTCGCGAAACGCGCGAGCTCAACCACCCGCAGGGTCTCCTGGAAATCCGCTTCGGTCTCACCGGGGAACCCGACGATGATGTCAGTGGAAATCGCCGCGTTCGGGATCCGCGCGCGCACACGATCGAGAATGCCAAGAAACCGGTCGGAGCGATAGCTGCGGCGCATTGCCTTGAGGACACGATCCGAGCCGGACTGAAGGGGCATGTGCAGCTGCGGCATGACGGAGCTGGTCTCGGCCATCGCATCGATCACGTCATCAGTGAACGCGGCCGGGTGCGGACTGGTGAAGCGGATGCGCTCGAGACCGCGGATCTCGCCTGCCGCGCGCAACAGCTTGCCGAACGCATGACGGTCTCCGAACTCCACCCCGTAGGAGTTCACGTTCTGGCCGAGGAGGGTGACTTCGATCGCACCATCGTCCACGATCGCCTGGATCTCGGAGAGAATGTCGCCGGGTCGCCGGTCTTTCTCCTTGCCCCGGAGGGCTGGCACGATGCAGAAGGTACAGGTGTTGTTGCAGCCGACCGAGATAGACACCCATCCGCTATAGGTGGATTCACGTCTGGTCGGAAGTGTCGAGGGAAAGACGTCGAGGGACTCGAGGATCTCGAGCTGGGCTTCACCGTTGTGACGGGCTCGTTCGAGCAGGGTGGGTAATGAGCCCATGTTGTGGGTGCCGAACACCACATCGACCCAGGGCGCCTTCTCCAGAATGACGTTCTTGTCTTTCTGCGCGAGGCACCCGCCGACGGCAATCTGCATCCCCGGATGCTTCTGTTTTACCGACGCCAGGTAGCCGAGATTGCCGTAGAGCTTGTTATCGGCGTTTTCACGGACCGCACAGGTGTTGATCACCACGACGTCGGCACTTCCGCTCTTCGCGCGCACATATCCCGCCGCTTCGAGCGACCCGCTCAACCGCTCAGAGTCATGCACGTTCATCTGGCAGCCGAAGGTGCGCACCTCATAGGTGCGCGACACCGAGCTCGGCAGCGACGAGGACGCAGCAGTGGACGCATCAAATGACGCAGCAATGGGGGCAGTCAAAGTCATGATTGCTCCAGCTTAACCGAGGCGGTCAGCTGTGCCCGCAGATGCACCGTGAACAACCTAGCGGAACCGCACGCCAGTCGAACGCGGGGACAGTGCCTCATCGATCGCCGCGCGCACAACTGACGACGAGTAACCCTTGCGAGACAGGAATCCGTGCAGGCGGCGTTTAGCCGTCTCGAGGTCATAGGAACTGAGCTGTCCCGCGCGCTTCACCGCGAGTTCTGTTGCCCGACTCTGTTCGTCGTCGTCGTCGACCTGCTCGAGCGCCGCGTCGATGTGCTCCTGGTCGATGTGGCGACGACGCAGTTCTGCGGTGATAGCACCTCGCCCGAGGCCCTTGCGATCGTGCTGGGTGCGCACGAACGTTTCAGCGAGAGCAGCGTCGTCGAGAAGGCCGACCCCTTCGAGACGGTCGAGCTCCGCTTCCACGACCTCCCCGTCCAATTCGCGAGAGAGCAGGGTCTTCTCGAGCTCCCAGCGCGACATTCCTCGCCGGGTGAGGGCGTGCATACTCACGTTCTCGGCGCGAACCTCGCGGCGCGTGTTGCCCTTCTCAGCCCCTGCATCGCTCGAGTTTGCACTGCCCGAATCCGCATCACCCGAGTCCGCATCGCTCGGCTCGCCGAAGAAGGAGACGAAATCGGGCACTGTCGGCGGTTCGGCAGCGATGGCCTCAACAGGATTGCTCTCCGGTGACGGCGGTGGCGTGACGCCGGGCAGATAGCTGATCCGCGCCAGCTTCGGACCGTCACCGGAGATCATGACCTACGCCCCGATCGCGCTGCGGCTGTCGAGCTCCGCAAAACTCGCGTTGGCCGCAGCCTTGGCTTCGGCTGCGCTAGCACGAGAGTTCTTCGCGGGAGTTGATGCCGGGGTCAGCGTGCCAGCGGCCTTGGCCGCCACCAGCTCCGCGTTGGCATCCGCTTTGGCCCGTGAGGCAGCGGCGGCAGCGGCCTTCGCGTCGACAATAATGCCGAGCTTGTCCTTGATCTTTTGCTCGATCTCGTTGGCGGTGGCCGCATGCTCGATCAGATACTTGCGCGAGTTCTCCTTGCCCTGCCCGAGTTGGTCGCCGTCGTAGGTGTACCAGGCTCCGGACTTGCGCACGATCTCGTGCTCGACGCCGAAGTCGATCAGGCTTCCCTCACGGGAGATGCCAGTGCCGTAGAGGATGTCGAACTCCGCTTGCTTGAACGGTGGAGCCATCTTGTTCTTCACGACCTTCACCCTGGTGCGGTTGCCGACAGCGTCCGTGCCCTCCTTGAGGGTTTCAATGCGGCGGATATCGAGTCGAACGGAGGCGTAGAACTTGAGCGCTTTACCTCCCGCGGTGGTCTCGGGTGAGCCGAAGAACACACCGATCTTCTCGCGAAGCTGGTTGATGAAGATCATGGTGGTGTTTGTCTGGCTGAGCCCACCGGTGAGCTTGCGAAGCGCCTGCGACATGAGTCGGGCCTGGAGGCCCACGTGCGAATCGCCCATCTCCCCTTCGATCTCGGCACGGGGCACGAGTGCCGCCACGGAGTCGATTACGACCAGGTCGATCGATCCGGAGCGGATGAGCATGTCGGCGATCTCGAGCGCCTGCTCCCCCGTGTCGGGCTGGGAGACGAGAAGGGCATCGATGTCGACACCGAGCGCCTTGGCGTACTCGGGATCGAGGGCGTGCTCCGCGTCGATAAATGCGGCGATCCCGCCGGCCTTCTGGGCGTTGGCGATGGCGTGGAGGGTGAGCGTGGTCTTACCGGAGGATTCCGGACCGTAGATCTCCACGATGCGTCCCCGCGGCAGCCCGCCTATGCCGAGAGCGACATCCAGGGCGATCGAACCGGTAGGGATCACCGCGACGGGAGCGCGTTCGTCACTGCCGAGGCGCATTACGGAGCCTTTACCGAACTGGCGATCAATCTGGGCGAGGGCGGTTTCCAGGGACTTTTCGCGATCTGCAACTGATGGCATTGTGATGCTCCTTCTAGCGTCGAGGTGATGCGCCTATAGGCTGCCGCTTCGCCGAAAGCACCGATCCTGCAAGGTGCTCGCAACCTACGACAAGGCTGTTGTTAATGGCTTTGTCTAACGATTCGAACAGTACGTGACACCGGGGACATTGCTGTTCTTGGCGAGGCGTACGGTGCACAGATCGCTGTCATTGACCGCTGTGAAGGAGACTACGCCACACCGAAGACATGTTCGAATGTTACTCTCCGGCGTGTCGTGGGGATTCGAAGCAGATCTGATCAGCTCCCGTAACAATCCCATGGAAGTGGGCAAGAATTATACCCGTGTCTTCAGCAAGCCGTAAAAAATTATCTCCGCGTGAAACCCGAATCGACCGCGCATGGGCGAGCGGGCGATCACGCTGGATCGCGCTGGTCATCGCCGCGGTGGCTCTCGCCCTGTGCATCATCGGCGGTGCAGCGATTAACGCAACGCTTGCCGGCAAACCGACGACCGTCGATGAATTCCTCTTTCGGGCGATTTCAGGGTTCCGTGCCCGCTGGCTCGATGGCCCATCACTCGTGCTCAATCAGGCCGGCGGGGGCATCATCGCCCTGTTCATCATGCCCATCATCGCCGCCGTCGTGATGTTGCTGACTCGCGGGGCCTTGGCTGCACTGGTGGTACTTCCACTCCGACCGCTGACGCAGTGGGCGGTGGAATCACTCAAGGGCGTATTTGAGCGGCCGCGGCCGCCGCATCGGGAGATTTCCGTCGCCCTTTCGGCCTATCCCTCTGGCCACTCTGCAGTAGCCGCCTCGCTCATCGTCGTGCTCGCCCTGTTGATCCGTCGCCGCTGGTTCACCCTGATCGGAGTGATCTACGTAATCGCCATGGGCTACAGCCGCCTCTACCTCAATCTGCACTGGTTCACGGACATCCTCGGCGGTACGGCACTCGGGATCGCTGTCGGGCTCGCGGTCTGGGCAGTAGCCGGAGCAATCCGCTCGCTTGTACTGAGACCTCGGCTGTACTGAGACCTCGGCGCTATCCCCGTGCCTTCGGCTCACGCTGACCGACGCCATGGCGGCGGGCCTCCGGAACATCCGTCGCCCGGCAGAGTGCGAGCCAGGTGCCTCGAATGTCGAGGCCTTTCGCCAGCGCCTGCTCCGCGGTGAGATCGCCGAGATCGCCAAGCACCAGATCGTGCACGAGAGCCCGACCGAGAGCCGGACCGAATTCATCGGTGACGGCAATCCAGAATTGGCTGAGGCGCATTTAACAAGCGTATCCGGGTCTCGAGAACCGGCTTTCGGCGCGCGTATTCGAGCCACCGACGTCTTTGAGACACCGGATACAGAAATGCCCGGCTCTCGCGAGCCGGGCATTGGTTCTGCGATCCGGGCACACCGCCGTCGGATCGATAAGTGTTAGCGCGTGACGAGATCCGCGTCGAAGTCCGCGACGAGATCGTCGGGGACGGTATCGGGGATGATGTTTATTCCCTCGATTACGGCAAGGCGGTCGCCCACCTCGCGCATGATGACTGAGATCGGTGTCCCGAGTGCATCCGCGACCGAAGCAAGGATTTCGGAACTGGCCTCTTTTTGACCACGCTCCACCTCGCTGAGGTAGCCGAGAGCAACGCTTGCCTTGCTCGCGACCTGTCGAAGGGTACGGCCCTTCTGCAGGCGGAAGTCCCGGAGCACGTCACCGATTTCTTGACGAACTAGAACCATTGGACCCTCCTCC
>JANYEI010000211.1 GCA_025363205.1 Frigoribacterium sp.
TCGCGGGCGAACCGTTCGGTCACCGTCGAGTCGCCGAACCGCACCCGTGCCGAGGCGCCCGTGATGGTCACGCTCGCCCGGGTGGGCTCACCGCGATCTACGGTGACGAGGGCGTCATCAGGCGTGCCGAGCACTCGCACCAGGGTGTGAGCCCCGTCCGGTTTGGTGGCTAACCGGTACACGGATGCCGCCGCTCTCCCCAGGCGCCACCCGGTTTGCTGCTGCCACGGCCCGGCATCCGGCCCGGAGAAGCCGCGAGCGTGCATGATGAGCGCCGCCGCCGCGAAGACTTGAGCGTCGGCCGCGTGGAACGCGAATCCGTCGAGGCGCCTCTGGATCAGCTCGGTGTCGAGTGCGCCGGCGACGACGTCGGGATCGGCAAGGAGCAGGGTGAGGAACTCGACGTTGTTGGTGACCCCGAGCGTCACCGTGTTGTTCAGGGCGGCCCGGAGACGTTGCAGAGCGCCCGCCCGATCGGGAGCCCACGCGATGACCTTTGCGAGCATCGGATCGTAGTCGGAGGACACGACCAGACCCTCAACGAGGGCGCTGTCGACGCGCACCCCCTGCCCCGAAGGGTGCATCAGCGACAGCACGGTGCCGCCGGTCGGATGAAAACCGTGCTGCGGATCTTCGGCGTAGATGCGTGCCTCGATGGCATGTCCGGTGAGCGCGATATCGTCTTGGCTGAAGTCGAGGTTCTCGCCCGCGGCGATCCTCAACTGCCACTCGACCAGGTCGAGTCCGGTAACAAGCTCGGTGACGGGATGCTCTACCTGAAGGCGGGTGTTCATCTCCATGAAGAAGAACTCCTCGGGCGAGTCGGCGGAGACGATGAACTCGACCGTGCCTGCGCCGCGATACGAGACGCTCTTCGCCGTGTCGACCGCGGCCTGGCCGATCCTGGCGCGGGTGACCGCATCGAGCAGCGGTGACGGCGCCTCCTCGATTACCTTCTGGTGGCGCCGCTGGAGGGAGCATTCGCGCTCGCCGAGGTGCACGGTGTTGCCCGCGTTGTCCGCAAGCACCTGCACCTCGATATGGCGCGGATTCTGCACGAAGCGCTCGATGAAGAGAGTGTCGTCGCCGAAGGACGAGGCTGCTTCCCTGCGCGCAGCGGCGATCGCCGCTTTCACCTCACTCTCGGCGCGAACAATATGCATGCCCTTGCCGCCTCCACCGGCCGAGGGCTTGATCAGCGCGGGGAAGCCGATCGTGAGGGCCGCCGCTGCGAGCTGGTCATCGGAGAGTCCGTGCTCTGCGAGACCGGGCACGATCGGCACGTTTCGCTTCACGACCTGCGCCTTCGCGCTGATCTTGTCACCCATCACCTCGAGGGCCTCAACGCTCGGCCCGATGAAGACGATCCCCGCTGCCGCACACGCCGTCGCAAATGCGGCATTCTCGGCGAGGAAGCCGTACCCGGGATGGATCGCCTGCGCGCCAGTGGCGACGGCTGCCGCGACGATTTTCTCGATGTTGAGGTAGCTGTCCGCGGCGGCGGCGCGCCCGAGGCGCACCGCGACGTCGGCGAGCGCAACGTGCCGCGCGCCCGCATCCGCGTCGCTATAGACGCCGATAGATCGGATGCCGAGCTTCTGGAGCGTGCTGATGATGCGGCAGGCGATCTCGCCACGGTTCGCGATGAGTACGGTATCGAACATCGGCGTCACATCCTGAAGACGCCGTAGTTGACGTCTTCCATCGGTGCCCGCGAGCAGACCTCGAGGGCTAGGCCGACCACCGTGCGAGTGTCGGCCGGATCAATGATCCCGTCGTCCCACAGCCTTGCGGTCGCGTAGTACGGGCTGCCCTGCACGTCGTACTGCTCGAGCACCGGCGCGGTGAACTCAGCCTCGTCGTCGGCCGAGAATTCGGTGCCCGCCGCCTCGAGCTGGTCGCGACGAACAGTAGCGAGCACCGACGCCGCCTGCGGGCCACCCATCACCGAGATGCGGCTCGCCGGCCACATCCAGAGGAAGCGCGGGGAGAAGGCACGACCCCCCATCGAATAGTTGCCGGCGCCGAACGATCCGCCGACGACCACGGTGAGCTTTGGCACACGCGCGCACGCGACGGCGGTGACCATCTTGGCGCCGTGCTTGGCGATGCCCCCGCGCTCGTATTCGCGGCCCACCATGAACCCGGTGATGTTCTGCAGAAATAGCAGCGGAATCTTCCGTCTGTCGCAGAGCTCGATGAAATGCGCGCCCTTGAGCGCCGACTCCGAGAACAACACCCCGTTGTTCGCGATGATCCCGACGGGATGGCCATGGATGCGGGCGAAACCGGTCACGAGCGTCGCACCGTAGTCGCGCTTGAACTCGTGGAACTCGCTACCGTCGATGATGCGCGCGATGATCTCGCGAGAGTCGTAGGGCACCGAGAGCGTAGTTGGCATGACGCCGTAGAGCTGGGACGGGTCGACGCTCGGCGCCACCGGTGTGGCCACTTCCCACGCCCGATCGCGCGGCTGAGGCAGCTGCGCCACGATATCGCGCACGATCTGCAGCGCATGTTCATCGTCGTCGGCGAGGTGGTCGGCCACTCCGGAGTACTTGGTGTGGGTGACGCCGCCGCCGAGGTCCTCTGCGGACACGACCTCGCCCGTCGCCGCTTTGACCAGCGGTGGCCCGCCGAGAAAAATGGTGCCCTGGTTCTGCACGATGATCGTTTCGTCGCTCATCGCGGGCACATAGGCACCGCCCGCCGTGCTCGATCCAAGCACCGCCGCGATCTGCGCGATGCCCCGGGACGACATCCGCGCCTGGTTGTAAAAAATACGGCCGAAGTGATCCCGGTCGGGAAACACCTCGTCCTGCCGGGGAAGGAAGGCGCCGCCGGAGTCGACGAGGTAGACGCAGGGCAGCTCGTTCTCCGCCGCGATCTCCTGTGCTCTCAGGTGCTTCTTCACGGTCATGGGCAGGTAAGTACCGCCTTTCACCGTCGCGTCATTGCAGACGATCATCACCTGGCGGCCGTGCACGACACCGATTCCGGTGATCATCCCGGCACCGGGAACCTCGTCGTCGTACATGCCGTTGGCGGCGAGTGCGGCGACCTCGAGAAACGGGCTGCCACGGTCGACGAGGTGGTCGATCCGGTCGCGCGGCAGAAGCTTGCCGCGGCTCACATGCCGCTCGCGAGACGCCGGGGAGCCGCCCTGTGCGGCAGCGGCCAGGCGCTCGCGGAGTTCTCTGACCGCAACGAGTTGAGCCGCCTCGTTGGCCTGGAACTCGGGGCTCGCCGGGCGTACTTCGCTCGTGAGTCTGTGCATAAATTTAGGTTATCGATCGCTAACTGGAATGTCCAGCGTCGCCTATAGTTGCCGTGTGGTGGAGACGTGGCGCGCAACCGAGAAGGCTCACCGACGGGAGAAGTACCTCGCCGCGGCCGGGCACCTGTTTGCCGAGCGCGGCTACCGTGCGGTCTCTATCGAGGATCTCGGCGCTGCCGTCGGGGTGAGCGGCCCGGCCCTGTACCGACATTTCGCCAGCAAGGAGGCGATGCTCATCGAGCTTCTGGTGGACGCGAGCGAACGACTGCTCGCCGGGTATGAAAGGACGATCGCGGCCGATGCCCCCGACCTCGAGACCCTGCGCAACCTCGTCTCATTCCACGCCGACTTCGCGATCACCGAGCGAGACGTCATCCGTATCCAGGATCGCGAGCTCGCCAATCTCCCGGTCCTGCCCAACCATCGGGTGCGTGAGGTGCAGCGTCGCTATATCCAGGGCTGGCAGGGGATCGTTGCGCGGCTGCGCCCCGAGTTGTCGCAGGCCGATCTTGAAGTGAAGATGCATGCGTTGTTTGGGGTGCTCAATTCCACGCCCTACAACACCAAGCTCGACGGCGCGACCGACGTGCGCGCCGTTCTCGTCGACACCGCGCTGGCCGCAGTGCTGGGGAGCGCTCCTGCGGGCTGACGACTGCTCCGGTCCCGAAGAGCCCGAGGGCCGCTTCCGGTATCCGACAGGACTGGCATCGCATCTTCCGACGCACTGGGACATTCCGTCGTTGCTTGCTAACCTTGCCTCACAGTTAGTCGTGCGTAACTGGAATTTTTGACTGAGATCACGTATGTCACGTCCACGAAAGGGCACTGATGACCGATTACCTGACGACGGGTAGCCTCCCCGACGATTACCAACAACTGGTCGACAGTGTCGCAGACTTCGCCAGATCCGTGGTGGCGCCCGTCGCTGCGCAGCATGACGCCGAACACAGCTTCCCCTATGAGGTTGTCGCGGGGATGGCTGAAATGGGGCTTTTCGGGCTGCCGTTCCCCGAAGAATTCGGCGGAATGGGAGGGGACTACTTTGCGCTCTGCCTCGCCCTCGAGGAACTCGCCAAG
>JANYEI010000001.1 GCA_025363205.1 Frigoribacterium sp.
CCGGCGCCGGTGATGCGGCGCAAGCGCTCGGCGAGTTCGAGCTGCGGTGGGGAGGCGAAGTAGTTGGAGACATGGGCGAGCGTCGCGACCTGGCGGCTCACGGCATCCACGAGCACCGGATGCGCGTGGCCGAGCGCGTTAACGGCGATGCCAGCGAGGAAGTCGAGATAGCGGTTGCCCTCGACATCCCACACATGGGCGCCCTCGCCGCGTTCGAGCATCGCCAGGGGTGGCGCGAACGTGCCCATCATCGCGTCGCCGAAGCGTTCGCGCCAGTTGTCCGTATCCATCACAGGTCCTTTCCGGAAACCACTTCGGTGCCGATTCCCTCGGCGGTGAACGCCTCGAGCAGAATCGAATGCAGCACGCGACCGTCGATGATCGCGGCCTTCGGTACTCCCCCGTCGACCGCGTCGAGACAGGCGGTCATCTTGGGGATCATGCCGGATTCGAGGGAGGGAAGCAGCGTGCGCAACTCGGTCGAATCGATAGTGGAAATGAGGGTGTCGCGGTTCGGCCAGTTGCGATAGAGGCCGGCGACATCCGTAAGGATCACCAGCTTCTCGGCCTCGAGGGCGATGGCGAGGGATGCCGCGGCCGAGTCGGCATTGACGTTGAGGGACTGCCCGTGCGCTTCGGCATCCGGAGCGATCGACGAGATCACCGGAATCTGGCCGGCGTCGAGGATGGCGAGCACGATCGACGGATCAACCGCGGTGACGTCACCGACGAACCCGAGATCGACCTCTTCGCCGTCCACAACGGTGCCGCGGCGGGTGCCTTTGAACAACCCGTCGGTCTCCCCCGACAGTGCCTGCGCATCGATGCCGTGGGAGTCGATGAGGGCCGCTATTTCCGGCCCCACCCGGGTGGTGAGCACCTCGCGCACCACCGAAAGAGCCTCAAGCGAGGTGACCCGCAGACCGCCACGGAACTCGCTCGGGATTCCCCTGGCCTGAAGCTCGGCCGAGATCTGGGGTCCGCCGCCGTGCACGACAACCGGGCGCACTCCCACCTGGCGCAGGAAGACCATGTCTTCGGCGAAGGCGTGTTTGAGTTCTTCGTTGACCATGGCGTTACCACCGAATTTGACCACGATTGTTTTGCCATGGAATCGCTGCAGCCACGGCAGCGATTCGATGAGAGCGGATGCCTTCGCGGATGCGTCCCTCGAGTGTGTGCCCATCAGCTCGAGTACGCGCTGTTCTCGTGCACGTAATCGTGGGTGAGATCGTTGGTCCAGATGGTGGCGGTGGACGACCCGGCGTGCAGGTCGATCAGCAGGTGCATGGCGCGACCGGTGAGGTCGACGCTTTCGCGAGGCTGATCGGGCTCACCCTGATGGGCAACCCGCACGCCGTTCATCGACACGTCGATGTCGTAGGGATCGAAGGCGGCCTGGGTGGTGCCCACCGCCGCCAGCACCCGGCCCCAGTTGGGATCGTTGCCGAAGACCGCGGCCTTGAAGAGGTTATTGCGCGCAACGGCCCGGCCCACCTCGACGGCCTCGTCTTCGGAAGCCGAGTTGATCACCTCGATCGTGATGTCGTGGGCCGCGCCCTCGGCATCCTGTTGCAACTGGGTGGCGAGGTCTTCGCAGAGCCCGGTCAGAGCCGTCGTAAACTCTTCGATCGCCGGTGTGATGCCGGATGCCGCGGAAGCGAGGAGCGCGACCGTGTCGTTGGTGGACATCGCGCCGTCGGAATCGAGGCGATCGAAGGTCACCCGAGTCGCGTGCCGGAGCGCGGCATCCAGCTGCGATGAGTCGAGAGCTGCATCAGTCGTGATGACGACGAGCATCGTGGCGAGTCCGGGGGCGAGCATGCCTGCGCCCTTGGCCATTCCCCCGATCGACCAGCCGTCGCGCTGGGCGATCGCTTGCTTGGGACGCGTGTCGGTGGTCATGATCGCGGTCGCCGCGTCGAGTCCCCCGTCATCGCGCAGCACTCGGTGGGCGGCGGTGACGCCGAAGCTCACCTTCTGCAGGTCGAGCTGCTCGCCGATGAGACCGGTGGAGCAGACCAGCACGTCGCCGGCAGATTCGCCGAGGAGGGTTGCCGCATGCTCCGCGGTGGCGTGGGTCACTTGGAATCCGCGGGGACCGGTGTAGCAGTTGGCCCCGCCGGAGTTGAGCACAATCGCGTTGACGATGCCATCGGCGATCACCTGTTGCGACCAGATAACCGGGTTCGCCTTCGCACGATTGCTCGTAAAGACCGCCGCCGCCGCCTTGCTCGGACCCTGGTTGACGACGAGCGCAACATCCTTGCCGCCCTTACCCTTAAGCCCGGATTCGACGCCGGCCGCGACGAAGCCCCTGGGGTGGGTAACGCTCATGGCGCAACTCCGTCGATGGGAAGTCCGCTGGTCTCGTCGAGACCGAGGGCGATGTTTGCCGATTGGATAGCGGCGCCCGCCGTGCCCTTGACGAGGTTGTCGAGGGCGGTGACGGTGACAACGCGACCGGCCGCCTCATCGACGGCGAGACCGATGAGTGCCGTGTTGGAGCCGAGCACGTCGCCGGTGCGGGGCATCCGTCCCTCGGGCAGAACGTGCACAAAGGGCTCGTCGGCGTAGGCCGACTCCCACGCCGCGCGGATGTCGGAGGCCGAACTCCCCGGCACGATACGGGCGGTCGATGTGGCGAGGATACCCCGCGCCATCGGCACGATCACCGGGGTGAACGAGATGGTGGGGGCTGTGGCACCGGCGGCGCGCAACGACTGCTGAATCTCCGGGATGTGGCGATGGAGGCCGCCGACCGCGTAGGGGTTGGCCGAGCCAAGGATCTCGCTCGCCAGATTCTCGATCTTCAGGCTCTTTCCCGCTCCGGACGGCCCGACCGCGAGTACCGCGACGAGGTCACGCTCTTCGATCACTCCGGCCGCGATACCGGGGGCGAGGGCGAGGGCGACGGCGCTCGCGTTGCAGCCGGGAGCCGCGATACGGGAGGCACCGGCGAGCAGCTCGCGTTGCCTGCCGCCGCCGACCTGCAGCTCCGGCACGCCATAGGCCCACGCGCCGAAGTGGTCACCGCCGTAGAAGGCAGCCCAGTCCGCGGCATCCGCGAGCCGGTGATCGGCGCCGCAATCCACGGCCAGACTGTCGTCGCCGAGGTGGGCGGTGAGCTCCCCCGACTTGCCGTGCGGCAGCGCGAGGAAGACGACATCATGGCCCGAGAGCACCTCGGCTGTGGTCGGTTGAAGCGTGAGCCCGCCATAGGAACGCAGGTGCGGCTGCGCGAGAGCGAGGGGTTGTCCGGCGTTCTGAAATGCCGTGACCGTGACAACCCGGAACTCGGGATGCTGGGAGAGCAGCCGAAGCAGCTCCCCGCCCGCATAGCCGCTGGCTCCGGCCACGGCAACGGAATAGGACATGGTTACACCTTATTGAGAGTGGATCGACGGGGCCCGGTGCGGCGGCGCTGGTGTCGGATCATGAAGCCGGATTCGGCAGCCGATCAGACGGAGAGCGTCGCCCGCAGTCGCTGACCGCGACGGTCCGAGCGCAGGCGGGGACCACGGCGCACGCAAGCGTGGCGCTCGGTCGAGCCGGTGATGCTACAGATGTCCACCCTTCGAGCCTAGCGGACATCGATGGGGCGCCCGCTACTCTCGGATGCTCACGCCGAATCGCCCGGCGGCCATGGCTGCCCCGGCGAGCTTCGCTTCGGTGGCCTCCGCCGCCGTGAGGGTGCGGTCGACCGCCCGGAAACGCAGCGCGAAGGTGAGCGACTTCGACCCCTCCGGGATGCCCTGGCCGCGATAGTCGTCCACGAGATGCGCGACCTCCAGCAGCGGTCCGGCTCCCTCGACGATCGCCGCCAGCACCTCGCCGGCCGACACCTGTGCTCCGAGCACGAGGGAGAGATCCTGGGTCGCCGCCGGGTAAGCGGCGATCGCGGTGGGCGAGACCTCGGTGGCG
>JANYEI010000014.1 GCA_025363205.1 Frigoribacterium sp.
GAGGCACAGATCGTGACCGCTCAGCACTCCGTTGCACGGTTGTCCGGGCTTGCGACCGGCCTTCTCGAGTTGTCGCAGCTCGACTCGAGCTCGCCGGACATCCAGAGCAGTTGGGCGGAGCTTGCGGCCGAACTCGCCGCCTCGGTCGACCGGGCACGGATGCTCGCCGTCGCCACCCACGTGACGATCGACTTCGACGTCGCCGGTGATCCGACCCCGGCGACCTACCTTGTCGCTGTCGAGAACTTTGGACGCGTCGTGAACAATCTCACGAGCAACGCGATCATCGCAGTCCCGGACGGCGGCTCGGTGCGTCTCGCATTGCGCCATTCCGATTCCGAGCTGTTGCTTACCGTCGTCGACTCCGGCCCCGGCATGCCGGAGAACTTCCTCCCGGTGGCCTTCGACCGATTCAGCCGACCAGATGCCGCACGTGCGGCTCACGATGGCGGCAGCGGCCTCGGGCTCGCGATCGTCCACGCGATCGTGCACGCGGCTCACGGTAGCGTCACGCTCTCCAATGCAGATGGATTCACCGTGATGGTGTCGTTGCCCGCCGTGAAGCATGGCACCGCGGACTAGCCAAACCTGTACGAACTCTCACTCCTGCGGCTCTCGATCCGCACAGAACGTCAAGGGCCGCTGTCGATGATGGAAGCACATCGGTAAACACTGATGCACATCATCCCGAGGGGGACGACGCGTGAGTATCACCGAAGTCGGCACCAGCGTGGCGATTCGAGGCACCGAGCAACCACCCGCGACGGCACGAGCGCGATGGTTCGGGGCGGATTCCGGCATCGGACCTGTCGCTGTGCTGCTCGGCATCATCGGCTGGCTGTTCACCTTCATCGGCTCGTGGATCCCGTCCTTCTGGGGTGATGAGGCCGCAAGCATCATGTCGGCCGAGCGCCCACTCGCCACGATCTGGCAGGAACTCGGGCGTGTGGACGCGGTGCACGGTGCGTACTACGTGTTTCTGCACTTCTGGATCGATGCGTTCGGGACATCCGAACTCGCCGTGCGGTTGCCAAGCACGATTGCGGTGGGTGTCGCGGTCGCGGGCACCGTGGTGCTCGCTGATCGGCTGTTCATCCACGTCGCCGCCACGCGCCGCATCGCGGTAATGGCAGGCGCGGTCATGATCCTGCTTCCGCGGGTCGGCTACATGGCCGCGGAAGGACGCTCCTATGCGATCGGCACGGCGGTCGCGGTGTGGCTGACGGTCTTCTTCCTGGAACTTCTGGACCGCCGCATCACTCGCCCCTTACCCTGGTTCGCCTTTGCGGTCGTATTCGCCCTCTCCATCTACGTGTTTCTCTACCTGGTGCTCCTCGCGGTGGTCTACGGGATAGCCGTCATCGCGGCCCGCCCAGGGCGCGCCGTCAGTCGCCGATGGTCTGCCGCGATCGCGGTCGGAGTGATGCTTGCCGCACCGGTCATTGTCTACGCCCTCAGTGAGCACGGCCAGATAGCCTTCCTGGCCCATCGCAACTACGTCACCTTCACCCGAATTTTCGTGATCCAGTGGTTCGGCAATCCCTGGCTCGCGATCGCCTGCTGGGCCCTGATTCTGGTCGCTGTGGTCACGCTCCTTCGCTCGCGATCGCGCGCGGCGGTGCTTCTGGTGGGCTGGCTGGCACTACCGATGTGCATCCTGATCTTCGGCAACACCTTCATCGCTCCGATGTACTCGATCCGCTATTTGTCGTTCACTACACCCGCGGTCGCGATCCTCGTCGCCGTAGGGGTCTCCACCCTGTTTTCCCGCGGGGGCGCCGCCGGCTGGATGCGGGGTGCGGCAGTGGTCGCCCTGTTCTCTCTCGCGCTGCCCACGAACAGTTTTGAGCGAACGGAATTCGCCAAGGACGACGGCAGTGACCTACGGCAGGCGGCCAAGGTGATCGGGGCGCACGCGCACCAGGGTGATGCCGTTGTCTTCGATGAGACGACGAGGCCCTCCCGTAAACCGCGGCTCGCGCTGCGCCTCTACCCGCAATACTTCGCGGGGCTGTCGGATGTCATGCTGCGCACACCGTATGCCCGACGCTCTGGCATCTGGGATTCCGTGTCGCCCATCGCGGAGATCGCCCCCTCGTTGAGCGGAATCTCCACCGTCTGGGATCTTGAGCTCACGACTCCGGGATCGGTCACGACCCCCGTCAATGTGCTTGCGCTCGAACGACTCGGGTACTCGATTTCGCGCCGGTTACCCGTCCATCGCACCGTTGTCTACGAAATCACCCGGGAGACAATATGAAGCAACCGGGCAACCGCACTCTCGTTGTCATCCCGACCTACAACGAACGACAGAACATCGCGGAGATCACGGCGCGCGTTTTGCGGAGTGCGAGCGAGGTCGACGTTCTTGTCGTCGACGACAATTCTCCCGATGGCACCGGCGCCCTCGCCTCGGCGCTCGCCTCCGGCCACGACCGCATCAACGTGCTGCACCGGGCTGGTAAAGAGGGTCTGGGTGCTGCCTACCGGGCTGGATTCGCGTGGGGCCTTGAGCGTGGCTATGAGCGACTGGTCGAGATGGATGCCGACGGCTCCCACCAGCCGGAGCAGCTCGATCGTCTCCTCACCGCACTCGACGACGCGGATGTAGTGCTCGGATCGCGCTGGGTGGGCGGGGGGTCGGTCATGAATTGGCCGCTCGGGCGGATGATGCTCTCGCGGGCGGGCAGCCTGTACGCCCGCGTGGCCCTCGGGCTTCCCATCCGTGACATCACCGGTGGCTTCCGTGCCTTCACAGCGGACGCTCTGCGCGAGATCCGGTACCAGGATGTTCTGAGTCAGGGATACTGTTTCCAAATTGACATGCTTCGGCAGGCATATTCCGCTGGCCTGCGCATCCGCGAGGTTCCGATCACGTTCATTGAGCGGGTGCACGGCGAATCCAAAATGAGCTCCGGCATTGTCAATGAAGCAATCCTGCGGGTGACAGTGTGGGGGCTGAAGGCCCTGCCTGCGCGGGTGCGCGGCGACCACCGCGCGGCCGTGGCTGCGGCATCCGCTCTGCGGATCGCTCACGAATCCGCTCTCCGGATCGCTCACGAAGAGGTCGAGTCGCGGCTCACCGAGGCCCAGGATCTGCCGGCGCGAACGAGCAGTGCCGGCCAGGAGCGCAATCATGTCGCGTGATTCCCAGATCGCCCTGTTGCGCCAGCTGCTGAGCTTCGGACTCGTGGGTGGTGTCGGGTTGGTCGTCGACGTCGCGGTGTTCAACGCACTGCGCACAACGGTGTTCGAGCCGCAGCTCTTGCACGGAGGTCCGATTATCGCGAAGGTGATCTCCACGTCGATCGCGATCGTTGTGAACTGGATCGGCAATCGATACTGGACGTTCCGCACCGAACGCCGCACGGAGACCCGCTCGGCTGTGGTGCGTGAGGGCATCGAGTTCGCGGTCGTGAGTCTGATCGGCGCCGGAATTGCACTCGGCTGCCTCTGGGTCTCGCACTACGGGTTCGGATTCACTTCGGTGCTCGACGACAATCTCGCGACAAATGTGGTCGGCCTCGCACTCGGCACGGCCTTCCGGTTCACGCTCTACCGGTTCTGGGTGTTCTCCGGACGGCGTCGCATTGCGGATGTCCCCGCCCCGGTGCTCCTGCGCGACGAGGTGCTGGCGCCATAACGGGTGCGGCGGTACTCGTGCGGCAGTACCCCTGCGGCGGTACATGTCGTCGCGGCGGTGGTCCATGGCTGTGCTCCTCGTGCGGCGTGGCTCGTGCGGCGTGGCCCACGAGTCGTCGCGGCGGTGCTACGACCTCGCGGCGGGAGGCGTAACTCCCTCCATGACCCCCTTACGCCGCCGCGAATCGGCGTATCCCCCGCCACGGCGACTCAGTCACTGCCGACACGCCGTGCGGATGTCGGTGGCAATTGACATATTCGAAGGTATGTTCGAATATGAGGGAATGACCTCCGCAGCAGCAGTTCTCGACGGCTCGCCCACGCGAGCCACTGTCGACGAGTTGCAGGCGCGCATCCGCTCGATGCAGGCGACCACTCTCGATACTCGCACGATCCCCACCCACCCGGCGATCGCCCGGCTGCTGCCCGGCGGGGGGCTCAAAGAGGGGGCGACCTACTCGGTGGAGAATTCGGCGGTCCTGCTCATGGCCCTGCTCGCCGGACCCTCGGCGGCCGGTTCGTGGTGTGGCGTAATCGGGGTTCCCGAGTTCGGGGTGGAGGCCGCCGAGCACTTCGGCATCGACCTGGGACGGCTCGTGTTGGTGCCGCATCCCGGGGAGCAGTGGCTCGATGTCACCGCGGCGATCGCCGATGTGCTCGGAGTCGTCGTGACCCGACCCCCCAAGCGCGCGAGCGATTCGAGTGTCGCGCGCCTGAGCGCGCGGTTGCGGCAGCGCGGGGCCACGCTCATCGTGCTCGGACCGTGGCCGCAGAGCGAGGCGATGCTGAGCCTCTCCGACAGCCACTGGAGTGGTATCGGCCAAGGCAGCGGACATCTCAGCGCGCGGCAGGCCACGGTCACCGTCACGAGCCGGATGGGACGGCCGCGCAGTGCCCGGCTGTGGCTGCCCGATCCGCACGAGCAGTTTCGCGAGGTTGGCAGGTTCGCGCAGCCCGAGGCTGGCTCTCCGCACGAAGCGTCGAGTTTGCCCGAGCCAGCCAATCTGCACGAGCCGGCCTACCTGCACGAGCCGGCCTATCTGCACGAGGCGGCCTATCTGCACGAGGCGGCCGGATAATGCGCCGTACCTCCTCACTCGCTCCGCCCAGCGCTCCGATGCGCACCATCGTGCTGTGGTGCCCCGACTGGCCCATCACGGCGGCTCTGCGCGCTCTGGACGCTCTGGGCACTCTGGGTGACAGCACCGGGCGCGATCCTGCCGCAGTGGATACCCCGCTCGCCCTGATCGACGCCGGCCGAGTCTTCGCCTGCTCGGCGTCGGCGCGCAGTGAGGGCGTGCGCCGCGGACACCGGGTGCGCGAGGCCCAGGCCCGCTGTCCAGGGCTGCAGGTGCTCGACTACGACCAGGCCCTCGACATCCGGGCCTTCGAGCCGGTTCTCGACGCGATCGAGGAGACGATGCCCGGAGCCCAGGTGGTGCGTCCAGGCACCTGTGCGGTGCGGGCCCGCGGGCCCGCCCGCTATTACGGCGGGGAAGAGGAGGCGGCACTATGGTTGCTCGACGCGTTGGATGCGCTCGGCATCCACGGCTCACGGGTGGGTATCGCCGACGGGCCGTTCACCGCGGAGCACGCGGCCCGCAGTCCGCAGCGGCAGCGCATCCGCATCGTGCCGGAGGGGGGATCCTCCGAGTTTCTCGCCGGCATGCCGGTGGGGCTGCTCGGCGAACACGCCCTTGCCACTCTCTTGCGGCGTCTGGGCATCCGTACCCTGGGCGAGTTCGCCCAACTGCACCCGCAGGATATCGAGGCGCGATTCGGAGACGAGGGCGTGCGGGTGCACGCCCTCGCGCTCGGCCTCGACAGTCGTCCGGTAGTGCCGCGGGTCGTGCCGGAGGAGCTCGACAGTGTCGTGGGGTTCGAACCACCGCTCGACCGCATCGACCAGGTGACCTTCGGCTTTCGGGCATCCGCTGACCGCTTCATCGAACAGCTGGTGCGGGCCAGGCTGGTCTGCACGTCGATCCGTATCGAGGTGGATTCCGAGTCGGGAGAGCTCTCGGAGCGCACCTGGCTACATCCGCGTTCCTTCACGGCGGCGGATGTCGTTGACCGGGTGCGCTGGCAGCTGCAGGGCAGCGGCAGCATCGCCGGTAACCCCTTTGGCAGTGGTCTCAGCTCGGGAATCACCAGGGTGCGGGTCGTGCCCGAGAGCGTCGACGCCATCGGCAATCACGAGCAGGGGCTCTGGGGCACCGGGCACGACGAACGAATCCACCACGGGCTCTCTCGGGTACAGAGCATGCTGGGACACGGTGCCGTCGTCACCGCCGCGGTCGGTGGCGGGCGCACCCTGCTCGACCGCCAGAGTCTCGTGGCCTGGGGAGACCGCGCCGAGACGGCCAGAACAGAGAGGGCACGGCCCGATATGTTGCCCTGGCCAGGGCAACTGCCCACGCCGAGCCCCGGCACCGTGTTCGAGGCGCCGCGGCCGGCGATGGTGATCGATGCCGCCGGGGTCGCCATCGACCTTGACCTGCGCGGGGTGCTCTCGGGCACGCCGGCTCGGTTCTCCACCGACGGTCGCACCCTGCGCCCGATCGGAGCCTGGGCCGGGCCCTGGACCGTCGACGAACGCTGGTGGGATGCCGACACCTCTCGCCGGGCGAGCCGCTTCCAGGTTGTCGACGATGCCGGGGCGGCCTGGCTGCTCGTGCTCGACAGCCATCTGTGGTGGGCCGAAGCGAGGTACGACTGATGGAGCGCAACTGATGGGGTGGAACAACCCTCCGATCCCGTGGTCCCAGTTCGAGAAAGCGCTGTCGGACACGCGGCGGCCGGGCGGCGCACCGGTGGGAGCCAATGGCGGTGACAGCCCCGGCTGGTCGCACAAGCGCGGTGCGTACGAGGCTCCTCCCGTGCAACTGGCACCGCTCGGTGACCCGGTGCCCTACGCCGAGTTGCACGCCCACTCGAGCTTCAGCTTTCTCGACGGGGCATCCTCCCCCGAGCAGTTGCTCGAGGAGTCCGCCCGGCTCGGGCTGCACGCTCTCGCGCTGACCGATCACGATGGCTTCTACGGGGTCGTGCGCCTCGCGGAGGCGGCGGAGCAGCATCCAAAAATCGGCACGGTCTTCGGGGCGGAACTCTCGCTCGACCTCAGCCGACCCCAAAACGGAGCCGCCGACCCGGAAGGCAGCCACCTGCTGGTGCTCGCCCGGAAGCAGGAGGGCTACCACCGGCTGGCCGCTGCGCTGACCGCAGCTCAGCTCGCCGGGCTCGAGAAGGGACGTCCGGTCTACGACCTCGACGAACTCGCCGGTCGGGCGGAGGGACACTGGAGCATTCTCACCGGATGTCGAAAGGGCGCGGTGCGGCAGGCCCTCGAGCAGTCGCCCGCTGCTGCTGCTCGGGAGATCGACCGGCTGGCCGACCTGTTCGGCCAGGCCAATGTGATCGTCGAGCTCTTCGATCACGGCACTCCACTGGCCAGCGACCACAACGATGCGCTCTTCGAGATCGCGGATCAGCGCGGGTTGCAGGTGGTCGCGACCGGCAATGTTCACTATGCACGGCCCGAGCAATACCGGCTGGCCACGGCGCTTGCCGCGGTACGCGCCCGCCGCAGCCTCGACGACATGGATGGCTGGCTGCCGGCATCCGGAGCCGCACACCTGCGCTCCGGCGCCGAGATGGCGGCCCGCTTCGCCCGCTATCCCGGCGCCGTTGAGCACACCGTCGTGGTCGCCGACGACCTGTCGTTCCCGTTGCGGCGGGCGCGGCCGAAACTGCCGACGCAGCAGGTGCCGGCTGGCCACACCCCGATGAGCTATCTCCGCGAACTGGTCTGGGATGCCGTTCCGGTGCGCTATCCGCAGCTCGCGCCGGCCGAACGCGACCGCATCGCCCACGAACTCGACGTGATCGAGGCGAAGGACTTTCCCGGCTACTTCCTCATCGTCTGGGACATTGTGAAGTTCGCCCGGGATCGCGGCATCCTCTGCCAGGGGCGCGGTTCGGCGGCGAACTCGGCGGTCTGCTTCCTGCTCAATATCACCGCCGTCGATCCGATCGGTTACAAACTGCCGTTCGAACGCTTTCTTTCGAGCATGCGAGAGGAGGAGCCCGACATCGACGTCGACTTCGACTCCAACCGGCGCGAGGAGGCGATCCAGTATGTCTACGAGAAGTAC
>JANYEI010000015.1 GCA_025363205.1 Frigoribacterium sp.
CATCGGTGCGCGCAACGGCTCAATCGTGAACATCGCTTCGATTGCCGGGATCTCTGCGGCGCCGGGCATCGGATTCTACGGTGTGTCGAAGGCCGCCCTGATCTCGCTCACGACGCAACTCGCCTTCGAGTTGGCGCCGGATATCCGGGTCAATGCGGTGGCTCCCGCCGTGATCAAGACCCGGTTCGCCGAGGCGCTCTATGACGGACGCGAAGCGGAGGCCGCCGCGATCTATCCGCTGGCCCGCTTGGGAGTGCCGGAGGATGTCTCCGGTGTCGTCGCCTTTCTGCTCTCCGCGGACGCGGCCTGGATCACCGGCCAGACCATCGTGATCGACGGGGGCGGATCCATCCGTCCGGTGACCTGATGTCGCCGAATTCGAGCGTCAAGGATGCCGTGCGCACCGCGGCGGTCGACCTGTTCGCCCGCCACGGCTTCACCAACACCTCTGTGCAGCAGATCGTCGAGGCGGCCGGAGTCACCAAGGGCGCGATGTACCACTATTTTCGCTCGAAGGACGACCTGCTGTTCGGCATCTACGAGCATCTGCTCACGCTGCAGGGCGAGCATTTGGCGGCGATCGTCGCAACCGGCGATACGACAGCGCAGAAGCTGCGGGCCGCGTGTATCGACGTGATCGAGACCTCGATTGAATTTCTCGACGAGGGCACCGTGTTTTTCCACTCCGCGCACCTGTTGCCGGCCGAGAAGCAACTCGAGGTGAAGCACCGTCGTCGTGCCTATAACGACAGGTTCGCGGCGCTGGTGGAGGCGGGCCAGCGCGAAGGCAGCTATCGCATTGACATTCCCAGGGCGGTGCTGGTGGCCAACTTCTTCAGTGACCTGCACTACCTGCCGCAGTGGTATTCGGCGGATGGGGCGGAAGACAGCAGTCTCATCGCCGCCCAGCTCACCGACCTGTTTCTCGCCGGCATCTCGACGGCACCTGATCTGTCGAAATCGGCACTGTCAACACCCTGACGAAGGAGTCATCATGCCACGACTTGAGAACACCGTTGCGATCATCACCGGTGGTGCCCGGGGAATGGGAGCAGCTCACGCTCGAGCCTTCGTGCGGGAAGGCGCACGCGTCGTGATCGCTGACGTGCTGGACGATGAGGGGCATGCCCTCGCCGCTGAGCTCGGCGAGGCCGTGCGTTACGAGCACCTCGATGTGACATCGGAGAGCGAGTGGCAGGATGTCGTCGTCGCCACCGTCGAGGCTCTTGGCACTGTCGACGTTCTTGTGAATAACGCCGGAATCGGCAACATGGCCGCGATCGACAAGTACACCCTCGAGATGTGGAACGCTGTGCTCGCGGTAAACCTCACCGGCACCTTCCTCGGAGTGAAGGCCGTCGTTCCGGTGATGAAGGCGGCGAAGCACGGGTCGATCATCAACATCTCCTCCGTCGAGGGGCTGCGCGGCAGCGCCGGGCTGCACGGCTATGTCGCCTCCAAGTTCGCGGTGCGTGGCCTCACGAAGTCCGTGGCCGTGGAGCTCGGGCGGCACAACGTGCGGGTCAATTCTGTGCATCCGGGGTTCATCGTCACCCCAATGACCGAACAACTCGATTTTGCAAGCCAGCAGGTGCCGCTCGGACGCCCGGCACAGCCCGAGGAGGTCTCGTCGCTTGTCGTATTCCTCGCCAGCGAGGAGTCGGCCTATTCGACGGGAGCCGAGTTCGTGGTCGACGGTGGAATGACCGCGGCGATTCCGCACTCCTGAGCGGCCAGCTGTCTCTGTCGGTTATCGCTGTCAGCTACCGATGGTCGTCATGGCCCGTTTCGTGGGGTCAGCAGCGTGACGATGGAATCTGGGTTGGGTACTTGCCTAGCGCGCTCCCCGATGTACACATTTTTCGCGAAACGTCGAGGCTGCGGACCGAGCACGCCCTCCGGGGTATGGCGGACAATGTCAGTAGACGTTTCTGACGTTCATAATCCTTTCGCAACAACCGCAGCGGCGTGAAGCCACGCGCGCCGCGAGGCAGAGGAGAGAGCGGTGTACTCGAGTCGCCCACCGTGAATCGCCGGATCGAACGGCACCGAAACGGCTTGCCGCGCCAGCGACTCGAAGCCGTCGGCGACCTTTCGTGCGTCGGCGGCGGAACCCGTCTTCTCGGATTGCGAGACGATGACAACCGCTTGGGATGCCAGGCGGGCGGATGCCTGGTCGCGCTGCGACAGTGCTTCGAGGAGTAGCGCACCAGCTTCCGCGTGCTCGCCGAGAGCAGTGGTCGCGATAACCAGCTGGTCGGTGTGGTCGATCATCCGAAGCCAGCGTTCGGCCGATTCGTCGTTGCCACTATCAATGAAGATCAAGCGGAAGTACTTCGCCGCTATTAAGTGCAAGTTGTCGAAGTCGTCAGAGGAGATTCGCTGCTGGGTCGCGAGCATTGTGGGATTCGAGCGGAGCACATCGTACTTGTCACCCGTCTGGTGGTGAACGAAGTGCGAGAGGTCGGATGACTGGGCCGCGGGGGAGAGCAGATGCTCCGTGTTCGGCAGTAGCGTCTGCACAGTGGCGTCGTGCAGCCCCTGCTCTGTTCGCCAGCCAAGCGTCCCTCGCGTCTCGTTATTGTCCCAGGCGAGCACCCCGGAGCCGCCATTTCGCGCGAATACCGCTGCCAGAATCGCGGTGGTCGGTGTCTTGTTCGCGCCGCCCTTGCCGTTCACGATAGCGATTGTCCGCGGTCCGGGCCAGTGCTGGCTGACGGCGTGAGCCTCCTCGCGTTCTATGCGCTCCTTGGTGGACGCGGTGATGGGCAGCCCGGTCATGGCGATGACCCCTCGCCAGCCCTTCTTGGCGCGATCGGCCTTTCTACGCTCTTCCGTCAGGAACGACCTGCGGCCGGCCAGGGGTGCAGGTTCGGGCTCGGCCTCGATCTGCATCGACGAAGTCGGCAAGGTTGCCGGGTGCGACGGCAGTGAGATCAGCGAAGCGAGGGGCTTTTCCTCGATCGCCGGCTCATCGGGGACACGCTCTTCCCCACCGATCTCGCCACTGGGATGCACCACAAGTGACCACGCGCCCTCGTTGTCCGTGGTGGTTACCTTCACCGGCCGGCCCAGTTCAACGGCGACCCTGCTGACTCGGGAGAGGATCACTTCGCGCAGTTGCTCGTCGCTGTCGGCGACGAATGACTCGCTGACATCGTCAATGCTCAGCTCGCCAGTGTAATCACCGCTGAAACGGGCAGTGATTTGTGGCAGGGCGGGGATTTCAAGGGTCACTTCGGTCTCGCAATCCTCTCGCGCCCCGACGTCCGTGACGCGCTTGTATTATCAAAAGTGCATTCTACTTCAGGCCCGGTTTCCTTCCCTGGGGGCTCAATCGGGTCAAGATCGAACTGCGACCTCCAGCCTCGGGTCCGAGCGCAACTGTCGTGAGGCAGCTAAGCCCTCACCAAGAACGCACCAGACAAAGGACGATCAACGCGACAGATCCTGGGCCAGTCCAGGTCTTCGCTGAGCCCGCCGACGCGTGTCACGTGGGAACCCCTTGGGGCGCTAGAGGTTTCGCTGGAGCCAGACAAGCGCCGCGGAATGGGCGAGGTAGCCTCCAGCACACGCCACTGAACCGCAAGCGGAAGGCTCAGCGACACAGTTCGAGGATGAATGGGACACCGAATCGTGGAGCTTGATTTATGTAACGCTTCGGATCCGGTCCAACACTCGGAGCCACCGACCAGATCCCCACGACCAGATTTTTATATTTCTTGCATCGGAGGGCCCGGCCACAACTCATCCACTTCCAACGGTAGATGCAGCGCTCGAAATCCAGATCATCCCACCCGATAGCAAATGCCGTGCCACCCGGAAATGTGCGCCGATTGATCCGAATCAAACGTGGGTCAATCAGGTTGCAGTTCTGATTCTCGGTTCAATGCAACCGTGACGATGACCGGGGTCTTCCGTGATTCAGTCGTTGAGCAAGCTCTATCCGGCGCGCATGCAGATAATATCCGGCCAATGGGAGACATTCAGATTTTGCGCGATGACGCCGCTGACGCTGCTCAGGTTCATCGAAAACTCGTGATGACTGCTGCGATGTCATCTTTGTGATGACCGGACGCCGACGATGCGATAAACGCTTCGTACAACGGTAGGAGTGAGCGAACAGACGCGTCAGTGCCGTCGATCGCGTCTACCATCAGGGCAAGATCTTTTAGCAATCCGTCCACTGCGAACGATGGTGTGTAATCCCTT
>JANYEI010000022.1 GCA_025363205.1 Frigoribacterium sp.
GGGTGCTCAGTCAGGGAACGCCGCGGGGGACGGATGTCGACCTCATTCGGGAACACGTGCTCGCGAAACCCGGGGTTGTGTCGGTGCACGATGTGCACGTCTGGTCGATCACACCCGGCTCGAATGTATTCTCGGCCCACGTCGTCGTTCACCAGACAGTCTTCAGTGAGAACCGCACGGATGAGCTGCTGGATGCCCTGAGCGAATGCCTCGCCGAGCACTTCGACGTTGCGCACTCCACCTTCCAGCTCGAGCCGGAGGAGCACGCTGACCACGAGGTCGACCAGCACCGCTAGCTCGCCCGTGGCAACGTCACGCTGCGACATCCGTCTCCCGCGCTCACCGTGTGGCAGTCTCCCGCGCTCTTTGTGAGGCAGTCTCCCGCGCTCTTTGTGTGGCAAATGCAGGAACTCCTGTGACGGATGTTGCTGGTGAGGCTCATCCGCCACTTCCGTCACGCCCCGTCCTGCATTTGCAACAGGCGAGAGGCACCGGGCGACGGGCGAGGGGCGACGGGCGACAAGCGATGGGCGACAAGCACCGCTAGTCTCCCGTGGCACCGTTCGCCCTGCGACATCCGCCTCCGGCGCTACCCGTGTGGCAAATGCAGGAACTTCTGTGACGGATGTTGCTGGTGAGGCTCATCCGCCACTTCCGTCCCGTCCCGTCCTGCATTTGCATCGGGGAACAGGCACCAGGCCCCGAGCGACAGCCACCAGGCGACAGGCACCGGGCACAGGCAACAAGCAACGAGCAGCAGGCTCACACGCAAAGAAGGGCCCCCGCGAGGCGGGGACCCTTCTTCTTGGCGGAGGAGGCTATGCGGCCTCGAGGACGAACTGCAGCTCGAAGTTGATGCTGATGTCGTCGCCGAGAGTAAGTCCGCCAGCCTCGAGGGCGGCGTTCCAGCTCACTCCATAGTCATGGCGGTTGATTTTGGTGGATGCGGTGAAGCCCGCCTTGGTCTGGCCGTAACCGTCGGTGACGGTGCCACCAAACTCGCCCGTGAGGGTGACGGACTTGGTGACGCCGCGAAGGGTGAGGTCACCCACGACGGTGATGTCGTCGCCAGCGAGCACGACGCTGGTGGAGGTGAATGTGATGTTCGGAAACTCGTCGGCCTTGAAGAAGTCGTTGGTACGGAGGTGCTTGTCTCGGTCCTTCTGGTTCGTGTTGATCGAGGCGACCTCGATGCTTGCCTCGACCGTCGATGCGGACGGGTCCTCGGCGGTCACAATGGATGCGGTGAAGCGCTCGAAGATGCCGCGGACCTTGCTGATGGCGAGGTGCTTAACCGAGAACGTGACCTCGGAGTGGGTGGGGTCGAGCGCCCAGCTGCCGGCGACGTATGAGGGATGGATGTCAGTAGTAGATGTCATAGACCTATGCAAGCGCATGAACCTGGGTGATATTCCTGACTGTGGGAACAAGTCATAAAACTTTTGCGAACTGTTTTCTTTCCCGCCTCATCCGGGGGCCGCCGCATCCTCGTTAGCCTCATTCCATGCCCCAGTACATCGCGCTGCTCCGTGGGATCAATGTCGGTCGCGCGAAAGCGGTTCCCATGGCCGAACTCGCATCGGTATTCTCCGAGTTGGGATACACGGATGTCACCACCGTGCTGCGCAGCGGAAACGTCGTCTTCGGGTCGCGTGCAGTGGTGTCGGCCGACGCTTCGGCGCACATAGAAGCGGCGGTTCTCGCCGCCACCGGAGTTCATTCCAGCGTGCTTCTGCTTGATTCTGCGGTGTTTTTAACGGTTCTCGACGCGAATCCGCTCATCGCCGTGGCGACCGATGGATCGAAGAGTTTCGTCACGTTTATGACCTCGATGCCCGCGTTGCTCGAGCTACAGGATGCGAGCGCGCTTGCTCCCGAACTGCTCGCCGTCGGCCCTGCCGCGGTATACCAGTGGATGCCGGACGGCAGCCTCCACACCCGCGTACCGAGGTCGTTCTGGAAGCAGTTCGACGCGCCGGCCACGGCTCGGAATTGGAATACGGCCCAGAAGCTGAGGGGTCTGCTCATCGGCTGATTTCGCCAAACGGAGGCGCCATGCGACCCCTCCTTCACAGGGAACGCGAAGATTCGTGCCAATGAGTCTCAGCGGGTTTTCACGCACAGTGCGTTCTCACGGTGAGAACATTCCTCCTGTCATGGAATCAGTCGAGGGCCCGTTTCCTCACCCGTTTCGGCACGCATTCATTGCCCCGAACGGCCGCTCCGTGTGCAATCTGCTTCATTCGCATGCCGTGAAGGCGGTATGCACGGGAGCCGCCGCGGCTGCAGTGTCCTGTGCCGTAGTGATTGCGCTTGGCATCGGGTTGCCGGCCTACGCGACTGCGCCGGCGACTCCGCCGGCGACTCCGCCGGAACGGGCGCTCTCCCCGCAAAGCCTGATCGTGGGGGATCTCCCTCCGGTCGCAGTCGTGGCCCGGGATGCCTACGGAGTCACTGCTCCGCCACCGCTCCAGTGGCCGGTGGATCCGTCGAGCCCGATCAGCGATGGCTTCGGACCGCGAGTACCGCCGTGTTCCGGGTGCTCCTCCCAACACGAGGGTGTCGACTTCGCCGCTGGCTCCGGCACTCCGGTGCGAGCGATCGCAACGGGAGTCGTCGTGGAGACCAATAATCCCGGGTGGACGGCTCTCGGCATCCACGTGGCGATCCAGCATGTGATCGACGGCCAGACCGTGACGAGTGTGTATGGCCATATGCAGGCGGGGTCGATGCCATTGAATGTCGGTGACATTGTCTTCGTGGGGGAGTCCATCGGTCGCGTGGGCAGCACTGGCGCAAGTACCGGCGCTCACCTGCATTTCGAGATCCGGGTCGGTGGCACTGTGCCGGTCGACCCCTCCGCCTGGATGCACTCGCGTTTGGGCTAGTCAGCAAGTCGAGGTCGGGAGCGCCAGCTGGCTGAGCGTCGCTCCCAGACTCGTTGGATAGCGTGCAATTGTGTCCAAGATTGCCGCCCCGTTCCGGTCGAGAGTGCTGTCGGCATTTACCGGTAATGCGAGCGGTCGGCCGGACTGGGTCAGCCAGATCGAAGAGGGGGACGACGCCGGTTTCTTCGGCGATGGATCCGCGGCGTGGGCCGTGCACGGCGGCATGGCAACGCTCGTGGCTGGCATCCGAGCGCTCCTCATGCAGACCCTTCACCCGGGGGCGATGGCAGGAGTTCACGACTGGTCACGATACAAGGAAGATCCGCTCGGTCGACTCTCTGGCACCATCCAGTGGCTCATCAGTGTCACCTTTTCTGACACCACGATGGCGGTTCGCGAATCCAACCGCGTCGGGCGCTTTCACGACCGGGTGACGGGAACCTATCTCGATGCGCAGGGCGTCGAACGTACCTATGCGGCCGGAGATCCGGAGCTGCTGTCCTGGGTGCACGTGGTGTTTACCGATGCTTTCCTCGGTAGTCACCTGGTCTGGGGATCACCGATTCCGGGCGGCCCCGACCAGTACGTGCGGGAGTGGAAGAAGGCCGGGGAACTGGTCGGTGTGGTGGATCCGCCGACGTCTGAAGCCGAGCTCCACTCGCAACTCGATGCGTTTCGCACATCGGGCATTCTCAAGAGTGATGAGCGAGTCGCCGAGGCCGTCCGATTCATTCGCCATCCCGGCCTGCCAAAGGGCATGCTCCCGGCCTACAAAATCCTCTTCGCCGGGGCGGTCGCATCCATCCCGGTCGAGTACCGCAGAATGCTCGGACTTCGGCGTGCGTGGTGGCCGGCGATCACGGCCACGCGCCTCATCCTCGTACTGGTCGGGAGGCTGCTTGGCCGCAGCTCCACCAGTGAGGATGCCGCCCGCAAACGTCTGGCCCGTCTCGGTCTGCACTGACGATCGTTAGTGTCGCCTGCCGCGGGTAGATTCTTTCTTGAGATGAGGAAGACCCGATGAGCAGGCAAGACGGGCGCGACCGCCAGGTCAGTGCAGATTCGGTTGATAGCAGCACCGCCACGATTCTGCATGTGGACCTTGACGCGTTTTTCGCGTCCGTCGA
>JANYEI010000032.1 GCA_025363205.1 Frigoribacterium sp.
GGGTGCAACGGACGCTCGGTCGACTCGCGAATGCCGATCAGCTCTTCGTGAAGCTTTTCGCCAGGTCGAAGACCGGTGTAGACGATTGCGATGTCTTTGCCCGACATCTCGATCATGCGCTCGGCCACATCGAGAATGCGCACGGGCTCCCCCATATCCAAAATCAGCACCTCGCCGGGCCTACCGATACCGCCCGCCTGCACCACCAGCTGGCAAGCCTCGGGGATGGTCATGAAGAAACGGGTCACATCGGGGTGCGTAATGGTCAGCGGACCCCCCGCCTCGATTAACGCGGTGAAAGTGGGAAGCATCGAGCCACGGCTACCGATCACGTTTCCGAAACGAACGGAAAGGTACTTGCTCCCACTTTCCTCTGCCGCCCAGGCGGTGAGTTTCTCAGCCAATCGCTTGGAATGACCGAGCACGCTGATTGGATTCGCAGCTTTGTCGGTTGAAATATTGACGAAGGTGGATACGCCGACGGACCGAGCTGCCTGCAAGACATTCAACGTGCCGAGAACATTGGTCTTCCACGCCTCGTCCGGATACTGTTCCAGCATTGGCAAGTGCTTGAGGGCCGCCGCATGAAACACCACGTCGGGCAGCCGATCCCTGAAGATCGCCTGCAGCGCTTCGACATCCCGGATATCTGCGAGCACGACATCTTTTGTGTCGAGCAGCCCATGACCCAGAATCGAAATCTGGGTGCTTTGGAGGCCGGTCTCGTCGCGATCGAGCATAATCAGCTCGGCCGGTTTGAACTTGGCGATCTGCCGGCACAACTCAGATCCGATGGATCCTCCGGCACCGGTGACGAGCACCCGCTTGCCTGCCAGGTATCCGGCTATGGATTCCACATGGGTGTCGACGGGGTGCCGGCCAATGAGATCTTCGATGGAGATGTCGCGGAGGTCACGCAGCCGGGACTTTCCCTCAAGAACGTCTTCGAGCGGGGGGAGTACTTTCACGTGAAGGCCGGCGACACCCGCGACATCAGAGATTTCGCGAAGCAGCGCGGCATCCGCGTGGGCGATCGTGACTACCAGAACGGTCGCGTTGAACCGTTCGGCAGCGGCGATGAGGTCGGCTCGTGTTCCCAGCACCTTTACGCCATGCACCCAAGCATGACGCTTGCGGGGGTCGTCGTCGATCACGCCGACGGGAATATAGGACGACGCCCGGTCCGTGAGCATTCGCTTGATGATTGATGCGCCAAGGTAGCCGGCTCCGTAGATAATTACGAATTCCGCACCTTCGGCCGGTCGGATCAATCTCTCAGTGAGCATGCGTCGCACGTAGCGAATGGCTCCCATGAGAACGAAGGCAACGGGAAGCGCGAGGAGCACTGCGCTTCGCGGAACCCCGGTGCCGCTTCCGAAGATGATCACCGGAACCCCAACGACTATCGCGGTCGCGACTGTCGAAGCCAATAGGGTGACGACCTCTGCGAAGCTCCCGTAGGGATGTCTGCCTCGATAAAGGAAAAAGACCCAGCCGAACGCGAGTTGAAAGACCAATGCGCCGACACAGACGAGGAGGAGCGGCCGCCAGGTCACGAGGTTGAAGTTGAAGTCGAAGCGCAGCACCACCGCGAACAGGAGAGCGAAAACCCATGCCCCACAGTCATAAGCAAGCTGCAGCGGGAGATACAGACGGAAATTCGCTGTGCGCCGTCTCACGCTCAGCTCGGCTGCGTGTTCAGTCATGATGCGTCGGGCACGGGTCCAGCGGTGAAAGCTAATATGCCTCGTGCATGCACCACGCTCGAATAATTGTCAGTACCACGCATCTGGCCAGTCTGCCACATTCTCGCGCGAACGCAGAGAGTACCGTCAGCACCTTCACGAGCCACAACTTCGGCAGGATCGTCAATCGCCGATACGTGACTTGAAAAGTCGTCGTCGAACGAGCACCACCAGTGCGATGCCCCAGAAGGCCAGGACCACCGATAACGCAATCCATCCTCCCGGAGGTTGCCACGCGGGGTGGGTGATCATGGCGACCACCGAGCCGTGACTGCCGACGGTGTAGCGGCGAAGAGTCCATACGAAGCTGACGACCTGGCCGAGAACGAACAATGTCAGGCTGACCGTTGTTGCGACCTTCATCCGGTCGGTCATCGGCGACTCAGCGAAGGAATCATCGAGAGCCATCCCGCACGCGACGAGGAGGCAAATGAGCATCGCCAGCATGTAACGGCCCTGCCAGATATAACCGAGGCTCGGAGCGAGGATGGCCTGAACGATCGGTGGAACAAGCAACATCGCCCCACCGAAACCCGCAACAACCCAGCGCGAGCGCCCCGATCCCCAGACGAGCGCACCCACTATCAGTGCCACGATCAGGGTGCTCCACACAATCTCGGTGAACACGGGCGAGGGGGTATCGACCCAGCCGAAATAGCCTATATAGCCACCGAAGAACTCGAAGCTGCGCACCGCCATCGAGATGAAGGCGGTGAGTGACCCGGTTCCCGCGCCCCCCACGGCACCTCGGGGGTAACTCGGTGGATTCGCGTACCAAAGCAGCGCGATTAAGATCACCACCGCAGACCCGACAAGGAGCACCAGCGCGGCAGGCCGTCGGAGCAGAGCAAGCAGGGATGATGCCCTCGCAAGCACTAGGACAGCAGCGATGATCAACAGGATCCACAGCAGGGAGATGCTTCGGGAATTGACAAGCAGCGTGACCGAAATCACTGTGATGGCCGCCCGCTCCGAGAGGATTCGCGCCGAGCTGGGCGCGCGAACCGCCGCGACAAGCGTCGCGAACACAGCTCCGGCGGCGGCGACTTCGATCGCATTGGGATTGATCGAACCCGCCAAAAAGAACACCATGGGAGTGATTGCGACTAGGCCTCCTGCTATGGCCCACCTCGATCTCGCCAGGAGAGAGAGTTGCATGAACATCGCAGCGAGGACGGCGGCGCAGAGTATTGCGTTCAGGAAACGCATTCCGTAGAGCGCGACATCCCCACTGAGAAAGAGGGTGGGAAAGCCCATGATGGCGTAGAAAACGGGGCTGTTGTTGCCCGCAGAGTTACCGGTCGTCACGAGCGAATCAGGGTTCCCGACGAGGGGAAACTCGCACGCCGGGGTGATTTGCGACCGTCCCGCGTAACAGGTCAGTTCATGCATATGCGCGACATAAAGTGGCACTATCGCACGTGCTAACGAAGGATCCTTCGCCCACGGGGGAGTCACGATCTGACCGCGAACAACCGCGGCAGCGCGGATGGCGTGAGACGGCTCATCAGGCACGGACCCGAGGGGGGATGCCAGCGCCCAGAGCAACATCGGCACCAGCAGAAAGGCGAATGCGACCGCAAATCTCCTCCATCGCCCGACCGCTACGGCCGTCACGTCAACCGTGGCACCAAGTGCACTGGTCTTTCGCGGCGATTCGTCAGTGCGGCTCATGCGAACTCCTCTTGGGGCCGTTGTCGTCGCCGTTATCGACGCATGATCTGAGGTCATGACTTCCGCGGAATTAAACCGCCAGCGATTCGAACGGATTCTATCCGGCGGTCGTGCGGACGCCTGTACCCGCGCCCGACGATGGGATACTCGATGTCGAGTCGTCGTGCAATTCGATGGCCCCGAACAACGACTGCGGGAGGTATCCGAACCGATGGGCGCTTCTATTGCGGTCGCTCTTTGCACGCACAACGGCGCGCGATTCGTCGAAGAACAGCTCCGCAGCATCCTCGACCAGACAAGGCCTCCGCAGCAGATTGTGATCTCGGACGACGCGTCCACAGATGACACCCTGTCCATTGCAACCGCCCTGCTCGCGCGGCACGAGGAGAGTTCCGGGCACCCTCCGCTCGATGTGATCATTTCTCGCAACCCCGACGCACTCGGAGTCGCTCTCAATTTTGAGGCGGCGATGCTCGCGACGTCCGCGGACCTCGTTGCCCTTTCGGACCAAGACGATATCTGGAGACCGGATCGACTCGATCGAGCCGCGCGTGAATTCGAGTCGCGACCTGACCTCGACCTCGTCTTCAGCAACGCGCGACTCGTGGATGCTTCCGGAGCCAGCATCAATCGTGCCCTGTTTGAGGTTCTCGAGATCACTGACGCCGACCAGCAGCTGTTCCACGAGGGCGCAGGGTTCTCGCTCTTCATCAAACGTAATTTCGCGACAGGAGCCACGGTGATGTTCCGTCGGCGGCTGCTGGATCGGGCGCTGCCCTTCCCCTCGAACTGGTTGCATGACGAGTGGCTTGGCGTCATCGCGGCAGCCACCGGCAAGGTCGACGTCATCGACGAGCCCCTGATCGACTATCGACAGCATGGCTCGAATGTGATCGGAGTCGATTTTCCGACGCTTCGGCGCAAAGTGGAACGGGTGCTCGAACCACGAGGAGAACGCAATGAACGGCTCTCTCTCCAGTTCGAACAATTCGCCTCACGCCTCGAATCCGTGGAGGGACTCGCCCCCCCGGAGGTCGTTGCACTCGCACGGGTCAAAGCGACGTTCGAAGCCGAACGAAATGATCTTCCGCCCTCGCGAGTGCGACGGTTAAGCCGCATACTCGCGGCCAATCGACACGGCCGCTACTTGCGATTGGCCAGCCAGGGGCGAATGGATATGGTGCGCGACCTGCTGCAATCGCACGGGCGCTGAGGGCAGGTCGCACCCGGGCGCGTCAACCTCACATCGATAGAGTCAACCTCACATCGATAGAATTGTTCTGTGATAGCGGAAAAGCCCCCGGGTCGACGGGGACGGCGACTCACTGGCCTCACGACAATTCTCATCGCAACGGCGGTCGCCGGGGTCGCCTCGTACGCCGTCACGATTCTCATCCCCAATCAAATCGGTCTGGCCGAGTACGCAATCTTCGCCGTGTTCTGGTCCACCCTCTATTTCGTCGTCGGCGCTCTCGGAGGAATCCAGCAAGAGGTCACGCGGGCCACTCGCCCGGTCTCGGCCAGGAGTTACCCCCAGCCCACGCGGGCTCGTCGGTTTGGGATCATCGCAGGCGTGTTCGCGTTCGCGGCGATCGTCGGCACAGCCCCACTGTGGGTGGGCGCCGTCTTTCCTGCACAAGGCTGGAGCCTGGTCTGGCCGCTCGCTGTTGGAGCCGCTTCCTTCGTGATGATCGCGGTGCTTGCCGGGTCGCTCTACGGAGTGGCCGCGTGGATCCCCCTCGCGCTAATGATCGCCCTCGACGCGCTCCTTCGGCTCGTCGCTCTGTCCATCACGCTCGCCGTCACCCACGACATCGTTGCGCTCGCCTGGGCCACCGCTGCCCCTTTTCCCGTGACGCTCCTTGTGCTCTGGCCATTCATCCGCCCCTACATCGTCGGGCGATCGCAACTCGATGTGAGGTACGGCGCACTCACCCGGAACGTCGCTAGTACGATCGTGGCCTCCTCGGCGACCGCGATAATGGTGAGCGGATTTCCCCTGTTGCTCGGACTCACCTCGCGCTCCGAGCCTCCGGCCATCCTCGGTATGTTCATTGTCACCATCACGCTCACGCGCGCGCCGCTCATTGTGGTGGCGCTGTCGCTACAGAGCTACCTTGTGGTGCATTTCCGTGACGAGGTCATGCACTTCTGGCGCTATCTTCTCCGTTTGCTCGGTCTGTTGGTTGTAGGTGGTGCGCTCCTCGCGGCAGCCGGAGCACTGCTAGGACCGGCGGTCTACCATCTGTTGTTTCCGCACAAGCTTCAGCCCGACGCTCCATTTTTCGCCGTGCTCGTCGGCTCGTCGGCCCTTGTCGCCGCCCTCTGCATCACCGCGCCCGCGATTCTTGCTCGCTCGAAACACAGCGTTTACAGTGCCGGCTGGATTGCCGCCGCGCTCGCGACGATCGGAGCGCTCCTGCTGCCGCTAGATTTCGCGACTCGCACCGTCGCGGCGCTCGTCGCCGGACCGATCCTCGGACTTGTCGTGCACGGCTCGTATCTGCTTACCGCGGCACTTCACGACCGCCGCCAGGTCGTGAGCTAGGCCTCAGCGCGCCTCATTCTCCGGTGACTGGCCTTTTTCTGACTCGCGGATTCGCGCCTCAAGAACGCCGATCCGCATTTCCAGCAGGGCGCTTGTTTCGGCGAGCGTGCGAGTCTTCGCCTCAAGCACGGTCAGCTCTGCGCTGTGCTGGATGCACACGAAGAACAACACCGCGACGCTGACGAAGAAGACAAGGTTCAGGGGAATGGCGATACCTACGATGCCCGCGGCCCAGACCAGGGTGTTGGGGAATACTCCCACGACCAGCGCGAGCGTACCGGCGATCAACCACCAGATCGCATGACGCTCTCTCAATCTGCGTCGCCGGAGCATCTCGATCACCACTACGAGAGTGAGCAGCGCAGAGAGAACCCCGAATATGTAGGACGCTCCGGTCACGTTGGTGCCACGATCGCGTCCTTGAGGGTCACCGGCGGTCGCATGAGCGCGAAGAACAACGCGAGGACCGCTCGTGCCAGATAGACCGCCGCCTTGACCGGATCATGCGACGGTCGCCCGCCCGACCGGACCCGCATAGCGACGGGCACCTGGGCGATCACGCATTTGGCTCGCGCGGCGATCACGAGCGATTCGATCGTGTCCCCCAGGTACTCCGCCGGGTAGTGCTCAGCGAAGAGGCGAACCGCCCGCGGGCCGCTCAGACGAAATCCGGAGGTGGTGTCAGTGAGCCTCGTGCGAGCCGTGCAGCTAAGGAACCGAGAAAGGAGCGTAATGGCCCACCGACGAGGCCCGCGCACCAAATAGTCTCCTTCGCCCGCGAATCGTGCCCCCAACACCATATCGGCGGTGTCGAGGCGGGCGAGGAGCGCACTGACCCCGGCCGGGTCGTGCTGGCCGTCAGCGTCGATCTGCACGACGTTATCGAATCCGTTCTCAATGGCGTAACGAAAGCCGACTCGCATCGCACCCCCGACGCCGAGATTGAAGGGCAGGTCCGCCACCAGCGCGCCGCCCGCGCGGGCTTCCCGGCTCGTTTCATCGGATGAGCCGTCGTTCACGACGAGACAGGTGATGCCTGGCAGCTTTTCAAAGACCTCCCGCACGACAGCTCTGACGGACTCTTGCTCGTTGAACGCAGGCATCACGACCAGCGTTTTTTCGAAGGAGCTCACCATACGGAGATAGTACCAACGAGCCCTCGCGCTATTTCTTCCTGAGGCTGTCCTGGTGACTCAAATACCACTCGTAGGTGCGCGCGATTCCCTCTTCGAGGTTGGTCGTGGCGCGCCAGCCGAGGTTGTCGAGGCGGCTGACGTCGAGAAGCTTGCGCGGCGTCCCATCGGGTTTACTTGCATCCTGGATCAGGGTGCCGTCATACCCGACGGTGGTTGCGATCAGCGTTGCAAGATCGTGAATTGAAAGGTCTTCGCCCACCCCGACGTTGATTGTCTGGGGATCGTCGTAGTTTTCGAGAAGGAACAACGATGCCTTGGCGAGGTCATCCACATAGAGGAATTCGCGACGAGGGGTGCCCGATCCCCAAATCACGACCTCGGGAGACTTCCCCACTTTCGCGTCATGGATGCGCCGCATCAATGCGGGCAGCACGTGAGAGTTGCTCGGATGAAAGTTGTCTCCGGGCCCATAGAGATTGGTGGGCATCGCGGAGATCCAATGCCGGTCGTATTGCTTGCGATATGCCTGCACCTGCATGATCCCGGCGATTTTTGCGATGGCATAGGCATCATTCGTCGGCTCGAGCACTCCGGTGAGTAGTGACGATTCCTTTATCGGCTGCTCAGCGAACTTGGGATAAATGCAGGAGGAGCCGAGGAACAGCAGCCGGTCCACATCGACCTCGTTCGCCGCGTCCATCACGTTCACCTGGATCTGCAGGTTCTCGCTGAGGAAGTCCGCTGAGAACGTGTCGTTCGCGTGGATCCCCCCAACCCTGGCAGCAGCATCGATTACCACATCGGGTTTCTTCGCGCGGAAAAAGTCGAACACCGCACCGCGATCCCTCAGGTCCAGTTCTCCGGACGTCGCCCCGATGAGGTGAGAGAAGCCCTCCTGCGTGAAATGCCGCCACAGTGCCGAGCCCACGAGTCCGCGGTGGCCCGCAACATAGATTCGGGTGCTCCTGTCAAGCGGTTCCAACGGTTCTCCGATGCGCATTCTCGTTATAGTTGTGGGGCGCCTCGCGCCCTAGTGAACGCTGAGTGGGCTCGAGCTGTTCCTGGTGGCCACGTAGCAGAGCTCATAAGAATCGTAGCAATCCAGAAAGTGGGACCGATGTCCGCCCCCGAGGTTCTCGTCGTTCTCCCCACTCTCGGCGATCGTCTCGATACGCTGCGGCTCAGTATCGAATCCGTGAATGAACAGCGTGCCGATCTCGAAGTGACGTTGATTGTCGTAGCGCCACTCCAGGCGGTAGAGGCACGCGCGCTGGCCACGTCGATGGGTGCAGTCGTTGTGGATGACCCGAAGGAAGGCATCTCCGCCGCGATCAACTGCGGCCTCGATGCCCGCACGACCGAGAAGTATTACGCCTGGGTGGGCGATGACGATCTCATCCGACCGGGAGGGCTCGCTAAGCTCCGGTCCGTGATCGAGACCGAGCCAGGCACCGTGCTCGCCTTCGGCGGATGCGAGTACATCGATCCTGAGGGGCGCACCATCACAGTGAGCAATGCCGGTCGGCTCGCGACGCTGCTGCTCTCTTGGGGCCCAGACCTCATCCCCCATCCCGGCACGATGATCAAGCTCGATGCCCTGCAGGAGATCGGCGGGTTCGATCCGAGTCTCAGATATGCCATGGACCTTGACGCCTTCCTCAAGTTGCGCAAGCACGGCTCCTTCGCCTGGACGCGCACTCCCGTCTCAGCATTTCGCTGGCACCCGGACTCCCTCACTGTGGCCAACCGACTCGCCTCGAGCCGGGAAGCGGAGTCCGTGAAGCGACGCCACCTGCCGCGGGCGATCCGACCGATCAGTGGGCTGTGGCATCGGCCGGTACGGTGGGCCTCGGCGTTTGCCGCCGGCCGGGTGAATGCGCGGGCCCGCGCCCTCTAACCCCAGACTGGCGGGACGCCTGCGCTAGGCTTGCGGCGTTTCAAAGCGACGCTGCCGGAGACGAGCCGAACGCAGCTCACCGTAAAAATCGGAGTGAATTGAATGACTGAGGCTACGGCGAAGAAGGCCATCATCACCGGCATCACCGGGCAGGATGGCAGCTACCTTGCCGAGTTGCTGCTGGGCAAGGGCTACGAAGTCCACGGTCTGATCCGTCGATCCTCGACCTTCAACACTGATCGCATCGACCACATCTACCAGGATCCGCACACCCCCCACCCCAACCTCTTTCTCCACTACTCCGACCTCACTGATGGCTCTCGACTGGTGACGCTGCTGAGCGAGATCCAGCCGGACGAGGTTTACAACCTTGCCGCCCAGTCCCATGTGCGGGTGAGCTTCGACGAGCCGGAATACACCGGGGATGTCACCGGTCTCGGCACCATCCGACTGCTCGAGGCGATTCGCGCGATCGGCCTCTCCACGCGCTTCTACCAGGCCTCGAGTTCGGAGATGTTCGGCGCAACTCCGCCGCCGCAGGACGAGCAGACTCCCTTCTACCCGCGGTCGCCCTACGGCGTAGCCAAGGTGTATTCCTACTGGATCACCAAGAACTACCGTGAGGCCTACGGGCTGTTCGCCTCCAACGGCATCCTCTTCAACCACGAGTCGCCCCGTCGTGGCGACACCTTCGTCACTCGCAAGATCACACGCGCGGTGGCCCGCATCGCCGCTGGCCAGCAGTCCGAACTTTTTATGGGCAACCTCGACTCCGTGCGCGATTGGGGTTACGCGCCGGAATACGTCGAGGCCATGTGGCGGATGCTCCAACACGGCACTCCGGATGACTTCGTTGTTGCGACCAACACCGCGTACACCGTCAAAGACTTCCTCGAGCTCTCGTTCGGCCATGCCGGGCTTGACTGGCAGAAATACGTGAAATTCGACGAGCGCTACCTGCGCCCAACCGAGGTCGATTCGCTGATCGGCGATGCGTCGAAGGCGCGCGACCAGCTGGGCTGGACGCCGACCATCCTCACTCCCCGTCTTGCACAGATCATGGTTGACGCAGACATCAAGTCCCTCGAGCTCGGCGGATCCCGCTATGTCGACATCGTCCAGACCGTCTAAGCGCACCCGGAACGCGAAGAGCCAGCCGTGATCGAAGTAGCACTTTCGATGCTGACGCTCGTTCCTGGAAGCATGGGAGGCAGTGAGACCTACGTCAAGGAGCTGACTCGGCAGCTTGCGACGGCGCACGGGGTACACGCCACGGCTTATGTTCCGGCTGCAGCCACCGGTTTCAGCCAAGGCATCGACGAGCACACCATCTCTCGGGTCCGAAGTGGCGGCTCGTCGATTGAACGCCTTCGCGCCTTGGGGAGTGCTGCGCTCTTCGCCCCGGGCATCCGGCGTGTGATGGCAGGCGCACAAGTGGTGCACTATCCCTTCACCGTTCCTGTTCCGCGACCGTCTCGTGGGCAGGCTTTCGTACAAACTCTTCACGACCTGCAACACCTCGACCTGCCGCAGCTCTTCTCCCGCCCCGAGCTCGCGTACCGCCGCCACTTCTACGAGGGAGCAGCCCGGCGTGCCGACGCGGTCATTACTATTAGCGAGTTCGCCAAGCAGCGGATAGTCGAGCTGCTCGGCCTTGCCCCCGAAAAAATCCACGTCGCGCACCTCGCCGTCGACCCGGCCGAGTTCATCGCCAACCCGGGGGCTCGCGAGAACTTCGTGCTCTATCCCGCGCGCGGCTGGCAGCATAAGAATCACGCGCGCCTGATCAAAGCCATGTCCATCGTTCGAACCCACACACCGGGCATGCGCCTCGTTCTCACCGGAGGGGGCTTGGACGCTCTCGGTGAACTGCCCGATTGGGTGGACCGAAAAGGCCTTGTGAGTGATGCAGACCTAAAGAGTCTTTATCGAACGGCAGCAGTTCTCGCGTTCCCAAGCCTCTACGAAGGCTTCGGCCTACCGCCGCTCGAAGCGATGGCATCCGGATGCCCGGTCGCAGCATCAAACGCCGGCTCGATCCCTGAGGTGTGTGGCGACGCGGCCGTGCTCTTTGATCCGCTCGATGTCGAGTCGATCGCATCAGGGATCATCGAAGCGATCAACCAACGCTCCGAACTTGCTTCGGAAGGTGCTCGGCGGGTTCAGCACTTCGCGTGGCAACGATGCCGTGACGCTCATCTCGCGGCGTATCGGAGCGTCGCATGAGCGAGCGATCCCCAGTGACGGGCGCAAATGGCCAGGATGGCGCCTACCTCGCCGAGCAGCTCCTCGCTTTCGGACATGACGTTCACGCAATGTGCCACTCGGCAGCGGGAGCTCGGCGTCTCCTCGAACACTTCCCCTGGGACACGGCCCCTGTCGCCGATCTCGAAAATACAGCCAGGATTCGAAACCTCATCGACGAGACCGAACCTAGACGGGTATTGAACCTCGCCAGCAATGCGTCGATGGGGCGTTCCTGGGACAAGCCGGCTCAGACTGCGGATGCGCTCTGGGTCGGGCCAATTCGGTCGCTGAAGGCTTCGTGAGGGCTCTCTAAGAGACTTCTGCTGCCAGATGCGAATGCTGCACGCGTCCGCTGTCGATGGATTCGGGGATTCCACGGAGGTTCCACAGTCAGAAAAAACTCCGCGATGGCCGGTGCCCCTACGACGGCGCCAAGCACTTCACCAACGAGATGGCCGGCGTGAATGACGCCAGAGGTAAATACGTGAATCCGGCGATGCTTTACAGCCATGAATTTTCGCAGCAACCACGGGCATTCGTCGCCCGCGCGATCGCAAAGTCCGTCGAGTGAATCTCCCTGTTAACGCCGACCGAAAATAGGGCCACTTCTGCCAGGCGGGTTCTAGGTCTCGTCGCAACACTCCATCAGAATTCGGAGTGTGAAAACAATGGGACGACGTGGACGTAAAAGATGGCTCAGCGTTGAGGACGAGTATTGGAAGCTGATCCTGACCGGGGTTGGCCCGATCGAGGCAGCCAGACGAATCGGTATTGCCCGCACAACCGGGTTCCGGTGGCGTGCCGAGCGCGGCGGTGTTGCACCACTTCGAATACTTGAAGCAGATCGGCACACACGTTACCTGTCACACCTTG